>JBJTWF010000175.1:0-1112 GCA_046081565.1 Flavobacteriales bacterium | reverse complement strand
TTACACGTGGCGTGAAGATCCACCAGGGAATAGGGTTGGTTTACGGTCGCGCCCTTGCGAAAATCAGGTCCTTCGGCGTACAGAAAAAGGTGTTTACATCCTTGGCATTGATCTCCATGGTTTTTAAAGTCATAATCGTGTCTTCCGTGATCATTTGTAAAAAGAAAGGTGGTTTTTCCCTTGTAATGCGGGTCTGTTTGTAGGTACTGCCATAGCTGGAAAGCGTAAGCATCCGTTTTTTGAATGCCCTCTACATACGCATTCCAGTTCCCTGTATGACCTGAAAAATCGGGTTCCCTGAAATTGATCAACAACAAGTTGGGTTTTTGGTTTTCCAAACAAGACAGGGCACGGAGAAAGGTGATGCTGTCCGAACGATATCCACTGCCGTTTCCTGCATTACCACAATCTGAGGAGGGCAAATATTGATTTTTGAACCGATAATCGTTGGTATTTCCCAATACTTCCAATTTGTCTTTACTGCAAATGAGCCAGGATTGGGCTCCCGAAGGATCATTTTTTTTATTCCAATATTGAAACAAAGAGGGATAATTGGGCAGCATGGTACCATCGTTGGGAATTTCTTGGTAGAAACCCGTGGTCATTGCAACATGTCCGTTCATGGTAAACGTGGTGCCTTGGTTGTAAAATTCAGTAAAAATTACGCCGCTGTCGCGCATGCTATTCCAAAGGTGGGGAATGTATGCATGGCTCGTATCCCCAAACGTTTCGCTGTACCGGGCGCCGTCCATTACGATAATGACAATGTTTTCCGTCTGATAATTCCTTTGGGCAATCTTATCCCGTTTACACGAAAACAAAAGGAATATGACGGGCAGTACGACGCGAAGGATCATGGTTAAAGGTAAGAAAAAATTGAATCAAGGGCATGGTAAGAAAATAACTTCGGCAACTACCTCTGCACCCGGAGATACCCTCGGATTTGCTTTACATTCGAGTCAGCTGGAAATTTTGAAGGATGTAACCGGTCCGATTTTCTAAGGAAGTCTTGACGAAGGTGGGAACGTTAATTGGCGAAAATCATAGGCTTCCTTGCGATTTCTTTGCCATCTAACACCAGCGAATAATAGTAAACTCCTGTTTTTCCGTAG
>JBJTWF010000174.1:0-11016 GCA_046081565.1 Flavobacteriales bacterium | reverse complement strand
CACGAATAAGGGAGACCCCTCCAATGTCAATTTTTTCAATGATATCCTCTTCATTGGTTGTGTTTTTAACGGTTTCCTCAAAGGGGTATAAGTCCACTATCACAAGATCAATCGATGGAATATCATGCGCAATGACCTCTTCTTGATCTTTTAGATTTTCTCTGCGATTTAGGATGCCACCAAATACTGTCGGGTGTAATGTTTTCACTCGTCCACCTAAGATTTCAGGAAATTGAGTTCGTGAAGAGACCGAAACCACGGAAACCCCTAATTTTTCTATAAATAGTTGTGTTCCTCCAGTTGAAAAAAGCTGAACGCCTTTTTCTGCAAGATAGCGCACCAAGGGTTCTAATTGGTCTTTGTAATAAACGGAAAGCAATGCCGATTTTATGGTTTTAGCGTGTGTCATGGAATAAACAGAGAGTTAGTTTTTACAAAGGTAATAGAATCCCTACCAATTTATATGGAACATTATGTTTACATAACCATTACTTTTGACAAAAATGAAGAATCATTTGCGTTATTGGTTAAAACTAACAGGAACCATTGTGCTTTTTTGGTTGGCCCTGTTCTTTTTTCAGCGGCTTCTTTTTGTTTTGGTTTATTTTAAACTCTTTACCAAGATTACTATAGTGGACACGCTTAGTGTTTTTTTTTATGGATTGCGGTTGGATTTTTCTACCATAGGGTACTTAATGTTGCCTATTTGGTGCGTGGTTTTTTTCTTTTCGTTTCTTACTTCAAAACCTTTGCGCACAGCCCTATGGGTTTTGTTTTGGGTTGAGGTCTTTTTTATTATCCTAATCCATGTGGCTGAGCTCGGTGTTTATGCTGAATGGCGACATAAATTATCCACTCGCGTATTTATGCACCTTTCCAATCCAGCTGAAGTTTCCAGAACTTCAGGGTCTGTTGCCCTATTGCTCGCGATATGCTATTTTCTTCTTGAATTTGGATTTGCGGCACTGTTCGCAAAAGGGGTGTTCAAAAAGATTAAGCACCCGGGATTTGAAACAACACCCTTGACTCGAATCCTTTCCTTGAGTTCTTTTTCGCTTTTATTGAGCGGTTTTTCTATCTTGTTCATGAGAGGAGGCGTTCAACAAATACCGATTAACATTGACGCCGCCTATTTTTCAAATCATGTGGCAGCGAATGATGCCGCCGTTAATTCGGCGTATTATTTTGGAAACAGTTATTTTTTATTTAAAAAATCTGATTTACCGAATCATATTCCAAAAACCTTAGGGGCTGCCGATAAAAAGCGGGTATTGGATTTTTATAAACATTACCCTTCAGACCTTACGGTTATTAAACCTGTTGCAACCCCGAATATTGTCTTTATCATTTTGGAAGGGTGGAGCGCAAACGCAATGGGCTGCCTGACCGCAGGAAAATCTGCCACCCCGTTTTTCGATAGCATGACGAGGCAGGGAATTCTTTTTACTCAATTATATGCCGCTAATACCACATCAGAAATTGGAAATGCAGCCATACTATCGGGATTTACAGGGTTGCCCGAAACAGCACTTACGTTGTACCCAGAAAAACACAGAAGGATTACGACGTTGAGCGATGTTTTTTTTAACAAAGGATATCATAACACGTATTTGTTTAGTGGAGACCTTAGGTATGGCAACATCAAAGGGTTTTTAACCGAACATCATTTTAGTCGATTACAGGATGAAAATGACTTTAATCAAGCCCTCCCCAAAGGCAAGCTGAATTTTTATGATGAAGATTTGTTTACTAAATTTTTAGGGGATTTAAAAAAGGAAAGCACTCCCTTCTTCTCTTGCGTATTTACAGGAAGCACCCATTTTCCATACGATGGTCCTTCAATGTTTAATGATTTTTCGGGTGAGGAAGCGGACTATTTAAATGCCATACGATACGCGGACCATTGTTTGGCTTCCTTCTTCGCAAAAGCTCAGCAGCAATCCTGGTATCAAAACACACTGTTCGTTTTGGTTTCAGACCATGGACACAATACTCCAAAGGCAAGTTACCCCCAGGATCTGAGTTCTTACCGCATTCCGTGTTTATTCTTTGGACCATTAATTAATTCAGAATACCGAGGAAGAAAAATAAATAAGGTGGGCTCTCAGGCAGACATTGCCACCACCTTGCTGTCACAACTTTCTTGGCCAACCGAGGCCTTTAAATACAGTAGAAACTTACTGAGTAACAACACTCGCGGAGGGGCCTTTTTATCAACGATACGCGGATTTGGTTTTGTAGATGACCGAGGGGGGTATCTGTTTAATTTCGACCAAAAGCGCACGTTGTCTTCTACCTATAAAAACACAGCTGACTTGGCTTCAGGCAAAACTCTGGCCTCGGCTTGTTTGTATGAGCTCTTTAAGTATTTCGAAACCCTAGAATAAACCTATCCAGAACAGGCTTCACAGCTTTCAGGATTTTCGAGGGAACAAGCGATGGCTGCTTGTTGTTCTTCTATACCTTGGCTAGAGGGCTCCTCCACAACAGATCGATCAATCGTGAACTTGATAGCATCGGTTGCGGCCTTGGTTCGCAAATAATACATTCCCGTTTTAAGTCCTTTCTCCCAACCATAAAAATGCATAGAAGTAAGCTTACCGAAGTTGGCTTTTTCCATGAAAATATTAAGGGATTGGCTTTGACAAATAAAGGCTCCTCTATCCGCAGCTTGATCTATAATTGCTTTTTGGGAAATTTCCCACGCCGTTTTGTACAGATTTTTCAACCGTTTTGGAATTTCTGGGATGTTCTGTATGGACCCGTTAGCAGCCATAATTTTTTGCCTCATTTCACTGTCCCAGATGCCTTCTTTGACTAGGTCTTTGAGGAGGTGTTTGTTTACAATGATAAATTCTCCAGACAATACTCTTCGCGTGTAAATATTTGAAGTGTACGGCTCAAAGCATTCGTTATTTCCTAAAATTTGTGCTGTAGAAGCGGTTGGCATCGGTGCCAACAGAAGGGAGTTGCGCACACCAACAGATTTAACTTCTTGTTTGAGTTTTTTCCAATCCCAACGTGAACTTGGAACAACTCCCCACATATCGAACTGGAAAATGCCTTTTGACACAGGAGATCCTTTGAAGGTTGAATAAGGACCTTCTTGTTTCGCCAAGTCTTTAGACGCGGTCATGGAGGCAAAGTAAATGGTTTCGAAAATTTCTTTGTTCAGGGTTCTTGCTTCCTTTGACTCAAAAGGGAAGCCCATCATTATAAAAGCGTCTGCAAGTCCTTGTACACCAAGCCCAATGGGACGGTGACGTAAATTAGAGTTTTTCGCTTCTTCGACAGGATAATAGTTTTCGTCTATGATTTTATTCAGGTTAAGCGTTGCTTGGTACGTTACTTCATACAGTTTTTCATGGTCGAACGATAAGTCTTCGTTAACGTATTTAGTGAGCGCTATGGAGGCCAAATTACACACAGCAATTTCATCTGGCGCGGTATATTCTATGATCTCAGTACAGAGGTTTGAGGATTTTATTACGCCAAGGTTTTGCTGGTTTGATTTGGCATTTGCCGCATCCTTGTACAGCATGTATGGCGTTCCCGTTTCGATTTGTGACTCTAGGATTTTAAACCACAAATCTTGCGCACTGATGGTTTTGCGGCCACGTCCTTCGGCCTCATATTTAAGATATAGTTCCTCAAATTCGGCACTATGGGTATCCGATAGGCCCGGGCATTCATGTGGACACATAAGGGTCCATTTTTCATTTGCCTTGACACGTTTCATAAAGAGATCTGGAATCCATAATGCATAAAACAAATCCCGTGCACGTTGTTCTTCTTTTCCATGGTTTTTTCTAAGGTCAAGGAAGTCAAAAACGTCCGCATGCCACGGTTCTATGTATATCGCAAAGGAACCCTTCCTTTTTCCGCCTCCTTGATCGACATATCGGGCTGTGTCGTTAAAAACGCGGAGCATTGGAACAATGCCGTTCGAAGTTCCATTGGTTCCTTTGATGTAGGATCCCGTAGCCCTAATGTGATGTATAGATAAACCGATTCCTCCTGCAGACTGAGAAATTTGAGCGCAGGATTTAAGCGTATCGTAAATCCCTGAAATGCTATCTTCTTTCATCGCCAACAAAAAGCATGACGACATTTGAGGCTTAGGTGTCCCAGAGTTAAAAAGGGTTGGGGTTGCATGGGTAAACCATCCTTCAGACATTAAATGATACGTTTTAATGGCAGAGGACAGGTCGTTTTTGTGTATACCCAACGAAACCCGCATGAGCATGTGTTGAGGTCTTTCCGCGATATTCCCTTCTAATTTCATCAAATAGGAACGCGTCAAGGTTTTAAAACCAAAATAATCATAACGAAAATCACGGTCGTAGATGATGCTTGAATCCAGCAGGTCTTTGTTGTTCTCTACAATTTTATAAACTTCCTCAGAAAGTAAGGATGCAGACAGACCCGTTTTAGGATCTACGTAGTAGTATAAATCGTGCATTACCTCCGAAAAAGACTTTTTGGTTTCTTTATGCAAGTTTGACACAGCAATTCTCGAGGCTAAGAGCGCATAATCTGGGTGTTCGGTTGTTTTTGCTGCCGCCACTTCTGCGGCAAGGTTGTCTAACTCGGTGGTTGTAACGCCATCAAAAATCCCTTCGATCACCTTCATGGCCACCGCTTCTGGGGACACCATGGCATCTAATCCGTAACACATTTTTATAATGCGGGCCGTAATTTTATCAAATTTAATTACCTCTTTTCGTCCGTCTCGCTTAACTACATACATAATAATAACCCTTTATAACATTAAAAATCTTCATCCAAAATAAACCGTTGGCTTTCGTTGCTCGACAATACGCTTGCCTTTTGATATTCCCCAACCCTTCGCTCAAAGAAGTTGGTTTTTCCTTCAATACTAATCATGTCCATAAAATCAAAGGGGTTGGACGCCTGGTAAACCTTGTCCGCGCCCAATTCGAGCAATAAACGATCGGCAACAAATTCAATATATTGACTCATGAGATCGCTGTTCATGCCGATGAGTTTAACAGGTAAGGCTTCCAAAATAAATTCTTTTTCGATTTCTACTGCATCCTTAATAATTTCAACCACCTGTTTTTTGGGTAGTCGGTTTACAAGATGCTTGGTATATAGAAGACAAGCAAAATCACAATGTAAGCCCTCATCTCGTGAAATCAATTCGTTTGAAAAAGCCAACCCGGGCATAAGCCCTCTTTTTTTGAGCCAAAAAATGGAACAAAAAGAACCGGAAAAGAAAATCCCCTCTACGGCAGCAAAAGCCACGAGGCGCTCAGCAAAGCTCCCCTTTTCGATCCAACGAAGAGCCCAATCGGCTTTTTTACGAACACACTCAAGCGTGTCAATAGCATTAAATAATCCTGCTTTTTCTTTAGAGTCCTTAATATAGGTATCAATTAACAACGAGTACGTTTCCGAATGAATGTTTTCGATAGCCACTTGAAATCCATAAAAAAACTTGGCCTCCGTATATTGCACCTCAGACAAAAAGTTCTCTGCTAGGTTTTCATTAACGATTCCATCGGAAGCGGCAAAGAACGCTAAAACATGTTTTATGAAATGTTTCTCGTTGTCCGTTAATCGGTTTTCCCAATCCGATAAGTCTTGCGACAAATCAATTTCTTCGGCGGTCCAAAAACTAGCCTCAGCCTTTTTATAAAAAGACCAGATATCGTTGTGTTCTATCGGAAAAAGTACAAATCGGTTTTTGTTTTCTTGTAAAATGGGCTCCATTTGCTCGTTTAATTATTAGCGTTAAGAAATCCACGGCCCACAACGGGCTAAACGCAGATTTAAAATAAAATTCAATTTTACCCTCAAGAAACGACACGAACATCGCGACTTTTCGAGCATTTAAAGGCTTACAAATTTTGTTAAAAAAACACCGCCAAACAAGGAAAGAAATTAACAACTTCTCTTGGTTTTCAACAGCCACAATCTGTAAGCTAAAGCCACGTTACTTTATGCGATTTATTAACAAGAAACAAAAGTTATCAATACCGAAGACTCCTTGTTTCTAATCGTTCTTTCCAAAGCTTTAAAGCAACTCCCTTTCAACCAAACAAAGGTATTTGGTTTCATCGACTTTTTTAATGGGGGTTCAACATCCTTTATGAACAGGGGGCTGTTTAATTCCAATAAAACCTATGCATAGCCATGAATTTATTTCGAAAATTTTTTTCTTCGGTCTTTCATTTTCTTGTTCCAGACCTCTGCATACATTGTGGTCTTGAGCTTCTTGATGGCGAGATCGGTTGTTGCGTTTTTTGCAATGAATCCTTGAAGAACTCACCCATTAAAGAGGTTGGCCAACAACTGTTTATTTCAGATGAATATGTGGCATCCGTTTATGTCCAATTTTTTTTCGAAAAAGAAAACGCCATACAAACGTTGTTGCATGGGTTAAAATACCAAGGAAATTTTCATATAGCTAGCTTTTTCGCGAATTATTTTTTATCTCGGTTTCCTCAGGAAATATGCAGCACGGAAGGATTAATGCCCGTTCCGATTCATCCAAAAAAAAGGTTTAAAAGAGGATACAATCAGTGTGATTTAATTGCACGGCATCTTTGTTATACATTGCAAAAACCGCGGTTAAATTCACTTGTTTTCAAGGTAGTAAATAATGCAAGTCAAACCAGAAAAAACAAAGGAGAACGAATGGAAAACACGAAAAACACGTTTTGGGTTTCTCCAGAAATTAAACGCTACACACACCTTGGGATTATAGAGGATGTTCTAACCACAGGGGCCACCATTCGGGCCCTTACCAACGCCATTAAACAGGTTCACCCTTCGCTGAAAATATCTTTTTTTGTTGTAGCTTCGGCCGTTGAATGCAAAGAAAATTCCTGATTATTGGGGGAGGGCTTTCGGGCTTGCTTTTGGCTAGAGCGCTTAAAAAACAAGGGGTTTCGGTTCGCGTAATTGACGACGGAAAAAATCAATCATCGGTGATTGCGGCAGGGTTAGTAAATCCTATTTCGTTTAGAAGAACCTTGTTGTCCTGGAATGCCCATGTGTTTTATCCTTACGCAAAAACGTTTTATGAGGCAATTCAAAAAACAACCGCGGCCCCCCTTTTTCAACCGCTTTTGCTGCGAAGGATTTTTTCTTCAGAACAAGAGGCGGCTACATGGAAAGAACGGTTAAATTCTCCTGAATTTGTTCCATTTCTCCTACCCTCAGCCACCGAAGACCTTGCTTACGGGCCCTTTGGCTCTGGTCGAGTTACCGGTTTTTCAGTGGACGGAAAAGCCCTATTGGAAATCTTAAAACAAGACGTAGAAATCATTCAAGCGCTTTTTTTACCTACACGTTTTGATCCTGAAAAGGGATCGTATGATGGGGATGTGTACGAGAAAATAATCTTCTGTTGTGGTTATCGAAATTCGGAATCGCCTTTTTTCAACGGGTTACCTGTTCAGTCCACCAAAGGGCAACTGCTTTTAGTATCCTGGGACAACGGCCGAGACAATACTTCATACCATCGAAAGTGTTTCGCCATTCCCAAAGGCGACAAACGGTTCAAGGTGGGGGCAACCTTTGAATGGGGAGATGAAACCCTTGAGCCGACGAAAGAAGCACGAGAAAAACTCCTTGACGATTTTAAATCTATTTCTTCTGATCCTCTTAGGGTGTATGACCAAGTGGTAGGGATTCGCCCAACCACTCCCGACCGAAAACCCATCTTAGGCGCTCATCCCACCTACCCGAACCTGTTTATATTTAATGGGTTGGGAACAAAAGGATACTTGACTGCGCCCTACTTAGCGGACCACTTTACGCGCCATCTACTGTTTAATGAATCGCTCGACCCCCTCGTCTCTTTGTCTCGTTTTGAACGCTAACTAAACTTTGTATACTTTTGTCTAATGCCAATAGCAATAAACAAAGATAAACAAGAGCGCTATGACAAAGCGTATTTGAGGCTTGCTAACAGTTGGGCGGAATTGTCATATTGCCAAAGAAAAAAAGTGGGGGCAATCATTGTAAAAGATAGAATGATTATTTCCGATGGATACAATGGAACGCCTTCCGGATTTCCAAATGCTTGCGAGAATGAGCATGGCGAAACCCATTGGTTTGTTTTACACGCAGAAGCGAACGCGATTTTAAAAGTGGCCAAATCAACCAACAACATGCAAGGCGCAACGTTGTATTTAACCCACTCACCTTGTAAAGATTGTAGTAAGTTAATTCTTCAAGCCGGAATAAAAAGGCTTGTTTATCAGACGGCTTATAAAGACACTAGTGGTCTACGATTTTTGTCTGATGCGGGTGTAGAAATTTATTGTTTACCCCTATAAATCATGAATAAACGCTTTTATCTTCCTATCCTTTTTGCGCTAGCGGTAATTTTAGGGGTCGTTCTTGGGGCCTCTCTATCCAACCAGATTCCTCCAGAAAGGTTGCGTAAACTCGATGAAATCCTGTCCTTGGTGGATAAAAAATACGTAGACCATGTATCTTGGGACACCTTACTTCCTCAGGCCATTAACCAAATGCTCCATTCGATGGATCCTCATTCCTCTTACTTAACAAAAGTGGAGGCGCAACGAGAGGGAGAGCTAATTCAGGGAAGTTTCGGGGGGGTAGGTATTCGTTTTCAAATCATTAGGGATACGGTTTGTGTAATTCAAGCGACGAGGGAAGGGCCCTCATATCGAGCCGGAATCCGTGATGGAGACCGTATTTTAATGGTTAATGCAAAGGCCTTTACGGGCCCCAGTATTACCAACGACAAAGTGCTTTCGGCATTAAAAGGAAAAGAAGGTACAGAGGTGTCCTTAACCGTACAAAGAGGATCAAAAAAGGTTACGTTTACCATTACTCGGGATCAAATCCCATTGCATTCGGTACCCGTTGGGTATATGGTTAACGCGTCCATTGGGTACATTAAAATCGAGCAATTTTCTTTGAAAACGCACGAGGAGTTTCAACTCATGGCTATGAAGCTTTTATCTCAAGGCATGAAGGGGTTGATTCTTGACCTTAGAGGAAATCCAGGGGGTATAATGAACGACGCCATTAAAGTAGCCGATGAATTTTTACCAGCGGGAGAAACCATTGTGAGCACCAAAGGAAAACGGATTAATGAGACGGTAAAGGCCACCAAAGAAATAGGTATGTTGGAGAACATAAAGCTTGTGGTGTTAATGGATGAAAACTCGGCTTCCGCCTCTGAAATTGTTGCAGGAGCCATTCAAGACAACGACCGAGGTACATTGCTTGGAAGAAGAACGTTTGGTAAAGGCCTTGTTCAGGAAGAACAACGGCTTTCGGATGGCAGCACCCTTCGACTGACCATTGCTAGGTATTATACCCCGTCGGGACGATGCATACAAAAAGCATTCAATGGCAATATGACAGACTATACCAATGAACATGAGGCGCGGTTAAAACGAGGGGAGCTTTATTATAAGGACTCGATGTTTATCGATAAAACCTTAAAGCATAAAACAAAGAACGGTAGAACAGTTTACGGAGGTGGGGGTGTTATTCCAGACCTCTTCATCCCGCTGGAAAAGATGAACCCAAGTGCGTTGATGACACGTTTGTATTTTTCAGAAGCAATAAGTGCATTTGTGTTTGACGATTTACAACGCAATCGAAGCCAATGGAAATCGGTGAATGACTTGATTTCCTATTCCATTGGTGAAAAAGAAATCACTCGGCTGTTGGCTTATGTAAATACCGTGTATGGAATTAGTTCCACCGCAGAAGAAAAACAGGCGTCTTTTTCGGACTTGAAACGGCGACTAAAAGAAGAGTATGCAAGACAATTGTGGGAACGGGACGGTGTGTATAAGGTTCAAAACAAGGAGAGTACAGAAATTAAAGAAGCGCTAAAAATACTGCTTCGTTAATCTTTAATTTCAACCACAATCTTGTCCGGATCATAATCGCTTTCCTCATCATAAATTTCGAAGTAGGGATCTTCAAAACTTTTAGACAAGGCCTTTTTTTGCAGGGATAACAACAACGCTGGAAGGATCAGTAAATTCGTGGCCATTCCGACTAAAATAGTAATTGAAACCAGTAGACCAAGACCTTTGGTTCCTCCGAATTTTGAGAAAACAAACATGATGAATCCAAAGAAGAGAATAACGGAGGTGTAAAAAATACCTAGGCCAGTTTCCCTAAGCGCTTTTAAAATCGCAAAATGCATATTGTGAGACTGAAGCTTCAGTTCTTGTCGGTATTTCGCCAGAAAGAGGATGGCATTATCCACCGTTATGCCTAATGCAATACCAAAGACCAAAAGAGTTGAAGGTTTGAGGGGGATTTTAAAGTATCCCATGATTCCCGCAGTAATGAGTAAAGGGATGATGTTCGGAATCATCGAAATCACAATGATTTTAATGGATCGGAATAAAACGGCCATCAAAAGCGCAATGGACAATATGGCAAAAACCAAACTTTGTAATAAGTTAATAAACAGGTATTTTGTGCCTTCAGCGACGACAACAGACAGCCCCGTAAAGGTGACGTCCAAATAACGTGAGTCAATAACAGATCGGAGCATTTTGGCCGTTTCCTTCTTTTGGGCATAGGCATAAACACTGGAATCTATGTTCGCTTTATCCTGTTCCAAGGACGCCTTAGAGGCAAGTAATTTTAAACGCTCTTGCTCGGAAGATCCGCTGGGTAGTCGCGCTATTTTTTGATCAATCGCCGTTAGGGTTTTATCTATTGATTCTTGTATCTTATCACATAGCCCGCCTTTAATTTCAGCATCCGCTAATAAAGAATCAAACCCAGCCTTTTTCCCTGAAGCAAAAGCTTGGTATGCAGCCTCCCACTTTTTTCGATTAGGATTAATAATTTGATCAACTTTAAGCTTTAGCGTATCTTATGTTCCCGCGTAGTTAGCTTACCGTGCGCAAGTCCTCTGAGTGCCATATAACATGTGAAAAGATAGTCAACCTTATACTATAGCTACTCTGTGACATGTACATATATATTGCACATTACTGATGGCGGCTGTGCTGGTAGTGCTGGTGGCGCAAG
>JBJTWF010000173.1:0-2781 GCA_046081565.1 Flavobacteriales bacterium | reverse complement strand
TTTCAAGGTACCCGCTACTTTTTTCATGGATTTAATTTGGGCTGATCCCCCTACCCTTGATACCGAGATTCCAACGTTAATCGCAGGACGGACACCCGAGTTGAATAAATCGGACTCAAGGAAAATCTGGCCATCGGTAATCGAAATCACATTGGTAGGAATATAAGCCGAAACGTCTCCCGCCTGAGTCTCGATAATTGGCAATGCGGTTAATGAACCCCCACCTTTTACTTTTCCTTTCAAAGATTCGGGTAGGTCGTTCATTTGAGCGGCAATCGTATCATCATTAATGATTTTTGCTGCACGCTCTAAAAGCCTTGAGTGAAGGTAAAATACATCGCCAGGATAGGCCTCGCGACCTGGAGGACGGCGCAGAAGAAGAGACACCTCACGATACGCCACAGCCTGCTTGGATAAATCATCATAAACAATGAGCGCTGGCTTACCGCAATCCCTAAAATATTCTCCGATCGCGGCACCCGTCATTGGGGCATAAAACTCCATCGGCGCGGGATCTGAGGCATTAGCGGCAACAACAACTGTGTAGGCCATCGCCCCAGCGTCTTCTAACTTCTTGACAATTCCAGCAACCGTAGATCCTTTTTGACCAATCGCTACGTAAATACAAAAAACCGTTTCTCCACGATCGTAAAATTCGCGTTGGTTTATGATGGTATCGATCGCAACAGTCGTTTTTCCGGTCTGACGGTCTCCAATGATCAACTCTCGCTGACCACGGCCTATTGGAATCATAGCATCAACGGCTTTTATTCCCGTTTGTAGGGGTTCGTTTACGGGTTGACGAAAAATTACCCCTGGTGCTTTACGCTCAATGGGCATTTCATACAATTCTCCAGCGATAGGGCCTTTACCATCGATAGGATTTCCAAGGGTATCCACTACCCGTCCCACCATTCCGTCACCGACTTGTACAGAAGCAATTCTTCCGAGTCGCTTAACGGTATCGCCTTCCTTAACCGCTGAGGATCTACCCAAAAGTACCGCCCCAACATTATCTTCCTCGAGGTTTAACGCGATGCCTCGCATACCTCCATCAAACTCAATTAATTCACCGTATTGTACCCCGTTTAGACCAAAGATGCGGGCAATTCCATCTCCGACCTGTAGTACGGTACCCACTTCTTGTAGTTCTGCCTCTGTTTTAACACCGGATAATTGTTCCCGAAGGATTGCTGAAATTTCTGCTGGTTTTAAATCTGCCATTACTGATTATATTTATTTTCTTATTTAACTAAATTCTGTCTTAACTTGGAAAGAGAGGCTTGAACGGATGCATCCATTTGCTTATCGCCTATGCGAACCACAAATCCTCCAATTAAGGACTCGTTTACTGCTTCCTCTAATTCAAGGGTGCCCTCAAAGGACCCTTTTATTTTATCTAAAATGGCGGCTTTTGTTTGTTCATCCAAAGGCTTTGCACTGGTCAGGGTACCCGTAACGATTCCTCGTTTGGCCTTTAGTAACTGATTAAACCGCTTGGCGATATCGTCTAATAAATGTTCTCGACCGTTTTTGGTAACCAACCTGAAAAATTGAATGGTCATGGGATTGAAATCGGTAAACACCAAATCGAAAACCTTGATCTTTTTTTCGTTCCGAACCACAGGGGAGTCTATAAAAACCCGAAGGTCATTGGATTCCTTAATGCTTTTTAAAAAGCGTGATAAATCGTTTTCAACCGCTTCGACACAATTTTTCTCAATGGCTAATTCCAATAACGCTTTGGCGTACCGAACGGCAGATTTATTAGAGGCCATGCTTAATTTAATTTTAATTCACCCACCATCTTCGTGGTTAATTGCTTTTGTTTGGCATCGTTAGACAACACGTCTTTTACTAAATGCTCTGCAATCTCAATGGAGAATGCAGCAATCTGGCTTTTCATTTCCGAAACCGCCGCGTGACGTTCGTTGTCAATGGCATGCTTTGCTGCCTCAATTAACTTAATCCCTTCGGTTTTTGCCTTATCTCTAGCCTCCTCCACTAAGCGCGTTGCTGCTTCTTTCGCTTCTTTAAGTATCTCATCTCGCTGGGCCTTGGCTTCTTTAAGAATTCTCTCGTTTTCCGCATGCAAGGCCTGCATTTCTTTACGGGCCTTTTCCGCTTCCAACAAGGCTTCATCAATTTTCTGACTGCGTGCATTCACGGCATTCAAAACAGGTTTCCAAACGAATTTTGCCAAAATGAGCAGGAGTAAACAAAAGGTAATTCCTGTCCAAAAAAGGAGTCCGTAACTCGGGGTAATCAATTCCATAGCATCTTTTTAAAATAAAACCAAAAAGCCCCTGCCAACCGCAGGGGCAAAAAACAATTAAGCTTTCGCTCCAAGGAAACCTACCACTACACCAAAAAGCGCAATCCCTTCAATAAGGGCCGCCATAATTAGCATAACGGTTTGAATCTTTCCAGCTGCTTCTGGGTTTCGGGCAACACCCTCCACGGCAGAACCACCGATTCTTCCGATTCCGATTCCTGCGCCAACTACAGCTAAACCTGCACCTATCGCCGCAACACTACCAAACATTCCTGTCATTGTATATGGTTTTAAAAATTACAAATTAATGGTGATCCTCCTCTACTGCCGCACCAATAAATAGCGCCGACAACATAGAGAAAAGATACGCCTGCAAAAACGCCACTAAAATCTCCAACACGGAAATAAACAGCGCCATAGGAACAGATAAAGCGCCCCATGCCTCTGATTTATTAATAAAAATAATAGACACCAAGGCAAGTACAATGATGTGACCGGCAGTGATG
>JBJTWF010000172.1:0-4025 GCA_046081565.1 Flavobacteriales bacterium | reverse complement strand
CAGACGTGTGCTCTTCCGATCTGATTAAAGACGATGTGTACGGAGATTTTAAAATACCAGCAGGAACCACCGTGATCCCATATATTTATGGCGCACATCACAATGAGGCCTATTGGCCCAATCCGGACGTGTTTAATCCAGATCGCTTTGTAGAAAAACAACATCCTTTTTCCTTTATTCCGTTTGGTGGAGGTCCTAGGGTGTGTATTGGGCAAAACATGGCCTTGATGCAAATTTTATTGGTCGTATCAACCTTGGTTCGGGATTATGACTTCTCGTTGGTAAATTCCTCTGGCGTAGGTATTAAATCTATGATGTTGCTTCGACCTGACGGACCCGTAATGATGCATTTTAAGAAACGGGAAAGGGTTTAGGGTAGGTTTGTGCCTTGTGTTTCCCTTGGCTTTCATGCAATCGATTCAAGAGTGGCGCTGGAAGTTCGCCAAGATCAAAATGCTGGTATATTTTTTCTAGGGTGGAAATGGGATGATCGTGTAAGGCTTCAAAAGGAATCTCTATACGTTGTTCAGGCGGGATGCAGGACTTTTGGGTGCGATAGGCCTGAAGTAATGCATGATATGTTTCTCTAACCGAACGGTTCGGATTTTCCCAGCGTTGGAACCCATAGTAACGCTCTATCTGTTGCCAAAGATAGGCCGTGGAGTGTAAAGAATCGTTTTCCGATCGATGCAGATAGATAAATTGTGCCTTGGGAAAAGCTAAATACAGGGCTTCCAACCGAGCCGTGTCGCCAGGAGATTTCAATATTAATCGCGCATTAGGGCGTTGAGATTGCAAGGAATGCATCACCAATAAATAGTCTTTTAACCAAGCTTTTTGGGTTGTATCCCACAGGGTATTTTGAAGCAAATCGTCAAATTTTCTCGGAAAAAGATGAGCCCAAGTATAGGCATATGGACTCCCCAAAAACAATAGAGACACATCCAGTTCACCCGAAAAAGAGAGATCCAGTTTTGTATTCCGTTGTAGTGGATAATTCACGTTCATCCGTTTGATGCAAGCCGAAAGGATGTTACCGAAACAGGATTCTGTCAGCCTAAAGTGATTGACCGAAACCATACGATACAAGGAAAGGTAATGAAACCTCGAATCCATCGCCAATAAATCCTGTAGGTAACTGGTTCCACTTCGCCAATGACCGATGATAAAAATTGGATTATTACCTTTTGGCTTCGAAAATACGAAGCGTACATGGAGCAGTAAGGTAAGCCACCTCAACGGTTCCGTAAGGAGCATGTATAGGTTTATAACCAGAAAAAATGGAAGTCGATTAAGGGAAATACCTCGAGCGGTAAGGGCGAAATACCACACGTTGATCAAAGGCCAAAACGGAATGAAAAAACGACGACGAATCACGGGTTGAAAATAGTGTTATTTTTGGGTGTTCGTTGCTCACAATGCAAGAAAATTTAGCATATAACGCCTTCAATCCCAACGCAGCGGGTACCTTCGAACAGACGGTCCGCAAACGCGTAAATGCCTATTTTTCAAAGCATAAACTCCAACGTTATGCCACGGGTAAGGTACATGTAAAAACCTTAATGTTGTTTGGTTCATACCTCGGATTATATCTTATTTTGGTGTTTTGTCCATGGATTCCGGCTCCGCTTGCATGGATGGGATGGGGAATCATGGGAATCCTTTTGGGGTTATTGGGTATGAATGTCCTACACGATAAAGTTCATGGAAGCTATTCCGAACATCGCTGGGTTAAGGTTTTGCTTGAAATACCTATTCTTTTCATTGGGGCTGAGTCGCGTATTTGGCATATAGAACACGACCTCATTCACCACAATTACACCAACATCGATGGCATCGATCAAGACATCAACCCGCGTTACTTTTTTAGGTTTTCACCAACACAAAAAAAACGATGGTTTCATCGATTTCAGGCCTACTATGCCCCCCTATTGTACGGTCTGCTGCTATTTGAATGGTTGACTATTAAGGATTTTTTAAAAGTACTTCAGTATCGTAGGCAAGGATGGTTATCTGCCAAGGAAGCACCACTCCTGTTTTTACACCTATTTTTGAAAAAGACGTTTTTTCACCTTGTGTTTCTTGGTATCCCGCTTTATTTTGGATTATCTGGGTTGGAAGTACTGCTTAAGTATATGCTTATGCTCACGGTTGGAGGCATGTTTATGACCCTTGTTTTTCAATTGGCACATGTTACGAACAACGTACAATTTGGGGTGGAGCAGCACGCATCAACCCAACAAAATTGGCACCTTTTCCAATTGGAAACGACCCATAATTTTGCGATAAAAAGCACGTGGTTAACGTCGATACTCGGCGGTTTGAACCATCAAATTGAGCATCACCTCTTTCCCGATATATCCCATGTACATTATGAAAAAATTGCACCGTTGGTCAAAGAAACGGCGGAAGCGTTTGGCTACCCGTACCATTGTTACGAAACCTTATTTGAAGCTGTAACAAACCACTTCCGTTACCTTAACCGCATGGGCGCTTCCTGATTTTCCTTTTCGA
This sequence comes from Flavobacteriales bacterium, assembly GCA_046081565.1. Lineage (GTDB taxonomy): Bacteria > Bacteroidota > Bacteroidia > Flavobacteriales_D > Crocinitomicaceae > UBA952. The sequence goes on along the minus strand of JBJTWF010000172.1, from coordinate 1,511 downwards.
TTTCATCGCCCTTGATGTATTCAAGATACAACCTTCGATATGGATTTTTCTTTATGTTGTAGGGCGTATTTCTGGTCGTTCTACGAATCACTTTTGCTTGCATGGCTTTTTTAATGGACCCTAGCGTACCAAATTTCGCGGTATTCAAGGTCCAAAGCGGGGCATTGGAAAGGCTGTCCACCAAGGAGGCGGTCAGGGTAATGGAATTGGTAATAAGGGTGGTTCCTGTGGTTTGTTGAAAAAAAATAGCGGTCATTTCAGAAACTGGTTCGAGAATTTGAATGGTCGATTCAACCACGGCATCGACTTTTAACGCACGACATAATTCTTTTGCAGAAATCCGGTTTTCATGGTATCCCTCGGGTAGGGCGATATCATTAGTAGCTTGAACGTCCAACACCTCGACAAAGCATTTCCCTTCGTTTATTCTTCGGTTTAACGACCTAACCAAGTGTTCTTGAAGCATCAATTGTTTTTGAATGGTCAATTCGTTGTAACGGTCATCGGACATCCAAACCTTTCGCTCTATCGTGGTTTTGGGCGGTAATACGGCGATGGTATGGTGCTTTTGGGTGATCGGGATAATGTTGGTGACATAGTTGGTTGTCACGCAGGAACCCAATAGAACAGGGAATAAAAATAAAGTAAACCATTTCATAAGACAAAGGTAAAGAAATGCAAGTAATCATTTTTAGGTTTACTTCACAAAAAAAGGGGAGCGCTTTGCTCCCCTTTTACCAATCAAATGGTTCATTAGAATCTCCAACCGATACGGATGCTTCCATGTGCAGCCCCTAAGCTTGTGAATCCAAGTTTAGAAGGACCGTCCACAAGCTTCATGGTTGTATTATCTGCAAACGTAATATCTGTAGTTACATCGGTATACTTAACACTTGCTGATTGTAATCCCATTTCTAACCCTAAGTAAAGGTTTTCCGCTACGTAGTAATCTAATCCAGCACCTAATGTCCAACCAAAAGAGCTAGAACCTGCAGTGATTCCTGCCGTCTTATAAGTTGCATCGTAGGCGTAATCACCGCTTGCTGGGTCTTGACTAGCATTGGCCCAACTTTCCTCATAACTTCCTTTGCCATACAATAATCCACCAAAGAAATAAGGAGACATTTTATCATTTCCTGTTAAATGATATTCTGCTCCAATTTGGGAATTCCATGATCCACGGTTAATATCCACGGTTCCTGTGGCTCCCGTACCATCCATGTTTTCATACAAAGTATAAGACTCATTACTTGGCATAGGAGAACCATCACCAAATCCAAATTGAACACGTGCAGCAATGTTATCGTTTACAAAGTAACGTAGGCGTAATGAAGGCGCAGTCCAATTCATGCCGTCGTTTGCATTGTAATTAATCAAGCCCTCTAACGAGAATTTACTTGCATCGCTTGCTGGCTTTTGAGCCATTAATGATCCTGAAATCACTAACCCTAATCCTAATAGTACTTTTTTCATAATTTAAAATTTAAAAGTTTAACTAAATCTAAGCGACC
>JBJTWF010000171.1:0-4279 GCA_046081565.1 Flavobacteriales bacterium | reverse complement strand
CAACGAAGTCTCCCCGGTTTAATTATGTGCGTTTTGGCCTTCAGATGGACCGTGAAATCCTTTACGAAAGGATAAATCAACGCGTAGATCAAATGATTTTAGCAGGGCTTGAACAGGAGGTTCGGCAGCTAGAACCGTTTTGGAATCACGAAGTTTTTCGAACGGTCGGTTATCAAGAATGGATACCCTATTTTCAAGGAAAAGTAGGGTACAACGACGTGGTTGATAACGTTAAAAAAAATACTAGAAATTACGCGAAGCGACAAAGCACATGGATGAAAAAATATAAGGACATGCATTGGATACGCTCTGTTACTACCTCCGAAAGGCTTGATACGATCGTACAAACGTTAAACTGAAGCCGAGATAAGGCTAAAGTATGTATTTTTGTTGTGGTTAATTTTTTGTTAATGAGCATGGAATGGGTAGAAAATAATCGGATTTTTACCTTCGTTACATTTTAAACTAATCCCTATGAATCAAAAGATCAGTTTTTTCTTTGTTTTGTGTCTGTTTTCTATTGGTGTTTCAGCTCAAAAAATCAGAATAAAAGTGTTGGGTCAAAAAGACACGACGGTACATTTGATTAAATATTTCGGAAAAGGTCTTTACTACGCGGACACGGCGAAAATAAGTAAAGGAGAAGTTATTTTCGATGGTGCAAAGCAAAAGCCAGGAATTCTCGGGTTGTTATTGCCTGGTCAGCAATATTTCGAGTTTATTTTCAATCGAGAGGAGACATCCCTTGAAACTTCCGGTAGTAACGGAGGGGAATACACTAGAAACTTAATGGTCAAAAAATCAGAAGAAAACAAGGTTTTCATTCCCTATGTAAATTACATTACGGAGAAAAAAACAGCAGCCGGAAAACTGGGTGAGGAGCGCAACAAATTTAAAAACGGTGACCAGGAATACAAAGAATATTCAGAAAAAATTGATGCTATAAACAAAGAAGTATTGGCCTACCAAAAGGAGTTAATCGCAAAATATCCCAATACCCTTGTTTCCAAAATCGTTAAAATGTCCTTGGACATTGTTATTCCTGACGCGCCAGTAGATGCTAATGGCAACGTAATCGATTCTAGTTTTCAGTTCAACTATTTTAGAGCCCATTATTGGGATAACACGGATTTACAGGACGAACGGTTGGTAAACAATCCTATCTTTCACAATAAATTGGAATACTACTTTAGCAAAAACATGATGATTCAACACTGGGATACGGTGATTTATCATGCATTTCAGTTTTGCGACAACCTTAACCCGAAGTCCAGAACCTTTGAATATTGTGTGGGTTGGATTGCTCAAACGTTTGGAAAAAGTCAGCAAATGGGGATGGATAAGGTATACTACCATATGTTGGACCGATATTTTTGCACCAAAAATGCGGAAGGAAAACACCCATCGTTCTGGGTTGAAGAATCGAAGTATGAAGAACTTTGCAAGGATTTGGATAAAAAATTAGCCATCTGTTTAGGAGAGAAGGCCCCCAATTTAATATTGAAAGATCCAAGCGATGAACAATGGGTTAATCTTCATGCGTTAAAAGCAGAGTATACCATTCTATATTTTTGGGATCCAGAATGTGGTCATTGTAAAACCATCACGCCCAAACTTGCGGAATTGTATACTAAAAAAATGAAACAGCGCGGCGTTGAGGTCTATGCCGTGGGTAAGGCCATCGGAAAAGACTTTGAGGCTTGGAAGAAATTCATAAAGGACCACAATTTAGATTTTATTAACGTGGCTGTGACGGATAAACTTTACCAAGTGGCTAAAGAAAAACCGGAATTGCTTGTTCCCTTGTATCCTGGTGAAAAAGGAAAACCAACGACGTTGGAGTCCCTAAATTACCAAACAACCTATGATATTTACTCTACGCCCAAAGTTTTTATCTTAGACAAAGACAAAAAAATAATAGCGAAGAGTCTTTCAATGTCTCAGATTGAAGATCTTCTTGATAATTTGCAAGGACAAAAGGATGCGCCTAAAATCATGGAGAAAGACGCAAAAGAGGACGCCCAAATGCAGAAAAAGGAGTAATTTTAACGCATGTCGATCGGAACGTCTTCTGTCAAAGAACTTATAACGAATCATTCAAAATTTGTAATTGTATCTCATCAGTCACCGGATGGTGATGCGGTAGGAAGCGCTACGGGCCTAGCTCGGGTTCTGACGAATCTAACGAAAGAAGTAGTTATCGTTTTGCCCGATCCACCGTCAGCGGTTTTGCTCCCTTTTCTATCAGAAGTAACATGTTATTTTTACAATGAGAAACCTACGGAATGTGAATCCGTCATGGATGGCGCTACGGTGTTATTTGCCTTGGATTTTAATACAACTTCCAGGGTAGGGGAAGCGTTAAGGCCGCTTTTAGATTCTTTCCAAGGAAAAAAAGTAATGATTGATCATCACCAAAACCCAGATAACTTTGCGGACGTCTTGCTATCGGATACCGAGAATACCTCTACCTGTCAATTGGTATATGAAACCTTGGAAAGTATGCATTTGGATTATGCGATTGATTTAGTAGCGGCAAGGGCACTTTATTTGGGAATGATGACGGACACGGGTTCTTTCCGATATCCTTCCGTTACGAGTGAAACCCATAGCGTTATCTCCAAACTCATCGGATATGGCATTCGTCCTTTTGAGATTCATGAACAGGTATTTGACCATCAGTCTATGGACCAACTTCAATTGCGAGGGTATGCTGTCTCCCAAAAGTTGGTATTGTCTTCTTCTTTTCCCTTTGCTTACATCACTCTGACAGAAGAAGAGTTGAACCGATTTAACTATCAGCCTGGAGATACGGAAGGATTAGTTAACGTGATGCTCGGTATCGATGGAATTCAGGCGGGCGTGTTGTTGTCAGAGAAAGGCGGGGACATCAAACTTTCTTTTCGATCAAAAAATACCTGTTACGTCAATGAATATGCTCAACGTTATTTCAATGGGGGAGGGCATCGCTATGCCGCAGGAGGAAGAACCAAAATTGGAATGGAAGAAACGGTAGCCCTGTTGCTTTCTACCTACCACGAATTGTTTGCCTCATGAAAAGGTACATTTCTTTAATGAGTTGCTTTGTCCTGTCCTTGCTGTTGAATGCATGTACCTCCAAGGTTGCCCCAAAAAAAGATAATCCAAAACCGAAGAAAGCCTGGAGCGATGGGAACTCTATTTCCTACAACCAAGAAATCAATGAAAGAGAGCAACTAAAAATCGCGGCGTTCTTGGAACACCGAAAAGACTATAAAATATCCGTTACCCCATCGGGACTTCGATATTTTATTTATAAGAAAGGGCTGTCAACGGAACCGCTTTGTAAAGCGGAAGATGTGGCTTTCGTTTCGCTGAAAATTCAAGTAATGGAAGATGGGACCGTTTGTTATGAAACGGAAGAAGGATTGGATGAAATTAAAATCGATCGTAACGATTACGAATCCGGTTTAAATGAAGCCTTGAAACTCATGCGAAAAGGCGATCGAGCCAAGTTAATTTTACCCAATCATTTGGCTCATGGTTTAGCGGGCGATTTGGGAAAAATCCCTCCGTTAGCTATTCTACTCATTGACCTTTCCTTGGAGGATGTAATTTTTGCTACAAAATGAAAAACAAACGCCTTTGGTTTCTTTTAACAGGATTAGTTATTCTTTTAACGTTGTGGATTTTCTTATCCCAATGGTCAAAAAAACCTGCATCACCTATCGTTAAAAAACCTAAAGGGCAATCCTATGGAAAAATGTCACTCCGCGAACTGCAGGGTTCCAAAAACAACGCTTTTTATTCGTTCGATTCGTTATTAAAATCGGGTGAAAAACTTCCAGAAGGCATTGTAGTTAAGTGGCTATATCGGTCCCCAAATACATTTCCGCTTCTCAAGAAGGAGGACATGGTGATGATTGATTATCGATTGGTTTTACCGGATGGAAAAATTATCGACGGTAACCGCAATACTCCTTTTGCGCCGTTCATGGTAGGATTGAACATGCAAACTAAAGGCTGGGATATTGCATTTCAAAAATTACGGGTAGGGGATATCGCAAAAATTGAATTACCATCCGAATATGCCTATGGAGCTATTGGTCTTCCCGGGATTATTCCAGCGAATTCATCGAATTGGCTATATGTCAAAGTGATTTGCAAAGTAAATCCGCTGTATGTGGAAGATGGACTAAAGGTTTGGTCATTTAAAAAAGGCGAAGAGTATACTGGAAATAACAGTAAAAAGGACCTTTTGTATGATGCTATTATTTCTTCAGATCGGAAAAGAAGCATA
>JBJTWF010000170.1:0-11169 GCA_046081565.1 Flavobacteriales bacterium | reverse complement strand
ACTATGTGGTAACGGGTGTGGATAACAACGGTTGTATCAATTACGATACGGTAAATGTTGTAGTAAATCCATTACCTAACGTAAGTGCAGGAAACAATCAAACGGTTTGTTTGAATACTCCAGTGGTATTGAACGGTGCGGGTGCTAGTACCTATGTTTGGAACAATGGTGTAATCAATAATACACCTTTCACACCAACCACAACGAACAACTATATTGTAACAGGTACCGATGTAAACGGATGTGTAAACTCTGACACGGTTACGGTTACAGTCCTTCCGTTACCAAACGTTAATGCGGGTCAAGACTATGCTATTTGTATTGGTATGGGAGCAACCGTAACGGCTACGGGTGCTAATAGCTACCAATGGAATAACAACGTACTCCAAGGTGTAACGTTCTTCCCGAACACCACCCAAACGTATACCGTTATTGGTACAGGTGCCAATGGATGTACCAACCAAGATTCCATACAAGTTACGGTTAACACCACTCCAAGTATATCCTTGACTAGTGGTGCCAATGCTTGTGCGAATGGAAACGTTGCACTTAATGCTACAACAACGGGAGCTTTTGGTGGATTCTGGTCAAGCACGAACGGTGGAGGTACCTTCTCCCCTAACGTATCCAACACCAACGTTGTTTACAACGCTGCCTTGAATGATCCATCTACGGTAACGTTTGTTTATGTTGCCTTTAACCAGTGTGGTGCTTCCAACGATACCGCTACGATCAGTATTTTAGGATTACCTTCGGTTAATGCGGGAATCGATGCAATGGTTTGTTCTGGATCGAATGCTACGCTTACTGCAACATCAAATGGAACCGTAGTTTGGAACAATGGTATCTTGGATGGCATTGCCTTCAGTGTGAATCCAGGAGCTACCACCTACATTGCTACGGCTACTGGAGCGAATGGTTGTACCAATACCGATACCGTTGTAGTAACGGGAATGGCATTACCACAAGTTAATGCAGGCTTAGACCAGACCATTTGTGCAGGCGACTTTGTTACCCTTAATGCATCTGGTGCTGTTTCATACGCATGGAACAACAACATTATTGACGGTGTTCCTTTCGCTCCATCGACTACAACAACCTATACGGTTACGGGTACTGGAGCTAACGGGTGCGATAATACCGATAACGTCACTATAACCGTTAATGCATTACCAAATGCTGTGGCTGTTGCGGCTGATCCGATTACCTTAGTAGCCACTCCGGCAGGAATGTCATACCAGTGGATTAATTGTGCTACAGGTCAAATCATTGCCGATGCAACCAATGACTCCCTTGTTGCCACCGCGAATGGAAGTTATGCTGTAGTTGTAACTAACGCTAATGGATGTTCCGATACCTCTGAATGTTTAATCGTAGACCAAGTTGGAATATTCTTCCCAGAATCTGCGATCATTGGATTGTATCCTAATCCAACCAGTGATTTCATTACATTGGAATTGCCAGCAGCAGAAGGAGCGGTAGCCAATGTATACGATGCTCAAGGTAAACTAATCCTAAGCGTATCTAATGCGAAAAACGGACAGCAGTTCGACCTTAGCGCATTAAGCACTGGCGTATATACCTTCCGAGTTACGTTAAATAACCTTACCCATATTGAAAAGGTTGTAAAACAGTAACACGATAAATCAGGTTTTTTTAAAGGCTCCTTCGGGAGCCTTTTTTTTTTAAAAATAAACCCACCGAAAAGGTCTGTGTTCCTTCGAAAGAACGACACTTGGAAAAGGAATTTTTATGCAATTCAAGGCACACAAAACGTGATGTAACCTCGGTTTATGTGGAGCCAATTTGCGAAGGTCTATATCTAAGGAAAAAACTAATTCCCGAAAGGCCGTATAGCCTTGCCAAGTATCTACATCCCCTACTAATTTCGCTTCGCAACCATATCCAATGCTTAGGCATAAGCAATTAAATTTATTTGAAACCGAAAAAAAATCCCCTAAGGGAAAAGAGAGCCAATACGTTTGTCCATTGTAATCTTTAAGCAGTTGTTGAGGATACGTAAGCCCAAGAACTTCTGGCCTCAACGCAGCGTACGGAGTGCGAGAAAAAGAAAATTTTGGGACAATTTTTTGCTTATGCCAAAGCCATTCTTGTCCTAGTGAGAAAGCCACTCCCATGGTATTGGCCAAGCCATCGTTCCAAGAAAACCCCCAACCTGAACTAAAGCCATCCATGATTTCTAATGCGCTTAAATACGACATGGCATATACCGCTCCTACCCATGGTTGATGTTTACCCGAGGACCAACTATGGATTCGATGGATTCGATCCGTTAACAGATAGCTAGTAAAAGCATGCCCTACCTTATCCATTTGCATCCAATTAGAGCCATCGTTATAAAAATGAAAAGGCTGGTTTTGGTAGGGTTTATACCAAACTTGTTGCAGGGCCACTAATGAAGCCCCCGCGGTAGCGGTTAGCGCAAGGTGTGTACAACGATTGCGGAAACGCAAAGAATCTTGTGCAACGGTAGTATTGGATAAGGCGCACCACATTCCAATGGTAAGGACCCAACGTTTCATCTTCTAAGGTATGAATTAACAAAATAAAGCAGGCGTATTTCCATGCAAATTCTATTTTTGTAGAAAAACGTATATGGATCATAGCCGAAAAGATTGGAATGAAATAAAAAGCAATGACAGTTGGTCAATTTTCAAAATCATGTCCGAGTTCGTGGAAGCGTATGATCGAATGGCAAAAATTGGTCCTTGTGTATCTATCTTTGGTTCAGCTCGGACCAAAGAGGAAAATCCTTACTATCAATTAGCTGCTCAATTAGCTAAAAAACTAGCTGAGCAAGGATACGGAATAATTTCTGGAGGAGGTCCTGGTATTATGGAGGCAGCGAACCTTGGAGCCCAAGAAGGAAAGGGGCCTTCGGTTGGATTAAATATTGACCTTCCTTTCGAACAAAACCACAACCCCTACATCGACCAAGCGCATAATTTGGAATTTGATTACTTTTTCGTTCGAAAGGTCGTGTTTGTAAAGTATTCGCAAGCCTTTGTTATTATGCCTGGGGGCTTTGGAACCTTGGACGAGTTTTTTGAGGCGATCACCTTAATACAAACTAAAAAAATTCGAAAACGACCTATCGTACTCTTTGGAAGCGACTATTGGAATGGCCTATTACAATGGATTACAGAAACCATGTTAACCAAAGAGGCCAATATTTCCGCCGATGATTTAGCCTTATATAAGGTCGTAGATACCGTTGAAGAGGCCGTGGACCATATTGAAAATTTCTTCAAGAACCATCCCTTTAGTCCTAATTTTTAATCCTATATTTGTTACTAGATGTCGGTTATACGTAAATTAGGCTCCTTCATTTTTTCAAGGTACTTTTTGAAGCAATTAGGGTTAATTGTTTTATTTTACCTTGTGCTAACTCTAGGGTTAATGCGCTATTTATTGTTTTCATCCAATCACGGCGAGAAAATAGCGGTACCTAACGTGGTCGGGAAGAATGCGGAAGAAGCGAAAGGGGTCCTGGAGGACTTGGGGTTGGCGTATCAGATTTTAGATTCAATTTACGATCCAACCAAACCCGCAGGTACCATTGTCGCCCAAAACCCACAGCCGACTGCGTTGTCCTTGGTATATGTTAAGCCAGGCCGTATGATATCCCTTCGCGTTACCAAGCCGACCAATTTTGTAGAAATGCCTGGATGTGTTGATCGCCCATTACGTTTTGTTCAAGATATTCTTCAAAACCGAGGGCTCAAGTATGAGATTAAGTACGAATTATCGGAGGAAGCCAACGGTGCTGTGATGCGGCAATTGTTTCGAGGTGCTGAGATTAAAGAAGGCGTGAAAATTCCGATTGGTTCCACCGTACTCCTAATCGTTGGTCAACGGGTTGATATTCAAGTAGAAGTGCTTGACTTAATTGGCAAAGACTTTATTACAGCAAAAGCCATTCTTGACAGCATGGGTATCAAGGTGCAGTATGGTTTTACAGAATGTTATAATCAAGAGGATTCTCTTGCCGCGACTGTATACCGACAAAGCCCCGAGTTTTTACCTGGCGAAACAACCTCTAAATCCACCATATTCATATTGCAACTTGGTATCGGTATTGATCCTGATGAAGAAGAGGAGGAAGTGGATGAAGAAGGAAATCCCATCGAAAAGCCGGAGAGCCCTAAAAAAAATAATCGGCGCGAAACGGAGAGAAATTCCAATTAAACCACATGAAAATTTATCTCATCCTCTTGCTGGTCGGAATATTACCTGAGGTCTTTCATTCTCAAACGAATCCTTCAACGGAAACAAAACGTTTGAAAAAAAAACCATGTCATAATATATCCCCCCAAACAACGGAGAAGAGCCTCAGCTTTGACAGTACGTTTATTTTTTCTACCGACACCTTGGCCCTTCCCTTTCTTGATGAATTTTCCACTTCAAAATTTCAATATTTTCAAGGTGATTTCAATGCCGCTGGCGTTACCTCTCAAACGTATTATCGATTGATTTATAGTTCGAATAATACCCCCGTTCCAAACCAAAATACGTACACCAATCAGGCAACTTTTCGTCGAGTCTATGATATCAATACCCAAACGACCAATGACATCCCCTTTTCACCGGTAAATATTATAGAAACGGATTTTTCAAGTTACCCCCCAACCCAAAACCCGATAGACCTATACCCCCCTTATTATATTTACGATACGGTTGGAATACCTGATGTTAGCGACACTCTTTGGATGGCAAATCCTGCCTACTTTCAGGATTCTGCAACCATTTTCTTTCAAACCATTTCCGATACCTCCAAGCTGTGGATTGACCGAAAAGCCTATCATAATTTCACGTTTGCCGATAATCCACGGACCTTAGGTGTGGCAACATTTGATGGGTTGGATGAAAACGGGTATCCTTACCAATTCGGCAGTAATATTACTAATTACGGTGACTTTCTCACGACTAAACCCTTGGATTTATCCCCTTATACCCTAGCGGATTCCCTCTACGTAAGTTTTCTATATCAACCCGAGGGATTAGGGGATGTGCCCGAAATTGGAGATTCATTAATTCTTGAGTTTTATGCCCCTGAATTGGATCAGTGGTTTCATATCTGGAGTATTTCCGGATCCCCTAACCATCCCTTTAAATCGGTACATATCCCCGTAACTCAGGCCTATTTTATGAAAAAAGGCTTTCGAATGCGTTTCAAAAATTTTGGTGCTTTAAGCGGCTCGTTGGATCATTTTCATATTGACTATGTTCATCTCCGCCCTCTTTCCGATCAAGGCGATACACTATTTAAGGATTTTGCCTTTTCCTACCCTCTACATACCTTGTTAAAAACCTACACCCATGTTCCATGGGACCATTATCGCGCTTCGGTGGACAATAAAATGTCCGATGGGCTACAAGTCAAGGTACACAATGGAAGTAATGCCGCTGAGAATTATCAAAACGGTCAGGTGGCTGTTTCCCAAAATGGAACCCCTGAGGGCACCTTTTCTTTGCTCGGATTTACGCTTGCGGAAGGAAATATAAATTACAACCCCAATACCTTATATACGTCCTACCACGATCTATCCAATGGGTATGAATTTAACCGCAACCTTACTGGAAATTACCAAGAATTTGACATCAAAGGTTCCGTATCTGCACAATTTCCTAACATAAACAGCAATGATTCTTGTCGGTTCATCCAGGGGTTTTATAACTATTATAGCTATGATGATGGTTCGGCAGAGGCCGCTTTTGGTCCAACAGGAGCGCAATCCATGCTCGCAATACATTTTGATGCCTATGAACCCGATTCCCTTTTAGGTCTATATCTACATTTTGTGCCATCCGTAATCGATGTATCGAACAAACTTTTTTACGTAACAGTTTGGGAGGACAACAATGGGGTTCCCGGAAATGTACTTTATGAGGATGACGCTTTTTCTCCTCGCCAACCCACCTACGCCAATGGAAGAAACAATTTTAACGCGTACTATTTTAATGGAAACATTAAAGTGGCTGTTGGTAGCTCGTTTTTTATTGGGTGGCGTCAAGTAGACCCCGTCCGGTATAATGTTGGCTTGGATCGTAACATCAACCACAGTGACCAAATATTTTACAGCGTAGATTTTGGTGGCACGTGGGAAACCCCTCCTTTTACCGGTTCTCCTATGGTACGCCCAATCTTCTCTACCGCTCTGGATGGCGTGTTGTCAGCAACGCCCAAAGCGATGGAAAAATACACCCTTTACCCTAATCCTACTGCAGGAAAAATGAATATAATTAGTCCATTCTCCGATGAGCAAGGCTACGCAGTTTATACCATGCAGGGCGAATTGGTCATGACTATTCATGGAAATCAGGGAGATTTTTCATGGATAGCCAACGGTTATTACCTTATCCAGTCCTTGTCTCATCCAGACCAACGGTTTAAAATAATTCGATGTGATTGAATCAGATTCGGCCATTGACCTTGAGAACGACGAGGAGGAATTATATGAACATCATCGGTTTGTCGTAGATCCGGGACAAGCCGTACTTCGAATCGACAAGTTTCTCATTGATCGCCTCGCAAAAACATCTAGAAACAGGGTGCAAGTTGCAGCACGAAATGGAAATGTTTTAGTAAACACCAAGGCGGTCAAGCCCAATTATCGCATCAAACCTGGGGATGAAATATCCATTGTAATGCCCTATCCCATTCGGGAAATTGAACTTATTCCCCAAGCCATGCCATTAGACATCGTTTATGAGGATTCAGAATTACTTGTAGTGAATAAACCCGTAAACCTGGTTGTACATCCCGGATATGGCAATTATTCAGGCACGTTGGTCAATGGCCTTCTTTACCATTTCTCTACCCTACCCAGCTTGCCTCACAACTACTACGGAAGGCCTGGACTCGTTCACCGAATTGATAAGAATACCTCCGGTTTATTGGTCGTAGCAAAAACAGAAGATGCCTTAACCCATTTAGCAAAACAATTTTATGATAAAACAACGGAACGAGTTTATCATGCCTTGGTTTGGGGAGATATTAAAGAACCCATGACCATCCGTAAAAACGTTGGACGTTCTCCAAAAAACAGAAAAGTAATGACCACTTTTTCGGATGAGCAGGAGGGAAAAGTTGCGATAACCCATCTTCGTCCCCTTCAACGGTTTGGTGCCGTTTCTCTCATTGAATGTCGTTTAGAAACCGGTAGAACACACCAAATCAGGGTCCATTTGCAATCCATTGGACATCCCTTGTTCAATGACCCTGAATATGGTGGTAACACGATTCGGAATGGAAGTAAAACCAAAGCCCATCAATCCTTTGTGGATAAGGGATTCAACCTGTTGCCTGGGCAGGCTTTACATGCCAAAACCCTGGGTTTCATTCATCCTTACACGCAAGCGAAGCTTACCTTCAATTCGGAAGTCAACGCGGGGTTTCAGCAGCTCCTAGATCATTGGTCTTCTTGCGCTTTTGATTATTGATATTATTTTCCTAATTTTGTTAGCAAACTGCAAGTTTTGATCTAATTTCACACTATGAAAAAAGTTATACCTGTTTTTCTTTTCAGCGTATTGGTTTTCCAAATCAAAGCACAAACTCCCCAACCAAAATACGTGGTAGAGGCTAACAAAACCTATGAATCGGGTAAATATTCCGAGGCGCTCCCTATGTTGGAGTCTGCATACAATAAAATGACAAACAAAGGTAAGTCCATTGCGGAAAAAGGGAGCATGGCCTACAAATTAGGGGAATGTTATCGTCACCTTGAACGCTATGATAAAGCAGCTCAATGGTATGGCTCGAGCATCGAATTAAAGTACTATGAAGTGGAACCCAAAGTCTACTATTATCAAGGGGAAATGCTTCGAATGGCCGGTAATTTCAAAAAAGCAGAAGAAAGCTATAAGGCCTATGACGCGCGAAGAGGAAAGGATAAATCCATCAACATAGAAGGGTTGCTGAAATCGTGTAACATGAACTCAGATTTTCATGCCGAAGAATCAAACTATGTCGTAAAATTTGAGGATGACCTCAACGACAAAAAGTGTTTTGATATGGCTCCTAGCCTTACGGATAAAAAAGAAATGCAAATTATATACAGTACACAGCGAGAGGATATTGTCAATACCGCAAGGGATCCCATTACAGGAGAAAAATACATGGACCTTTGGGTGGCTGAATTCAATGAAAAGGGAAACTGGACTAGTTCTAAAAGCCTTGATAATTCAGGTACGGTGAACACCAATAGCAATGAAGGAACGGCAGTTCTAGATCGAAAAGGGCGTGTTATGTATTTTACCCGCTGCCCTGCGGTAAACAAACAAAACCTTGGTTGCTCCATTTGGATGGCGGATAAAGTCGATGATGGGTTCGAAAACGTACAACAAATCGCCATTGATAAAAAAGGAGACTCGATTTCCGTTGGTCATCCTTGTATCACTGCGGATGGAATGATGCTAATTTTTGCCTCTAACATGCCGGGAGGTATGGGAGGTAAAGATTTGTGGTACATCACGTACAACAAGAAGCTTAAATCTTGGGATAGTATTCCAAAGAACATGGGACCAACCATCAATACGGCTGGAAATGAATTATTCCCATCGTTGAGCTTCAACGATAGTTTATTTTTCTTCGCCAGCGATGGTCACCCAGGAATCGGTGGTTTAGACATTTTCAAGGCGGTAATCAGCAAAGACAAAACGTCCGATGGTGCGTTGGTTTGGAAAGGGGTGAAGAATATGATGAAGCCCATCAATTCCAGTTCAAATGATTATGGGCTAACGATACGCAAAGATTTGAAATCAGGGTTTTTTACCTCTGAACGGTCTTCAGAAAAATCTAAAACCTACACCCCTGACATTTACTCCTTCTCTACTCCTCCTTTTTCTTTTGATTTACAAGTTATTGTTTACGAACACGGTAACCGAAACAAAAAGATCGAAGGTGCACGGGTTGAAGTAAAAGAAATCAACGGTCAAAAATGGGAGGAATTAACCAACGCGAAAGGTAAAACATCCAAATGGACGGAACGAAAGGATAACAAAACCAATCCTAGGTATATAAATCCGGGTTATGATTATACGATTACGGCTGCAAAGGCCCGTTACTTCCCGATGGCAAGACCGAGTAAAATAACCACAAAAGATACCACTGGTGGTCCATTGGAAAAATCTCAAAGCTTTGTCGTTGAAATCCCTCTGATACCCATCGAACTTAGAACGCCTGAAATCCGTTATCATTTAGATAAATGGACTTTTGTAAATGATAACACCATAAGTTCTAAAGATTCCTTAAAATTCTTAGTTGACTTGCTAAAAGACAACCCAGACATAATCATTAATTTATATTCTCATACCGATAGCCGTGCCTCTGAAACCCACAACCAAGCGCTATCCGAGAACCGAGCTAAAGCCGTGTATAAATATTTAGTGGAGGTTGATGCAACCTTTGCTTGTCGCGTTTTCCCTTTTGGAATGGGCGAAAGTAAGCCAGCCAAATACATTGATGAAAAAGGTGAAGAGCATATGTTGACCGATGATTACATCAATCAGTTTAAAGGAGCGAAATTTGAATCCTTGCATCAAATTAATCGAAGAACCACTGTGACCATCGTTACAGAACCAGGATCAGATATGCCTAAGATTTTTGATCCAACGGCGCCTTGTACTCCTGATGCTGATTACTCGAAGTACATCGAACCACTGCCTCGATAAGCTAACGTTTAAAAGCCGGTAATTCCGGCTTTTTTTGTATCTTAAGGGGTGCAAGAACGTTGGCTACATTGGGCATGGGAGAGAAAATTAATCCAAGGCGTTGATGGAATTCAAATTATTGATCCAGGAAAGGCCAACCTAACGAAGCCAGGCCCCGATTTCCTTTTTGCAAGCGTTGCTTTTGACGACCTAAGATGGTTCGGACATGTTGAAATACACATCAATTCCTCCGAATGGTACAAACACCGTCATAACCTTGACCCGCATTACGATAATGTTATCTTACATGTAGTTGCGAATAACGATACGCCAGTTAAAATACATCATCAACCCTTGAAAACCTTAGTGGTTAATCCCGCGTTGGTGCAACACCTTAAAGGATTTGATCGGCGTTCCTTCGCCTCACTTCCTTGTGCACCGCTATGTAAAAACAAACCCGTTGCTTTTTCATTCGCCTATTTAATGTCGTTCTGGAACCAAAGAATGCGGCGAAAACAAAAGGAAACTACGTGGGAAATGATTCTCACCCAACACCTGTTTTTGGGGCATCCTCTTGAGCACATTGGTTTGTTAAACAAAAGACAGCGCCCTTCAACCCTTATCTTACATGCCATAAACGAATTAAAAACCAGCGGTAGGACGTTTGATTTTTCACGAGGGCTAACCTCGCAACTCCTTTCCTTTATGGATGTCTTAGCGAAATCAAGACTAACAGCCTTTGAACAAACCAATGTAATGCTCAATGGCGTAATTCCTTATGTGTTTTCCTCCGAAAATGCGGGAGATCTCATAGCCATTGCTAAAACCATTAAACCGGAAAGAAACAAGATAATTTCCTTGTTCAACGGCATTGGGATTCGATGCCACAATGGTTTTGAATCCCAAGCAATTCTCGAAATTTATCGCGATCTTTGTCACCATAAGCGATGCCTTACGTGTGAAATAGGAGTGAATGCCTTAACGAATGAAAAGAAACCTGCAAAAGTTAATCTTCTTCTTTGAATTACAATCCTACGGTGTTTGTGTTTGGTGGGCACGTAAATTAGGGATAAACCTTTTTAAAGTACGTCTTGCATTCATTTACCTTACGTTCATCGGACTAGGATCGCCCATTCTGTTGTACCTTATTATGGCTTGGATCCTGGAACACAAGCATTATTTTCAATTTAAATCGAAACCAAAAACAACGATTTGGGAACTATGAAACTACTAATAACTGGATCCAATGGCTTACTTGGACAGCAATTAGTGTCCCTTTGTTTAGCAACGCCAATTGATTTTCACGCCATTTCTTCCGGTGAAAACCGAAACCCATCCTGTCCAAATACCCATTATACCTCGATTGATATTACCGATTTTAATGCGGTAAAACACCTCACAAATACCCATGTCTTTACGCATATTCTTCATACGGCAGCTATGACGAATGTAGATGCCTGTGAATTGAATCCTACAGATTGTTTTCAAGTGAAC
>JBJTWF010000169.1:0-4908 GCA_046081565.1 Flavobacteriales bacterium | reverse complement strand
ACACCGAGGTTACAGGGATTGATTAGGCCGTTATAGCTCACCTGACTAATCGCAGAGCTGTTGCGACTCATGGTGTATCCCAGTAAAGATCTCGGAATATGCTCCCCCCAAGCAGTATTTATCGCAGAAAGAAAATCCTGATCTGTAAATCCATAATCCAGCGCTTTGTAATTGTCAGCTAAAGCGGAAGGCGTAATAAGGGCTTGTGTGCTCTCCCAAAAAGGTATTAGGTAATTCGAATTGAAATAATTATTAAGATGCTGTTGCACATAATAGGAAAAGCGATCCTTGAAATAAGGCACCTGCATGAGTCGGGTATACAGCGGTCGCTGCGAATTACTAGACGCCCAAGTATAAATATTTCTTGTGGCCCAACTCACCCCAAACCAGTCAATACCAAAAGTATTATCTAAATCGTATTCTATATAAACAAACCTGCCATCCGAAGGTCTTTGATACAGGTAGTAATTGTTTTTATTAACGATATATCCATCCCAATGTCCGACGAGAACTTGAAATGCGAAGGATTTTAAACACGATTCCACATCCAATACCTCTTGAATAGCGCAAGGGAACGCAGCATTTGAGGAATTATTTAACACGTCAAAAAAATGGATCAAATTAGAATAATCGTTGACGTTCTCATTCGTTTTTAGTTCGTAAAGCGGATAATACGGAACTTGGGATTGCCCAAGATAGGTCATATCGGCACCCCAATTAGCCTTATATAAATTGCCGGTATCGTCGTTGATAAAACGCGCTTCAAGAAATTGATCATCAAAGTGTTCTACATTAATGTAAAGCCCTTTGTATTCGGCATTGATGTACACCTCCACGTATGAGGTTCTAGGGGCAGGCAACCCCGACCAACGCAGCATTTCTTGACAGGTTCGGCTGCGCATGATAGAGACGTCGTTGTGCTCACCTTTGAGGTTTAAAGACTTCAAATCGTTCCATTTAAAACCGGGTTGAAATACGTTGAAATCCACTTTGAAAGATTTTTTACCCGCATTCAGGGAGGTGTTTCCGCGTAAACGAATGCCCACATTATTAACGGTATCCACCAATGACGAACTTACATAGATAAAATTCGCGGGAAACTCATAACTGCTACCTAAACTGTCACCGACCATGGTGTCAAAATCTTGCGGATTCATCGAAAGGTAGATCTTAGCAACTTCGTTTTGCAGGAAAGCCGGAGAATTCGATGGATGAACCAATTGCCCGAGCAAATGCAAAGGAGCAATACATAGTAGAAGGGACTTTAAATGCATCATTTTACCACGGTTTTATGGGCCAGAGAATTCCCAAGTCGTACCAATACCAAATACGTCCCTGGATTCAGGTTGAGATTGTCGAAAGGAATGAGATTTTCTCCTGCGTTTGCCAAGCCTCTATGATGTTGCACTAGACTTCCTTGGGCATCGTACCATTGAATTTCGATGGGCTGAAACTCACCTGAATGCACCTTTAGGGTACACGTCGATTCCAAGGGCACGGGATATACGGAAAATTCAAACCCAGGATTTTCCAATTCATCCAAGGAGGCCACCGACGTAATGGTAGGCTTTGGAAGAAGCACATCCGTATAAACACGGTATTCTCCGGGTTGTAATGGAATGGATGCATTCACATTCGTAACATTCAAGCTATCTCCGGTGAAATACTCGTACCACCAACCGGTATGTTGAAAAGAAGGTATTGCCGAGGCGGCATTCACATCAATATTTACTAAAGAAACCCCATTCATGGTCGGGTGATTCATGATCATACGTTTAATGCCTGCGCCCAAGCCTGCTTGGAAGTCCAGGGATCGAAACGTTTCGTATTGGTTTCGCAAATGAAGCATGGCCTTATACACGTCTAACAATTGCCGGCGCCTTCCCTGTTGCAGGTAATTCCATAAAATAGGTTTATTACACGTCCTACACGGATAATCTATGGTTATATCATATCCATATTCTCCAAATTGCCAAATCATTCGGGGTCCAGGCTGGGAAAAAAAGGCAACCGCAAGTCCTTGCATTCTTCCGAGTGCCGTATACGGATCTTTAGCATTGTGTGATGGATTGGAAGCATTCCCGAACGTAATGGCCTCGTACATGAGCCTTTCTTCGTCATGGCTTTCCATGTAGGTAATTAAATGCGGAACGGTCCATGTTCGGTTCGAATAAATTCCATTCGAAAGACTAGCATTGGTTATGAATCCCATTCCAGAATTTTGATAGCCATAGGTTACATTACCCCATAGCATACACCCGTAGTCTGCGAGTTGTTTTTCTTCATTGTTATCACACCAATGCTCCAAAATTATGTAATGTGAAGGATCAACCACCCAAATACTGTCTGCCATTCGCTTAATATTATTAATTCGCTCCACGCTATAATTGGCGCTAGTATTCGCAAATCCTTTGGTGAAATCAAATCGAATTCCATCGATGTTGTACGTTTGAATCCAATATCGATTTACTTGATCTACGTATTCTTTAGTGGCCGAACGATTGTGATTAAAATCATACCCCCAGCAATTCGGCGGATGGGGACACACAGCATTAAACCATGGATTATTAGCCGCTGGCCGATTGTTTACGGGATCCCAATACATATTGACCATGGGATTTTGTCCAAAGGCATGGTTAAGCACCATATCGATAATTACGGCGATGCCTCGACCGTGGCACGTATCCACGAATTCTTTAAACTTTTCGGCCGTTCCGTAATACTTGTCTAAAGCCATATGAAACGAGGGATTGTATCCCCAGCTTTGGTTGCCTTCAAACTCGAGGTTGGGCATGAGCTCAATCGCATTGATTCCTAGGTTATCAAGGTAGGCTATGGTATCGATAAGGGTTTGATAATTTCGTGCTGCCACAAAATCCCTTAGGAGCAATTCATAAATAACAAGATCCTTTTTTGCGGGGCGGTTAAACCCTGTATTTTGCCAAGTATAAACTACGGGGATGGTTTCAAAAACAGAAACGAAACCAGTGGTTAACCCTGTAGGATAAGGATGCATGTTAGGAAAAGTCGTATTACCTACGAAAGCATCGTTGCTTGGATCTAAAATTAATGTGCTTACAGGATCTGCATACTTACCTTGATTGGTAATCAGGTATTGGTACCCATACGATTGACCGGGCGATAATCCGCTTACAACCAGCCACCAACGCGTCGAATCCAGCGAGCAATTCATGTGATAGGTGCCTGTAGGCAACCAACCATTAAAATCACCTACGAGGTATACATGATCTTTTTCTGGAGCATACAATTGAAAAATAGCGGTTGAATCATTAAGCATGGTTACCCCATTTTTTGTTCCAGGAGGAGGATTTTGATACGTGAGGGGGGGATTAACCGTATAGTAAACGCTATCCTTAATCACGGTAGTTCCATTATCCGCCTCAAACAGCAGGACATGGGTTCCGGGAACGGATGCGGTAAGATTCGTATTTATAGCGGTAGCATTGGGTGCCGCTTGCAATAGCACACCGTCTTCCTTTAAACTTAAGTTAGCGGGTTGATTGGATTGCGCGTTGAACGCAAAATTTTGATTTAAATCTAATAAAGGCATTTGGCTCGGATTGAAAATCGCAGCCTGTAGTCCGCCATTAACGGGGTAAACGTCATAATATATATCGCTTCCGTCGGCTTCTCGGCCTACCACAGAGCCATTGGCATTACGAAAAACGAAGGCTAATTTGAGAACGGTCGTGTTTACAGGGAATCCGTAAAACGCATCGATATCGATGGTAATTGAATGCTTGTTATTTCCGAGGTTGGTCATTTGTACATTGGCATCCACCTGGCCCCAATTTCCTTGAACAAATAACCAATTCGTAGGAGAGGTGCTGGCCGTAGTAATCACACCGGTATGGCAGTACACTTGGTTAGTTCCTACCAAAGCACCATTTCCTTGGGTAGCATCATAGACGATGGTTACCACATCGTTTACGGTAGGAAATGCGGGCGTAAGTTCTAAAATTTGGGCCTTTACCGGGGTAAAGAAATGTCCAAGAATAAGAACCAAAGGGTAACTGTATTTCATAAGGTTAAGATAAAGAAAAAGCCTACGTTTTCACATAGGCTTTTCAAAGAAAAAACTATACAATTATTTTTTCATCAATTTTCCGGTAACCATGCTTCCCGCTGAAGTTACTTGATAGATGTAAGAACCTGCTGATAATGCAGAAGTAGAAACTTCAACGTTGTTAACCGCTCCTGTAGCTACGGACTTAGAAGCAACAACTTTTCCAGATAAATCAAACAATACGATATCTGCAGTAGCTGCATTAGACGTAAAGTTAAAGGTTGCTACATCGTTTGCAGGGTTTGGAGATACAACCAAGTTTGTGATTGCTCCTTCTACAACATTGGCACCGCCTCCAGAACAAGACGCTGTACACATATCCCAGCAATACGTAAGGGTAGTATTGGCGTTTGGAATTTCTAAGGTACGGTTGATGTTTCCAGAACCATCATCTACACCGCATCCACCTGCAACGATGGTGTTCGCAGGATCTGTTCCTTCGTTCATACCCCAGTTACCGTTGATGAATTTGTACAACACGAGTGAACCCACGTTTGCAGTAGGAAAATCAACAGCAATTTCCCAAATGCCATTTCCTAAATCGGTCATAGCAGAAGTAGGCGTTGTGGGAGACCAATCTGCCATTGGACCACCATTAGCAGTACCTCCGTTCGTAGAGAAATTACCCCCAATTCGAATTCCAGTTGGATCTAAGGTAGCTCCACCTGAAACATAATTGGTTACATCGACCTGAAAGGTTACGGTTACTTGTGCAGTAGCCGCCGCTCCGATGAAAAGCGCTGTCATAAACGTAAAAATTCTTTTCATAAAAAAAACATTAAAAGGTTAATAATTACTTAGTGTCATAAAGACAACTTCAA
>JBJTWF010000168.1:0-18531 GCA_046081565.1 Flavobacteriales bacterium | reverse complement strand
AATCAATGGCGCACCGACACGGTTAATCTTTCCGCATGGTCTGGACAACCCAACGTTCAAGTAGCCTTTAGGAATAAAGGAGATTGGGGAAACATCTTGTACCTCGACAACATCAATCTTGGAAGTTCAGTAGGAATTGCGGAACAAACGAACCTTCCAACGCCAAAGGTTTACCCTAACCCTATCTGTCCGGGAGCTACATTACGCGTTGACCCTATTCCAAATAGTATCCTGAGCCTATTTGATGCCAAAGGAAAATTGGTATGGAAAACCCTTGCTGATCATGCGTTTCATGGTGCTTTATCGAATGAGTTGAAATCAGGCTGGTACGTGCTACAGATTGAAAGCGAAAAGACCATTTGGAATTATAAGCTGGTCGTAGAGTAATTATTTCCCCTTGGCTTTTAATACGATAGCTACCGTGTAGAACATGATCTTTAGGTCCAACGCAATGCTTCGGTTGTTAATATACAGTAAATCATATTTCATCCGATCAAGCATTTGATCCACGTTTTCTGCATATCCATATTTCACTTGTCCCCACGATGTAATACCCGGTCTTACGCGGTTTAAAAGTATATATTGGGGTTCACGTTGCACGATTTGATCAATATAGAATTGCCGTTCTGGCCTAGGCCCCACTAAAGACATATGTCCGAGAATTACATTGATAAATTGAGGGAATTCATCCAACCTTGTTTTTCTCATGAAGCGCCCAACTGGGGTAATTCTGCGGTCATTCGCTGAAGATAATTGCGGCCCATCTTTCTCAGCATTCACAACCATGGTTCTAAACTTGATGATTTTAAACGCTCGATTATTCAATCCAATTCGTTCTTGAAGAAAGAAAATCGGTCCGGAAGAACTCCCTTTTACGAGCACGGCACAAAGTAGAAATACAGGTAACAATAAAATCAAAGCAATTACGGACAGGACAATATCCATAAACCGCTTCAACGCTTGTTGCCACAAGGGCATGACATCTCGATTAATCGCCATAAAAAGCGTTCCGTAAATATTCGTCATTTTAAGCGTTCCACTTAACAGTTCGTACATATCGGGCAACACCTTTACAATGATGCGGAGGTCATTAATTTTCGTTAAAATGCGTTGAAGACGATCGTGATCAGAACTTTCGATGGCAATGATCACTTCATCAACCGTTTCGTTTGCAAGAATGGATTCAAGGTTTTGCACATGCCCTAAATAAGGCATGGCATCCTTAAGGGAATGGTCTGAACCGTTCACATTGATATACCCAATGAAGGTATTCACGTTATGATGGTCCCCACTCACCTCATGAAAAATGCGTAAAGCGTTGTCGCTACCACCGATAATAATAGTACGAAACCCTTTTCCCTCCGACCTTAGGTGATGTATCAACAAGGTACTTAGAAAAACCCTTGGAATTAAGGTAATGCTGAGATGAACGGACCAAAGCAAGAGAAAGGACACGTAATGATCCTTATAGTTTATTACTTCGTCATCCAAGAGTAAAAAAAAGAAAAGCAATAATGAACCAATAATAGAAGCAATAAACGTCAACTGAATGATTTTCAATCGATAAAGCCTTCTAATATTTAAATAGGTTCCCTGCAAATAATACAGTAATACATAGGCTATTGGCACTAGCGAAACCCCCAAATAAAAGGTCGGATTCCCCTCAAAGGCTTTGTGCTCTAACCACGTTGCTCGAAGATAATAAAACGTTGACCAAGCGAATGCTGCAGACAAGAAATCAACCAACAACCACAAAACCGTCCCATAGCGTCTCATTGAAAATATACCACTTTGATGTTATCGATGCGAATTTCAGTTTGATCCGAATCAGCGTGTTTTAAGGCCTCAAAACTGTGATCGAAATAAGCATTGGCATCGGATGCACCAATGAGTTCACGAAGATCGAGGTATATTTTTTTCCATTTGACCGTTTCAGGGGTGGAACGATTCAATTGATAATTAATGTTTCTTTTGATCCCCGAGGGGGAAATAGCCAGTAATCCCGTTACTACATGGTTGGTTGTATAGTAATCGATTTCGAGATAAACCTCCTTTCCTTTAGGTAAATAGGAATTAAACGTCGTGTAGGCAATCCATAGCGAATCGCTCTGGTTAAGCTGAACACGAGCATAGGCGTTTCCATTAAAGGGCTGTAAATCCACATTATCCAATATATAATTCGCGACCGACGTATTGGGGTCATTCACTAAGTTCAAGTTGGCTCCTTCAAAATCTTCAATGATGAACTGGGTATTTTCAAGGTATTGAGTGGTAGGACTAATCGTCGTGACTTGGTTTTGCGTTAGCGTTGTATTTAATTCGTAGGCTTTTAAAAAAGGATAAATCTTTTTAGTGGCTGAAACGCCATTATTACGAACGCCCGGGTACACTTTTACGCTAACGGGTCCACTTTTCAACACCGGAATTTTAACGGGTAATTCAAAAACACCGAGGCAATCATCGTTTACGTACACCCAAGCCTCGCTGAGGTTATGAAACAATTCACCTTCGCTTCCACTTAACATTGGATTCGCCGTTAGGGTCCATTTTTCGATGGTTAACCAAGAGGGGTCAGGATTGTTCTTGACGCATCCGAAAAGGAGTAAAAAAAGGCCGGCAAAAACTACGTTTTTGAAAATCATTGTGGCACTTAACGGAGAAAGTCGCATTTTATTATTTCAATAAGTCCAAAATTTGATAAGCCACCCTCAACGCGTCATGTCCCGCTTGTAGGTCAACGGAAATGGGTTGTTTTCCAAGAATTCCTGAAGCAAATTCTTTCAATTCTTCCTCAATCGCATTGGTAGGATAAACCTTTGGGCTTTCGATGGACAGTTTTTTCGGCTGTTTGCCTTCTCCGAGATCAAGGATCATATCATAGGGATCAGGAGGCCCTTCTACTGTATCCAGCCTAACCACCTCAAGCTGTTTATTCAAAAAATCCACACCAACATAGGCATCGCGCTGAAAAAACCTTGATTTGCGCATGTTTTTAATGGAAATACGACTTGCGGTAAGATTGGCTACCGTTCCGTTCTCAAAAACAATGCGCGCGTTGGTAATATCATGGCTTTCGCTTACCACGGCTACACCGGATGCAGAAATGGATTTAATGGGCGACTTTACTACGTGTAATATGATATCTAAATCATGAATCATTAAATCCAAAACTACGGGTACGTCTGTACCCCGAGGATTGAATTGCGCCAGCCGATGGGTTTCAATGAACTCGGGTATGCGAAGGCATGGTTTGGCCGCAACAAAGGCTGGATTGAACCTTTCCACATGCCCTACCTGCGTAATGCACTGCGATTTATCCCATAAAGACAAAAGTATTTCGCTTTCCTCGAGGGTTTGGGTAACTGGTTTCTCAATGAATACATGTTTTTTCTGTTTCAATCCTTTTTCTGCAAAATCGAAATGAAAAGGGGTTGGAGTAACGATATCCATGGCATCCACTGCAGCGATGAGCTCATCGGCATTTGAGAAATAGGGCACGCCAAATTCAGCCGTAACGTTATCGGCATTCAATGCATCGATGTCATGAAATCCTACCAACTGAAAATACGAGGGTAATCCTGTAAGAACCCTCAGGTGTATTTTCCCCAAGTGACCCATTCCAAAAATCCCGATTTTAATCTTCTCCATCTTAGCGTTACAAAAATACGACATCCGAGTCATGAGGAAACAAAAAAAGCCATTATTTCTAATGGCTTTTGCTAATAGTTAAAAGGTGTTTATTACTTCTTTATGGAATCAACGACTGCTTTAAATGCATCGGGATGGTTCATGGCTAAATCCGCCAATACTTTCCGGTTTAGTGCCATTTCGCTTTTGTTAACTAATCCCATGAATTGAGAATAGCTCATTCCGTGAAGTCTCGCTCCTGCATTGATACGGGTAATCCATAAGGAACGGTAATTTCTCTTTTTCTGTTTTCTTCCTGTGTATGCGTAAAGAAGCCCTTTTTCAATGGCATTTTTCGCAACAGTCCAAACATTTTTTCTACGTCCAAAGTATCCTTTAGACAACTTCATCAAGTTCTTTCTTCGTGCTCTTGATGCTACATGGTTAACTGATCTAGGCATAATCTAATTTTTTTGACAAACAGAGCCACGTTATTTCAGTGGACTTGGGTTCTGTGCATCGGGTTAAACATTAATAAACCAATAACTATTTCATACATAATTGCAACTTCACATTGGATTCATCCGACTCGTGGACAAGTCCTGCATGGGTAAGGTTGCGCTTACGTTTCGTAGCCATTTTTGTTAAAATGTGACTCTTAAACGCATGCTTACGTTTAATTTTGCCACTACCAGTAACGGTAAACCGTTTTTTAGCACTGGATTTTGTTTTCATTTTTGGCATTGTACTGACAATTTATAATTAACTATTAGCGATTTTATTTCTTTTTCGAGTTGATCATTAATATCATT
Source organism: Flavobacteriales bacterium (assembly GCA_046081565.1). Taxonomy (GTDB): domain Bacteria; phylum Bacteroidota; class Bacteroidia; order Flavobacteriales_D; family Crocinitomicaceae; genus UBA952. The sequence goes on along the minus strand of JBJTWF010000168.1, from coordinate 14,092 downwards.
TTCTTTCCTTCCAGTTTTGGCAACTGCTCTACCACACCCATATCAGCCAATTCCTGTGCAAATTTCAATAATAAAATTTCTCCTCTATCCTTGAATACGATGGTTCTTCCTCTGAAAAACACGTATGCCTTTACCTTGCTTCCTTCTTCTAGGAATTTTCGAGCATGAGCCAACTTAAAATTAAAATCATGATCGTCGGTATTGGGTCCAAACCTGATTTCCTTAACCACAATTTTACTCTGCTTGGCTTTTAATTCTTTTTGCTTTCGCTTTTGGTTGTACATGAATTTTCTGAAATCCATGATTTTACAAACCGGTGGCTGTGCTTTAGGCGAAATTTCTACCAAGTCTAATTCCTGTTGATCCGCTAACGCCAGGGCACTTGAAATAGACATTACTTGGGGCTCTTGTCCCTCGAAAACCAATCTAACCTCGGTTGCCGTTATTTTTTGATTGATTCTGTGTAATTCTTCTTCTACCTTTCGTACAGGCCTTGGGTTTCTTCTCATTCAGTAACTTCAACTATTTTTAATTCGTTTGTAATTCGTTATTAATCTCATTTTCCACAATGGCGATAAACGCCTCCACGTTAACCGTGCCTAGGTCACCTTTCCCGCGTTGACGTACTGAAAGGGTTCCCGCCTCGGCCTCTTTCTCACCAACAATCAGCATAAAAGGGTGTTTATTTAACTCGGCATCCCGAATTTTTTTACCCACCTTTTCGTTCCGGTCGTCAATGAGTCCGCGAATATCGGAATTATTTAGCAATTCTAAAACTTTTTGGGCATAGTCATTATATTTCTCTGAGACCGGTAAAATGACAAACTGATCGGATGTTAACCACAGTGGGAAATCTCCAACACAATGTTCGATTAAGACCGCAACAAAACGTTCCATGGAACCAAAGGGAGCTCGGTGAATCATCACCGGACGATGTTTTTGGTTATCCGCTCCAATGTATTCTAATTCAAATCGTTCCGGTAAATTATAATCCACTTGAATCGTTCCCAATTGCCACGCCCTACCCAAGGCATCCTGAACCATAAAGTCGAGTTTCGGTCCATAGAAGGCTGCCTCTCCATGGGCAACGAAGGTATCTAAGCCCATTTCTTCTGTGGCCTCAATGATGGCTCGTTCGGCCCTTTCCCAATTATCCTCTGAGCCAATATACTTGGACTTATTTTCCGCATCCCGCAAGGAAATTTGAGCCTTGAATTGATGGAAGTTTAAGGTTTTAAGCACATAAAGCACAATGTTAATCACCTTTTTGAATTCATCCTTTACCTGTTCGGGTGTACAAAAGATATGTGCATCGTCTTGGGTAAATCCTCGAACCCGGGTCAAACCATGTAATTCGCCAGATTGCTCGTACCGGTAAACGGTTCCGAATTCAGCAAATCGGGTTGGTAACTCTTTATATGAACGAGGTTTACTTTTGAAGATTTCGCAGTGATGCGGACAATTCATGGGTTTCAAGTAGAATTCCTCATCCGGATCCGGCGTTCTAATCGGCTGAAATGAATCTGCACCGTATTTGTCGTAATGACCGGAAGTAACGTAAAGTGCCTTGTTGGCGATGTGAGGGGTTATCACTTGTTGGTACCCTGCTGCTCGTTGTGCGGTTTTTAGAAACTGTTCTAACCGATCGCGCAGGGCAGCTCCTTTGGGTAACCAAAGCGGTAATCCTTGTCCAACTTTCTGAGAAAAGGTGAATAATTCCAACTCTTTTCCAATTTTTCGATGATCTCTTTTTTTCGCTTCCTCAAGCTTTTCCAAATACTCCGATAATTCCGAAGCCTTTGGAAAGGTTATCCCATAGATTCGGGTAAGTTGTTTGTTTTTCTCATCCCCTCTCCAATAGGCCCCTGCAATGGAGAGTAATTTAATCGCTTTGATTGGGCCCGTATCCGGAAGGTGTGGCCCTCGACACAAATCCGTAAAATTCCCTTGCGTATAAAAGGTTATCGTTCCATCCTCCAAAGCAGAAATCAATTCCAGCTTATAAGGATCTGCTTTTTGGGTAAAATATTCCAAGGCTTCTTGTTTCGAGACCTCTTTGCGAATAAAAGCGTTTTTAACTTTTACTAATTCCTTCATTTTTTCCTCTACCCGCTCTAAATCCTTTTCGGTAAAAGAATAGTCCATAAAGTCTACGTCGTAATAAAATCCGTTGGCAATCGGAGGACCGATGGCCAATTTGACTCCAGGAAAGCAATGTTCTAAGGCCTCTGCCATAAGATGAGCAGAGGAATGCCAAAGGGTGGATTTACCTTCAGGATCATTCCATGTGAGCAATTGAAGGGTTCCATCTTCCGTAAGTGGCTGTACTGCATCGCGTACCTCACCATTGACTTTGGCGGCTAAAACATTTCTGGCTAAGCCTTCGGAAATGCTTAACGCAACATCCATTGCACTTGAACCGTGCTTAAACTGCTTTACCGATCCATCCGGCAAGGTAATGTTAATTATATCCCCCATATTCATGGGCAAAAGTAAGAAAAAACCAAGGATTTTAGAAGCCTTTCTTTATTTTCGTTGCAACAACCTTTTAACATCCAATTGGAGGTTGTGCATGCATTCTAATAAATTCGAATCATCGGGCTTTACATCAGGAAGTTCACGACTGATATAAGAAACAAAGCGCCAAACTTCTAGTAATTCAGCGTAGGGAATTTCATAAGGGGCGTATTGTATATTCGTAGAAACTAAGGTTAAGAGACCCGGTCTATCCTCAGCGAGATGAACCTTTTTAAAAACAATACCCTCGGATCGTGTTACTAAAATATAGCAATCGCCATTCGACAATGTAGTCCAATCCTGAAGGTATTCAGCAACCACAATGGAACCTTGCGTAACCGGAGGCATAGAATCTCCTTGAATGGAAAAAGCACGGTATTTTTTATTTTTCGACAAATAAGGCAATCGTAGGGTAGGCATATCCTCGAAAAAGGTAGGATCTGAATATCCTAAGGTGTACCCGGCCGTAGCTTTCTCTGGAATTACCTCCACCAATTCTTCATTATTTTCTGAAACCTTGGTTGCCAAAACCCTCAATGCATGCCCCTGAAGATGGCCCGTTTCACGTTGCCGTAAAGCAATCCAGTCGGAATCGTTAAACGTTGAAAAGGAAGTTGAAATAATTTCTTCCACAGAAACACCAAAAAACTTACTGATCATCACCATGTTTTCGAGGTTCGGTTGGGCTATATTATTCTCATAACCACTATAGGTGGAACGATTAAGTCCCAACGCTGAAGCAACATCCTCCTGGGATTTACCCATTCGTTTTCTTAATAACTTGATATTTTCGCCTACAAACATCTTTTTTTCACAAAATTAAAAAATAATCTGAAACTGTGATTAGTTTTTAATCATTATTGAGAAACAAAGGTGTAGAGGATGTATCCTGTACGTAAGGATTGGTTTGCGCTGTAGATGAACGTACTCTTTTTAGCATATTCTAAGGCCTTAGCGATCATGCACTGGCTTGCGTTAGAAGATTTTAAAGCGTTGTAGGTTGCAACCGTTATTTTTCCGCTGTTATTTACTTGAATGTCTATGAAAACTTTGCCTGACCCCTGTTTACAGGTGTAGCCGGGCGCAGGTACAAAGTTCCCAGACCGATCCGAATTCGACTGGTTGTTAATTCTATATTCAACCAGAACATTTCCTGAAAATTGACTTTCCTTATTGGTGCTGGACCGGGAACCGGGTGTATAACTAGATCTTGCAGCATTCGCTTTTACATCTCGAATTTTCTGTTCGATTCGAGCGCGTTCTGCAGCCCCTCCACTGTTATTTAGAAGTTGTGCCTCTAAGCCTCTTACCGTTTGATCTGCATCCTTTGAATCGTCTTCACCTGAAGCATTTGAAGGCCTTGACGTCGAACCCTCACTTGACCGCTCACGGGTGTCTGAATTATCCCGAACCTCGTTCCTGACGTTGCTTTCAAAGCGCTCTGAAATACCTTTTTGAATTTGGATATTTTCCGATTTCAAGGACAAAGGTCCCTGTTTGTCGGCGGGCATAACGATTTCTCGAATTGGCTTTATCTCTTCCTCTAAGGCCATGCCTTTTCTGCTCAACTCCATCCCTACTTCAATTCCGACAATGGTAACAAGAAAAACCGTGGCAGTTAGAAAGAAGGAAAGTAAGGTGTTTTCTGTATTTCCGGAACTACTCATGGCCTTCGGTTAGCGATTACTATTTTACTCGAATCTACCAAAAAACAACTAAACTGCTGGTTATTTAACAAACCCCAATGGTGAACGGAATACTTAAAAATCTGTTCATAATCGCACGGCACTAGACACTTACCGCTTGATGCATACACGCCTTTTTTGCCGTTATTCAATACCATGAACGTTTCATCGTCTTCCCATAAAATATCATCAAACGTTGGATTAATGACCCACACCCCCTTGCTAGACAGAACCCCCATTTTACCTTGTACAGAAACAATGAATAAGGAATCAGAAAGGTTTCGAACGAAATCAAAGGCATACGTTTCCATTACCGCCTCCCCTTTACGATTCAACAAGGACCAAGCTCCATCGCTTTTAAGCATTATGGGTAAAATTTCTCCTGGGCTTCCGATGGATTTAACGGACGTAAGTTTTGTTATACCTAAAAGCGTATCAGTGACAACGTACCCGTTTCCTTGACGCACGATAAAGGTTCCTTGAATGAATCTACCCAAGCGATTGGATCCTGCATAGGTAGGATACTTATACTTGGATATTTTTTTCGATACGGGATTTAAATGGGTAAACTGACCTGCTTTGGCAATATAAATTAATAGATCCCTGACTTCTCCTATTTCATCGTATTCAACCGGTAACAGAAGTTCTCCGCTTTCTTTAATGATGCCTTTTCGGTTGGATTTTGTAACCACGAATAAGGCATTGGAATACTCAATTTGATCATATTCAGGGGCAACAAGATAATCTCCAACTGAATTAATTACCCCCACCTTATCGTTTACGCTCACAAGGGCAAAATAATCATTGATCGGAGTTATTTCATCAAAAAAAGGATCTAATACCACATTCCCTTGGATATCCATCACCCCAAAAAGCGCTTCATTGCGAAACAGCAATTTGTCCCTGAAAATCCAGGATAAATCAGTAAAAGGATGGGAAAGCAGGTTCTCACCTTTAGCGTTGATAAGAACAAATTGGGAATCTTTTTGAGCGATAAACGCGTTGTTTTGATAATCCGACAAAAAACCATAACGACAAGGCAAACGAAATCCCCCTTTTTTGTCTATAACACCGTATTGATCGTTGACAGAAACCGTCGATAATCCTTCTATGAATTCACCAACCGTCTCAAATTGACAGGGAATAACCTCATGGCCTTGTTCATCCATAAATCCTAAAAGTCCTTGCTCGTTCAGCGATGGAATTAATCTTCGTTCCATAAACTCTAAGTCTTCTAATGCTTGTCCTTTAAAGGGATATCCAGGGTTTCGATGTAAAAAAGCACGCACTGAAGATTCACTTCCCCCTGTCCCCCAACACGCCAATTGAAAATACATTTTCCACGCGCGATCCACGTGAGGATTCCTTGGATATTTATTAATGAATGTCTGGATTGTGAGGGTGTCTTTATCTTGCGTATACCCTTTAAACACTTCCTCCTCTGCCCATTCCACATATTTATTCAATTGGTTAAAGCGTAAAAAAAGCACAAGATTTTCTTCCTTCGAAGAGGACACCCATTCCAAATATGTCAATCGCTGAAATTCATCCTCAGCAATCGTTTTCCAATATACACTGGGCTTACGTTGTAGCAAGCTCCAATAGGTGTAGGGAGTTTTATTCAATGTGCTGCCTAAAAAAAGTGAATCCCTAAGCCTTCGAAACGCTTCTTCGGTGGGGTTCATGGAGCAATGAGGCAATACCTCCTCAACTTTAATCCAATCCGCAGAGGAAACTCTAAGGTCCGCGTAGTATTTTAGAAGGATCTCGGTTTTACATGTTTCTAACCCATTTCGGTACCATTTCGCCGATAGAAAGTACGAAGAGTCTTTTGATCGATTATTTTTATTTTTTTCCTTTTCCCCTTTGATTTCGGTATAAAAAAGAGCTTTTTCAATGAAGACCAAGGCACTATCTAGGTTTTTATAATCCATGGATGCGGAAAATAATAAGGCTAAACCCAAATACGCGCGTTCTGGTTCCTTAATCACTGCTTTTCTAAAAGCCCTTTCCGCGGAACCAAAATCTTTTCTTTCCAGGCAAACATACCCTCGTTGAATGTTTTTTTGAGCCAACAAGAACGCAGGCCCAAAGGAAAGGGAAATCAGAAAGAAAAAAGCAAGGCTTTTCATAAAGCAAAGGTACAATACCCACGCGAGTCTTAAAAGCATTTATCTTTATACCAACCGATGGACACAAAAAATCCGCAATTCTTCTATGACGTTTCACAATTTCCTACGCTGCATTTCCTAAGCGAGTATTTAGAAACCATTAAAAAGGAACTAACGGTATTACTTCAAGGCTCGGCGAAAAAGACGCCTTGGATGGAAACGTTTCCCCAATACGTTGTGAGTAATGCTTCAGAGGCATGGAAGGTTTTTCCTTTCACCTTTTATACGATGAATCACCCAGTAAACCAACAGCAATGCCCTGAAACAACAGCCATTATTCGCAAAATTCCGGACTTAATTTCCTGTGATTTTTCGAGAATGAAAGGGAAAACACGGATTAGTCCCCATACCGGGTATTCACGAATGATTTTACGCTGTCATTTTCCCGTTATCGTACCTAACGGAAAAACGTGTGGTATTACCGTTGGAAATGAAAAACGCTTTCACGAGGAAGGTCAGTTATTACTTTTCGATGATTCCTATGAACATGCTGCATGGAACGATAGCGATGAGGATCGAATCGTCCTTATGTTTGACATACCCAATCCTTTTTGGGGCTATTCAGCGCACCAAATCAGCCAATACAAAATTGAAACCTTGGACGATCCTTTTTTGTTGGGCATCGCGTCCAAAGAGGCCTGGCTTGAGGCTTTCCACCGAGGCGTTTTACCTTTGGTAACGTAAAAAGCTATTTATAATCGGTAAATTTAGTTCAGAAGGTTCTCCAACGATTTGGACTCGATCACGATCAAACTGAAATGTTCTAAGCATACGCATTCCTTTGGACTGCATGAAATGCGCTTTAGTAAGCTCCATGCTAATCATTTCCCCTTCCTCCCTATTTAATTGATATCCCAAAAACGCATTGTATGCAAGGGCAATAGCATTTTCACTTTTCACCTTGATACGAGACGTGTCGAAGCCAAAATACTCAAAACAGACCCATAACCAGAGTAAAGAAGCCCTGGCGGGAATATCTGAAGATCGATAGGTAGATTCACCCATAAAAATACCTCCTTCTCCTTCTAGGGTAACTGCATCGAGGTTTTTCGCATAAATCAATCCCACGGGCTTATGCTCCACTTCGATTAAAAAAAAATAATTCAAGGCATTATTTACGGTTTCAAACCATTTCTCTTGCTCATCAGCTGAAATATATGCTTGCTCAAACATCAGCGCTTGTATTTCGGGTGCGTTTCTCCACGTTCGAATCCGCTCAATATCCGAACGATTCATCCGTCGCAACTGAACTCCGAAACCAATAATGGTCATGGTTCAACCTCCTTGATATGATAAATAGGCGTTTGGTTTAAGCGAAGTAAAATTTGTCGAATGTAAATAGCAAGAACGGCACCTCCTGCGAGTAAAAGCCCCGAAGAAAATAATACCCCTACGATTAGGGAGGTATACCCTGGAATTTCAATTTCATGCATCCATTTTCGATACAGCATAATCGAACCGACCATAAAATTTAGTGTAGCGGTTAAAACACCAATAATTACAAGCCATCGTAGCGGTTTATCCGAAGCATAAAAGGCTTTATTAACAGCCAAACGCGCCAATGTAAATACCCCATAGCGAGATCCCCTTTCCGTCGTCAAGGTAACTGGAACGGGAACAAAGGCAATTTCTTGAGTATACCAACGGAGGCATTCGTCCATAAAATGAAAGCCGAATTGGATGCAAGAAAGCGGTTGATAGATGGATTTTGACAAGAGCCTAACGCTAGAACCACGTCCATGATTTTTACCCCAAAAACCGGATAAAAATCGATATATCCTCCGCCCAACGGTTCTCCAAACGGGATAATTAACGTTAAATTCAGCGTAGATTACGTCCTTTGGTTGCTGTTGATATGAAACCAATAAAAGCGTAAGGTGAGGCACCAATGCTTCGTGATCATCATCCAAGGTAATCACCACATCCGTATGACAGTGTTTAAACCCTGCAAGCAATGCAGCGTGTTGTCCAAAATTTTTGCTCAGTCGAATTCTTTTTACTTGTTCCTTCTTCGGACTTGCTTGCAAGGCATGCCAATGTACCGTATCACTGCCATCGCAGACCACAACCACCGAAGCGTGTGGAAACTGGAGGCACAACTGATCCAATAGCCGCAATACCCCTGAGGCGTTGTTATAGGTTGCTATGACGAAGGTAAGGCTAATCGAATCCATCACCGCCTAGGAATTTAGCATTAAACCACCATCTAACAACAATTGGCTGCCTGTTATCCAGCGGGAATGGTCACTCAAAAAAAATAAACACGCGTTCGCTACATCCGTGGGTTCACCAATGCCTAATGGGTACTTTTTCAATACGTTTTGTTCCTCCTTTTGATCCATATGTGCCACGGACCGCTCAAACATTTCACTGCGAACTAGTCCACACACAAGGGTATTAACGCGAACCGGGAGATGCGAACATTCCAAGGCCAAGGCTTTAGCGAATGATTCTAGGGCAGCTTTTGAGGCCGCATAGGTTGAACCGCCACGATATGGAAAGTGGCTGGAGACCGAAGAAATAAAAACGATAGAACCGTGGGTCTTAATTTTCTTATTCATCAGCAAGCCGGCGGAAATTTCAGTGGCAGAAAAATAATTAACTGCGAACAAGGACTGATTACCCTTGGAGTTTAGGTATTTGATGGGGAGTGGATGAATGGCTCCAATGCAATGAATCCAACCATCACAGGCAGGTATTTCTTGTAAAAAAGAAGGATTATCGCCAACAGACCATTGCATTGGTATCAATCCCTTTGGAACTTCAGAAAAAAAATGGGTTAAATGTTCTTGCGTACGATAGGTACCATATACCTCCCCTCCATTGTCGATGATCGAACGCGCAATGGAAGCACCTATCGCTGAACTAACGCCTGTGATCAATATCTTCTTATCCTTCATAATCGAATACTTTAGTTTTTGGCCAAGGCATCGTAAGGCATACAGTGGACCAAGACAAACCAACCCCAAAACCGCACAACAACCACGTAAATGACTTGGAAGGAATGCCTTTATCCGCATTCCATGCGATGGTCAAGGGTATAGAAGCTGAACTGGTATTACCAAAGCTTTCAATGGAGTGCAAAACTTTTTCTGGCGATATTTTCAACTTTTTTTCAATGGTGGAGGAAATAAGTTTGTTGGCTTGGTGAAACACCACCCAATCGATATCGTCCATCGAAAAGCTCGCTGCATTTAACACCCGTTGAAGCGTCAACGGAACGCGTTGTAAAGCAAAGTTAAAGACAGCGAATCCATCCAAATGAAGATGGTTTTTTGTGCGAACGATGCCATCCACTTCAAACGAATCGTTGCTAAACGTACCGTAAGGATGGCGCGAATGTCCACCGGGAATTATGATGGCCTGATTCCCTTTACCATCGCTACCGGCATCCACCACCATGGCACCCGGATCGGTAGACGCTCCGAGTAAAGTAGCCGTTCCTGCATCACCAAACAGTGGGGTTGTACTACGGTCTTCTGGATGCGTCGATAGCATCGACTTATCCCATACTAAAAATAGCACTTTCCGTGCTGAACCGGTTTGAATGAATTGAGCCGCCGTTGTCAAGCCATATCCATAACCGGAACAACCCAGGTTTATATCGAATGCCATGGTTTGATTCGTTAATCCCAATCTTTCTTGTAAGAGCACTGCGGTGGAAGGCAAAAAGTAATCGGGGGATTGGGAGACGAACAAAACTAAATCGATCTCCTCCTTAACGTTTAAATCGCTCAATAAGGAAACCGCTGCTTGATAGCAAAGGTCTGAACAGGTGGTTTTATCATCGGCCACTCTACGTTCAATTACCCCGGTACTTTTCGTAAAAAGTGCCCTTTGCTCCGCATTAAAACCAGGATATTCTTCTGTTTTTATCCGATTTGGCGGTACGCAAGCATAAATCGCCTCAATGGTTGGGGCTTGTAGACTAAACGTTGGCACGCGCTTTTACAAATTCAAAAAGTTCTTTTACCGTACCCAAGGATTTTAGATCCTCCCCTGATAGGAGAACATTATATTTTACGTCAATCATCGACACCAGGAGTAAAATGTGCATGCTATTCCAGCCTTCTATGTTTCGTAAAACGGTATTTTCGGTCAAGGAAATTTCCTGAAAGTCTTGAAATTCTTCGCTAAGGTGGTTAATAAAATCCGGTAAATCCATGTTTCAAATATACCGAAAATCACGGGTAATGCATAATCGTCCCTGACCAGGAAAATCCTACACCAAATCCCAAGCAAACGATTTTATCCCCCGAGGTAAAACGCCCATCCATTTCGGCTAAGTGCCAAGCCAATGGAATTGAACAGGATACGGTATTTCCAAAAACCGGAAGGTAATTTAATACTTTATCCGCTGGGATTTTCATTTTTTTACACAGCGCTTCCAACAGGACCTGACTCCCTTGGTGAAAAATAAAGTAATCAATATCCTCCAGTTGGTATTGGTATTTAAGGAGAAGTTCTTTCAAAGCCAAAGGGATGTTTTTTAAGGTCATCTTTAGTATTCCATGCCCCTCCATTTCGATCCTACCAAATCGGTTTAATTGAGGTTGATGGCGATTCATTTCTAAATAGTCATGGGTAAAAGGAAAGCGGGCCCCTCCATGTTTTACGTTTAAATAGGCAATGCCTTCTCCATCGTTTCCATGAATAAAATGTTGATTGGAGTCGCTGGGTTCCACCAAAACGGCTACGCCAGCATCGCCAAACAAAAAGCGTAATGAGGCATCGTTCTGATCCACCGCTTGGGAGGGTACTTCTCCTAAGAGAATTAAAACGCGGCTCGTATTCCCCAATAAAAACAACCCTTGGGCGATGGCAAGGGCGGAAGGAAATGCCGAACACCCAGCGGGAATGTCCAACACGCCACAAGAAGCCTTTAAAGATAAGTTATGATGCAGAACACTAGCCGTAGAAGGCGCTTTATAATCTAAGGTTAGCGAAGAAAACAACAAAAAATCAATGCTATCGGCGGCAACGGAAAGAAGCATTTTTTTTGCCGCTTCTAAAGCTAAATCACTACCGGTGGTCCCTACCTCGGAAGCATACAGTTGCTGGGTGCCAACCAATCGCTGGTGGTATTGATAATCGCTCTCATTATTGAAGGATAAGCGATTGATTGCTATGGCTTTGGGCGGAAAAAAATGAGTAACCTTAGCGATCTTCAAGACGATATCTTTACAATGATGGTGTTAAAATTACTTAAAGTTTAGAAGAAATTTACGCAACAGTGATGGCAACTTTTGTGTATATTTGACGTCAACGTCGAGTCTATGGTACTACGTTTATTAAGCTTATACATCATTTCTTGTTGCGCTTTTGGCGCCATTGGTCAAACGGTAAACGTTCGTAAAGAAGGCTTTTCTAAACCCAGTCATTTGATTCCTTCTACCTATCCGAAAGATTCGGTTAATGTAATCGTTTCACCGAAAGCCATCGATTACAGGGATCCAGCAGCGGACCGTTATATCCTCGACAACAAGAAATTATCCGCCTTGTTTAAAAGTGCTAAAATCCCAGGAGATTTCCCGTTGTACAATAAATCCATAGGTTACGAGGAAAACAAGGAAATAGCGTTGCTGTGGTTGCTGGACCACAAACCTTTACTTACGAAAGATTTCCGAAACCGACTCAAGAAAAAGGCCCAGAAAAAAGAAATCCTGTGAAATTAACGTTAAACCTACTTTTCTTTTTTCTCTTGTTCGGCTTGTCCGTAAGCGCACAATGCACGCAAGCAAACCCCTTTTGTACCGGTACAAATTATTCTTTTCCTAACACGACCAACGTACAAGATTTAGGTCCTGTTGATTGCCTTGGAAGCACTCCGAATCCTGTTTGGTATTTTATGGAAATAGATCAAAACGGTCCAATGACGTTCACGATCAACCAAAACACAGCAGCAGGAACAGGGATTGATGTGGATTTTGCCTTGTGGGGTCCTTTTACTTCGTTAGCCGCGGGCTGTGGTGGAGGAACCTTTCCAGCGGGATCTGCTGTTGACTGTAGTTATTCCACTGCCGCCACAGAGACTGCCTCAATCCCCAATGCACAAATCGGTCAGTTTTACATCTTATTATTAACCAATTTTGCAAACCAACCTGGAACGATAGACTTTTCTCAAACGGGTGGCACCGGGTCTGCCGATTGTTCATTTGTATGTGGCGTAACAGGGTTTACCGCCAACCCTAGTGCATGTTCGAATAACGTGTATTCCGTTTCGGGAACGCTAACGATTACCAATCCACCCAACAGTGGTAACTTAACCATTACAAGCAATTGCGGTGGTTCACCACAGGTTTTTAACGCTCCTTTTCCAACCAATATCAATTACAACCTAACGGGTTTAACGGCAAACGGCGCAAATTGTCTAGTTACGGCGGTCTTTTCCGCCAATGCTAATTGTAATACTTCCCAAAATTACACCGCGCCATCCCCATGCAACAATACGCCCTGTTCCTTTGGTAACTTTACAGGAAACATTACGAGTTGCGATCCGGTAACGAACCAATATACGGTGACTGGAACTATAAACTATACGAACGCTCCAGGTACAGGAACCTTAACCCTAACCAATAGCTGCGGTGGCTCTCAAGTTTTTAATGCACCGTTTGGCAGTTCTTCAAATTTTAGCCTAACCGGCGTAGCCAATGGTAATACCTGTGTAGTAACGGCTACCTTTTCGGCGGACCCAAGTTGCTCCGCAACCCTTACCTTCCCTACTCCTTCGCAATGCAATTGTAATGCATTAATTGGAACGTTTAACTCTTCCTTACAAGGTTTGCCTACCATTAATTCCGTGTGTTATGGGGATCAATTCTCTATTAATACCAACAACAACTTCAGTGTTCCTGCAGAGATCCTTGGTGCCAATACGCCGGGCTCACCAAATTATGATCCTACAGCACCAACGTATGATCCGGGTATCATTTGGTTGGCTTATTCCTGTCCACCTACCGTTGCAATCACCCCATTTCTTGCCAACCAGCAAGGGCTTACCATTCCTGACGACCCTTGTTTCGTTGGTGTTGTCACCAATAATGGAAACTTAACCGATGTGAATGATTTATCGTTTATTAATTCCTTCCCTGCTGGAACCTTTACCAATAACACCGTTTACTTCGTGCCTTTGACCATGTATAGCATTCAAGATGGCATCTACAGCTATGTGACCCTACCTGCGTTGGGTTGTTATGACTTGGGAGATCCGATTGCGGTACAATATTTACCTGACCTAACCACAAGTTATACGTGCAATTGTGCAAATGCCACTGCCACCATAAACGTAAGCGGTGGTTTACCTTCCTTAAACGGTTCTATTTTTACGGCTTCCGCTCCTAATCCGGCAAATGCTGGATTTGCGGCAAATACGGCACCGAATAACGGGAACATTGTAATGAATAACTTAGTGGCCTCAGGTCCATTCGGCTGTACAATAACCGATGCTGCGGGTTGTACCTATCCCTTTACGGGAACTTATGTAGGACCTGAACCAGCCAGCATTACCTATCCTGACAATGTGTATTGTTTGGGTGATCCGGATCCGATTGCCACCATAGGAGGAACCCTTGGCGGTACCGTAACTTCGGGCCCGGGAATTACGGTCAACCCCACTACTGGTGATATCGATTTATCTACCTCCTCCGTAGGAAGTTATCAAATTACGTATACTTCTCCTGCCGCTGTATGTCCTGGAATAGATCAGTTTTTAATCACGAT
>JBJTWF010000167.1:0-2730 GCA_046081565.1 Flavobacteriales bacterium | reverse complement strand
ACCATGACGGGATCTTTCCAAATGACATACAAGGCTTTTTTTCCTTGACCTTTATTACAATGGAAAAAAACTGTATGTTCGGTCAACGGCAGTATTACGCTTGATACCTACCTTAAAATGGTATTGGGGATTTTTATATTTGGGATGGTACCTCGTTGGATGCGCGACAAGTTGTACGATTTCGTGGCAAAACGACGCAAGAAATTTGGGGGAGAATGTCTTTTCGATCCTCGGTTAAAAGGCCGTGTTTTACAATCCTAATTTCCGTTCAATGCCGTCGATGAAGGCATGAATCACCTTGATGTGAATTTCTTGCGCACGGTCGGCGTATTCGCTGTGCGGCGCACGAATCTCAAGATCCGCCAAGGAAGCCAATTGACCGCCATCTTTTCCAGTGAGAACGACCGTCTTCATTCCTTTTTGCTTGGCTGCAGCCACGGCATGGATTACGTTTTTTGAGTTACCTGAAGTAGAAATTCCGAGCAGCACATCGCTTGAGTTTCCTAAACCTTCAATGAAGCGGGAGAAGACGTAGTCGTAGCCATAATCGTTTGCCACACAGCTTAAATGGGAAGGGTCGGAAATGGATATTGCGGCGAGCGCTTTACGGTTGTTTCTATACCGACCACTGAGTTCCTCTGCGAAATGCATGGCATCACACATAGAACCTCCGTTCCCGCAGGAAATGATTTTACCACCGCCTTGAATAGCTTTTGCCATCCACTCAATAGCCTGCTCGATTTTTGTGAAATTTTCATCGGTTTGAAATTGCTTCAGTATGGATTCGGCTTCTTGAAAATGGGAGGCAATCGAGGAAATTGACATGACGTTTTTTTTCAAAAGTAATAAATATATAGACTTTAGGACGCTAGGATTTTAAGACATCAGGATGGTAGGACTTTAGGATTTAAATATGTTAAGATGTTTGTAATCTTATCGGCACCCTTCGATATGTCCTTCGGACTACTCAGGGTGCGTAATATCATAAAGTCTTTATGTCTTAATACCCAAGTTTCATTACCTTTGGGTATGCATTCCTATCATAATAAAGTCGTTTGGATTACTGGAGCTTCGTCAGGAATTGGAGAAGCTTTGGCCCGTGAATTTGCGAAGCAAGGTGCTATGCTCGTCCTTGCTGCGCGAAAGGTGGACCAATTGAATCGGTTGAAAGAAACGTTACCCAATGCGGATGTCCACACCGTTATATCGTTGGATTTAACGGATCTATCGAAGGTGGATGAGTTGGTTACATCCGTTCTTGATTCCTTAGGTAGGGTTGATGTTTTGGTAAATAATGGTGGGATAAGTCAACGTTCGATGGTAGGGGAAACGCCCCTCGAGGTGGATCGCCAAATCATGGAGGTCAATTTCTTTGGAGCGGTTGGTTTAACCAAGGCCTTGCTTCCAGCGCTCCGCGCGTCTAAAGGGCAAATCATTGTGATTAGCAGCATTTCGGGGAAATTCGGGTTCTTTTTACGTTCGGCGTATGCGGCTTCAAAACACGCCTTGCATGGTTTTTTCGAAAGTTTAGCCCTAGAGGAAGAAACGAATGGCATAACCGTGACCATGGTCTGTCCAGGGAAAATTAATACACCCATTTCCATCAGTGCGCTCAATGCGCAAGGACAACAACACAATGTCATGGACCACAACCAAGAAACGGGAATTCCGGCGGAAGAATGCGCGCGCCAAATTGTGCTTGCCGCACGAAAAAACAAACCGGAGGTGTTGATTGGGAATATAGAGATTTTTGCGGTGTATCTGAAACGATTCGTTCCGAGCATCTTTCGAAAAATCATTCGCAAGCAGAAGGCTACTTAGATAATATTTACGTAGATAATATTGAGGACAACACCCCTGCCTCAATATCGTGCTTGCCCTCAAAGGTATGCACCTCAAATCCGAGGGTTTTATACATTGCTGTAAGTTCTACCGCTGCTTCCCCTTGGTAATATTCATCTTCCGTACCTAATACAAAATGCAAGGGTTTTCCTTTGGGAAAAGTTCCAGCATCGATATCCGGCGGAAAAACCGCCGCCCATAAAATGAGCTGGTCAAAGGCTGTTGGGTTTTGCTGATACCACCTTGCCGCCGTGGCAGCTCCTTGCGAAAACCCCAACAAGGTAATTTTCTTGGGTGAATAGCTTTTTTGCAGTTCATTCAAAAAGGCATTCAACCATACGAGGTTATCTTGAATATCCAGTTCTCGGGCTTCCTTGGTCATCCAACTGGCGCCCACCCGTCCACTCGATCCTTGCAAATAAAAACGGTGAGGTCCTTCGGGAGCAAGCACCCGACAACTGGATTGAAGCCCTTGGAATTTTCGAAGGAAAAACTTGGCGAGTTGTCCGTATCCGTGCAAGGCAATCACAAGGTGCTCATGTTCAAGCTCCTGAATTTCATACCGGTAGGTTTTTGGAGCCTGGAGATGCTGTTCCATGGTTCGAATTTAGTTATTAATTTTATGCCCAGTGAAAAAGGTGTTCGCTTCATTCATGGTGTTGGTTTTTCTTCAAGTAATCCTACTTGGACCTATGTTTTTAGTACAGCAAACGCGTTGGAAACGGCAAATGATAAAGGAAATTAAAAAGCACCCGGAGTCCATCGATGTGCAAGAAATGTTCTTTACCGATGCAGCGTTTTCCACGCTTTCATGGCATGAGGGTAAGAAGGAGTTTGTGCATCAAGGGGAGTATTACGACGTGATTTACATTAAAACCGTTCGTGGAG
>JBJTWF010000166.1:0-2540 GCA_046081565.1 Flavobacteriales bacterium | reverse complement strand
GTTTCTACCTCCAAAAGCGCTTTTCCAGATTGTAAGTTTGAAAGTAAGTTTGCATAGCGCTTGTAATACGTTTCCAGTTCCTCTAAATCCCGGTATTCTTTACTGAGCTTTACAAAACGAGCCATATCTGCAATGATATCTGGGTCGGTAATCATCTTACCTACCTCTATAAATCGAAAATGAATGGCTTCAAGTTTGGAAAGTAAATCGTTCATGGCATGAATAGGCACAAAGGTAAGTAAGTTAGACCAATAATCGAGGCTAAGTTGAATATCTCAAGCGCATAGTCACTTTAAGCGCTTCTCGCTGAAGAATGCGCCAAGCCAGGGAGGTTTCATCTTCATGATTCAGCGGTTCGGAAAAAACGCTTTCCTCTGGGAGGTCGACCCGATACAAAAATTCATGTACTCGGTTTAAATCCGATGAGACCAAAAGGGCAATCACAGCGTGTAGCATCGATTGAATTGAATAGTTGGTTAACGGGGTCATGGAAAGCCCAGCGCACACAGCGTCCTTCTCAACCTGCTCCCAAAGAAGGCGCAAACATGCTTCGTTCGAATTCGGTAGGTCTGCATGCCCTTTGGAAGGAAATAAATCCAATACGGAAGGTAAGGTCACGGGGTGAAACGATGAAATGTTAAAAAAAAATGAAGCACGAAAATTCTTACTAACTTAAATAGAAAAGCATCACAAACCATAAAACATGTTAGTAAAATTATATTCCAGCAGTGTCTTTGGAATCACTGCCACCACCATCACTGTTGAGGTCAATATCGACAACGGGTTAAATTTCTATTTAGTCGGGTTACCCGATAATGCCGTCAAAGAAAGCCAACAGCGCATTCGGGCCAGTTTTAAAAACAACGGGTACCATTTTCCGGGAAAAGAAATTACCGTCAACTTAGCGCCTGCTGACATTCGAAAGGAAGGCTCTGTCTTTGATTTACCTATCGCCCTGGGTATATTGGCAGCAAGCAAGCAACTCAACCCTGATCACTTGAGCGACTATGTAATTGTTGGAGAATTATCGTTAGATGGATCCATTCAAACAACCCACGGGTTGCTGGCCATGGCGTTACAAGCCAAGGAGGAAGGTTTTAAAGGCGTAATCGTTCCCAAAGCGAACGCCTCGGAAGCCGCCGTTATTGAAGGACTATCTGTCTTTGGATTATCGACCTTACAGGAAGCGGTAGCTTTTTTGGAAAACCCTGGGGTTGGAATTCCTACAACGGTTCCCGCTTGGGGAGCCATGGATTCCTTAGGGTATGAAATTCCAGTGGACTTTCGAGAGGTAAAGGGTCAATTTGCGGTGAAACGAGCCTTTGAAATTGCAGCCGCAGGGGGGCATAATATCCTATTAATTGGCCCTCCGGGGTCTGGAAAATCCATGTTGGCAAAACGCTTTCCTACCTTGTTACCAAGCATGAGTTTAGAAGAGTCCTTGGAAACGACAAAAATTCATAGCGTTGCGGGAAAAATAAAACATACTGGAGGCTTAATCAAGCAGCGACCGTTCCGAAAACCTCATCATACCATTTCAGATATAGGGCTCATAGGTGGAGGTAGTTATCCCCAACCTGGAGAGATATCCTTGGCGCATAATGGGGTATTATTTTTAGATGAATTACCCGAGTACAAGAGAACGGTATTGGAGGTGTTAAGACAACCCTTAGAAGACCGTACGGTGAATATTTCACGCGCAAAGTTCAGTATAGAATATCCCGCTGGGTTTATGCTCATTGCGGCGATGAATCCATGTCCATGTGGGTATTTGAATCACCCGGAGAAAGGCTGTTCGTGCGGGCCTGGCATGGTAGATCGCTATTTAAATAAAATTTCGGGACCCTTACTGGATCGAATTGACATGCACATTGAAGTACAGCCCGTGAAGTACGAAGAGTTAACGGGTACGATTCCTCAGGAGGACAGCCAAACGATTCGTGCGCGGGTGGAGGGTGCTAGCCTTCGGCAGAAAGAGCGCTTCAAAAAATCTTTCGCTCACAACAATGCACAAATGAGCCGTAGCGAGATAGAATTCCATTGTGTATTGGACGAAACTTCTCAGGCCCTACTGAAACAAGCCATGATGCACATGGGCCTTTCGGCGAGAGCGTATGACCGCATCCTGAAAGTTTCACGCACTATTGCAGATTTATCCGAATCCGATACCATACAATCCGAACACATCGCCGAAGCGATTCAATACCGCAGCTTGGATAAAAGTCGATTGGGAGGGTGAGACATGGGCGTTGGTTGGAAAGTGTTTTTTGTAACCGAACCCATCTATTTCATTTATTGTAGGCATGCGTGTACCCTTTACTCTGCTATTCTTGAGCATTTACCTTTTCCCTTGGTTACAAAAACCGTTGGTGTTAGCTAGGCAAAAAACACATTTTTATGCGGCAGGCAAACAGACCCTCTTTGCTTCCGCGTTTGAAACCAGTAATTCGGATTATCAGTCTTACTTGACTTGGCTGCAAAATAATGAGGGTCAAGAAGCCTACAAAAAAGCGTTTCCTGATACGAATGTTTGGTTAACG
>JBJTWF010000165.1:0-3038 GCA_046081565.1 Flavobacteriales bacterium | reverse complement strand
TCATTTTGGCAACTTAAAATCGTTGTTAATAAGAGAAGAGAAAAGAGTAGTTTTTTCATTATTTGAATTTATAATCGATGATTAGAGAATTACATTACCGTCTAAAAAAAACAATCCAAGCGAACGGGTAAATCGGTCTTCTGGCATTTCAAAAATACTTTTTTTTTTGTGTTAATTAGGATGCTAATTATTGTGATTTTTACAATTATCCAAGATGCAATAAGGTTTGAATAAAAGGGCATTTCGATAATCTATACAAATACCCATTTGAATGTTCCCATTTTTACCGTTGCGAGGCATTCGCAAAGCAGAGCTGGGCTTACCTCGATTTCGCATTGCTGTACTCGGCATAAACTTCTCGCCATTTCCATACAAGAGAAAACCCTGACGCTTCTTCGGTCAGGGTTTTTACGTGGTCCCACCTGGGCTCGAACCAGGGACCACCTGTTCCGATAGCTATCGGAAGAGTCAGGAGATCATTTTGTTTCAGCTAGAATTTTAGAAATGAGTTCAGGATACTTCAGAAGATTTTGAATAAAAATCTTGCTTTTCATCGATTTTATTTTTCTCTCAACTCTTACGGCATGTGAAAAATCTTCTGTTTTAATAAACAAGAATAAAGCCCAATCCTTAGTTATGGAAGAGTATGATTTTTTACCGTATACATGTTGGTTATGAGCAATAATTCGCTGGTTTAGATTCTCATGACAAACACCAACATAGAACTTCTTGATGTTGTCAGACCATAAAATGTAACAACCTACATCTTTCATTTTGAGGGCTTTTCACAAAAAAAAAGCCTCACAAATCCGTAAGGCTTTTTCCCAAAGTTTTTTGGGATTACGTGGTCCCACCTGGGCTCGAACCAGGGACCACCTGATTATGAGTCAGGTGCTCTAACCAACTGAGCTATAGGACCAAAGTTACATTGCTGTAACGTATTTCAATTTTTTCAAATCGAGCCACAAAAGTAATAAAAACTTCGATGCGAATAAAGATAGGAGGGGATTATTGTTCGTTTCGCGGTGCTAATTCTTCGCTATTCGCAAGGATGTTTTTCGTCGAAAACACTTCCCATAGGTTGGTGTCAATGGTTTTACAAATCGCATCCAAAGGCAAATCGTTCGTATCTAATCCAAAAGGATCTTCAATTTCCTCTGCCAAAATTTCCATAGATACCAACGCATAAAACACAAAAGTGGAAATCAAAACAGACCAATATTCAAAGACTTCCACAAATGCCAATGGCATCGTAACGACATACATAAAGATAAACTTTTTGAAGAACAAGGAATACGAATAAGGAATGGGGGTATTTCTAATCCTTTCGCATGCCCCTAAGCTATCTACCAGTTGATCTAGGTGTTTATTAAGCTGTTTCCATTGCAGTGAATCGATCTTAGATTCGTCCATTAGTTGTTGAATTCGTTTTCGTAACTCCCCTGCAATCCACAACGGTTGGTGCTTGATGTGATCGGGAATTTTCCACAGGCCAATCCCTTCCGTTTTATTCCCTCGTAAATGCTCCTTCATGCTTACACTAAACCCCGCAATTCCTGCCCTAAAGGTCTCCTTCTCCTTTTCATCAATCCTTAATGCACTTATTATGGTCCCTAAATTACGGGAATCGTTCACCACCGAACCCCACATTTTTCTTCCTTCCCACCATCGATCGTATGCCGTGTTGGTTCGAAACACTAAGAGTAATGAAATTACAAAACCCAGTAAAGAATATACGGAAGTTAAATTTTTAAGAACGCTTGAATTTGGATAGAAATGCAGTTCTAATGCCGTAATGATCGCTGTTAAAAAGGCGATATAAATTAATTCTTTCCATAAGATACGAATGGTGTCACTGGGATGAAAGGAAAAAATAAAGCCGAGCCAATTTTTTGGATTATAATCTACCATAATTCGAGGGTAAAGGTACGTAATCTAATTCGCCGATCGTATGCAAACCGATAAACCTCAGGAAAAAAATTAAATTTACCATCGAAGCCTTTAAAATATTATTACCTTCAAAGAAAATTACGATTTATGTCCTCCTCTGCTGACCTTAAAAAAGATAAAATTAGACTGATTTTGACCATCGTATCCATCACGCTTCTCGCGGTAGTCGTTGTTTTTTTATTAGTACGTTCGATGTCGAATGAGGGGGTACTCCATAAATCCGAACTGGAACGATTAAATCAAAAAATTAAATCCTTAAACCAAAGCCTAGGATCGCTTCAAGGTCAGTATGTCAAAACGTCCAAGGATCGGGATTCATTGAAAAACCACGTTGATTACTATTGGCCTTTACGTTCTTTGGTTCACAACGCAAAATTGAGGGATCAAGTTGGGGTCAACCTCAAGCTTAAACCAGGGGACCGTGCCTTGATGAAAACGGATTCTACCCGTGTGGTGGTAACGGAGATAAAGGTGGGAGGAAATGATTTGAATTACTATATTAACTACCTAGTCAAGAATGCAAAAGGGGAAATTAAAGAAGTTTCTCCCTATGAAGTAGAAGCCTTAAATCCCTTAACGCTCCCAGGAAGTCAGAAATAACGTTTTCGCAGGAATTACTCCTTCCGTATCGTAATTCGTGAGCCTCCTACGGTCAATCCATACATTCCGGGGCTTAGCCCTTCTAAACTCAACGTAAATTCTTTGCTTTCTATCGTTCCCTCTAGTACCTCTCGTCCAATGGCATCCTCCAAGCGAAAAGGCGTGTAGATATATGCATCCGTTACGCAAAGGGTTAGGTTTTGCTGAACAGGATTGGGATAAGCGTTGGTGATGGCAAGGTTTTCTGAAACACCCACCCCAATTCCTGGAAGTTCCGTCCATTTGAAGATTTTTGGAGCTCCAAGCGTGTCGAAGCTCATCTCCGCAATCGCTAATTTACCTCCTTTGCCAACCCATGCATAGCTGTTGGAAACGTCTGAATTCGTGCTTACCAAACTCCACGTGGGTGGAAATATCGGCAAAGCCCATACCGAATCAGTGAACGATTCCGTGGTGTGAATGCGCAACACATCGTAGGTTCCGTGCGG
>JBJTWF010000164.1:0-7490 GCA_046081565.1 Flavobacteriales bacterium | reverse complement strand
TGGGGGTCAATGAAAAAACGGAACAAACGATAGTTATCACAGCCAACAAGCGGGCGCAAAAAATTGAAGAAATCCCCATTTCAATGGAGGTAATAAAACCACGGCTTATCGAAAGTAAAGGAATGGTTAATTTGGAGCAAGCCGTTGAACAAACTCCGGGCGTTTTCACCATGGATGGTCAGGTGAGTATTCGTGGAGGTTCAGGATTCGCTTATGGGGCGGGGAGTCGTGTAATGATGCTATGGAATGGAATGCCCTTGCTTTCAGGGTATGCTGGAGACGCCCAGTGGAATGCGATTCCGATAGAACAAGCCTCGCAAATCGAAGTAATAAAAGGAGCGTCTTCGGTTTTATATGGAAGTGGGGCTTTAAATGGCGTGATAGCCCTATCAGAAAAGGAGCCAAGCCTCAAGGCCGAAACTAAAATTAAATTACAAGCGGGGATTTATGATAATCCCAAAAGAAATTCATTGAAATGGTGGGGAAAGGACAGCGCCCAACGGTTCAATCCAATGAACCAACAATTGGAATTTTTTAGAAGTCAAATGTTTGCTCGAACAGGATATACCCTATCCACGGTATTTTATAATGACCAAGGGTACAGACAAGGGGAAACGGAAACACGCGGGAGGATAAGTGGAAGCCTATATTTTCGGCCTAAAAAGATAGAGCGAATGAAAGCAGGAATCGGATTCAATTATCAATTCCATAAAACGGGAAGTTTTATCATTTGGCAAAGTGATTCCTTGGGTTATTCGCCAAGCGGAGGAGTTGATACCTCTAATGCTGCTTCAACGTTAACCTACAACTTTTCCCATCGACTTTTTATCGATCCATATGTGAAGTTTATTGACCGTAATAACAATAAACACAGTTTAAAAACTAGGGCATACCTTACCACAAACAACAACATCAGCAACCCGCAGCAAAGCAATGGAGCCGTTGTCTTTATCGGTGATTATACCTATCAAAAGACCTTTGCCGGTGGAGGAACGTTGATTTCTGGATTATTCGGCACCCAAAACGTAGTATTTTCCAATCTGTTTGGCGATCATGTCTCTAGTAATGCGGCTATCTATAGCCAATATGACCATCACATTGGAAAGTTTGACCTTACCGCTGGGATACGCGCTGAATATTTTTCCATGGATAAAAAGCAAGGGGACTCTGAATTCCAACTGGGTAAGTTGACCTTACCGGTATATCCAGTATTTCGAATGGGAACCCACTACGAACTACAGAAATACACGCACCTTAGGGCCTCAATCGGGCAAGGTATCCGCTACCCGTCGGTGGGTGAACGATTTACCAGCACCTCGGTGGGAGCGTTGAATATATTTCCAAATCCTAACCTAAAACCAGAGATCGGTTGGTCCGCTGAAGTAGGGATCAAGCAAGGGGTTAAAATGGGCGATTGGAAAGGGATGATTGACTTGTCTGGTTTTGTAAACAATTATGAAAACATGATTGAATTTTCATTTGGATTTTACAACCCGATGAACGGAAATCAGATTGATATTTACACAAGTCAAGGCATTGCAGAATTAGCAAATTTACAACAGACCTATGGTTATACGATACAACAGATCATCGGATTTGGAGCACAGAATGTTGAAAAAGCGAGAATATCAGGGCTTGAGTTATCCTTTAATAGTACGGGTAAAATTAATGATGTAGAAGTTGTATCGCTTATTGGATATACGTACATGAATCCCACTTCATTAAATAATGATCCGCAATATACCATTTACAATTCGGACAGCACCACCAATATGCTTAAGTATCGATTCAAACACTTAGTACGGGCGGATATCGAAGCCGTTTACAAGGCTTTGGGATTTGGGATTTCTTGTCGATACAACAGTTTTATGCAAAACATTGATAAAGTCTTCGAGGAACCTATTGCGCAAAATACTTACATTCTACCTGGACTAAAGGATTATCGAAAAATCTATAACAAAGGAAACTTAGTATTCGATGCCCGAGTTTCCTATAAATTAAATGACACCATGAAAATTGGTTTGATCGCCAACAACGTTTTTAATGCAGAATACTCTAGCAGGCCTGGCGATATTCAACCCCCGCGCAATTTCTTGTTACAATTATCTTGGAAATTTTAATGAACGTTCTAGGCGTAATACCCTCTAGGTTTGGGTCGAGTCGCTTCCCGGGGAAACCGTTAATTGACCTAAAGGGAAAAAGCATGATACAACGGGTATACGAGGGCGCTAGTGCTTGTCCCCAAATTTCGAAACTAGTGGTTGCTACCGATGATGAACGAATCTTGGAACATGTTTTCGCGTTTGGCGGTTACGCAGAAATGACGGCAAACTCGCACCAATCAGGTACAGAACGGTGTAATGAGGTATCACAGCGCTATCCAGAAATGGAGGTTGTACTGAATATTCAAGGGGATGAACCATTAGTTAATCCAAAGCAATTAACCCAACTCATTGCTCTTTTTCAAGATACGACTACCGAAATAGCAACCTTAGTAACTCCGCTACAATCCAGTGAAGATTTGTTGAATACCAATCGGGTAAAAGTGGTTCGTAATCACCGTGAGGAGGCCCTTTGTTTCAGCAGAAATCCAATCCCTTCACTAGGGTATCCATCGGGTATTGTTCCGCTCAAACATTTGGGACTATATGCCTATCGAAGCAATATTCTAAACGTAATTTCTTCCTTAACCCCGTGTGAATGGGAAAAATCAGAAGGGTTAGAACAACTGCGTTGGTTGTATTACGGATTCAAAATTCGAACAGGACAAACCAGCATAGAAACCCCAAACATTGATACCCCAGAAGACGTAAAGAAAGTATTGGATCTACTGCCCTAAAACTTTTATTTTCTTGGTCTATTTTGTACATTTGATTCATGAAGACCTTGGACACCACCATTCATGAATTACTTTTAACCCATGAGTGTGTCATTGTGCCTCAATTCGGTGGTTTTTTAACAAAGAGAAAAAGTGCTTTCATCGATTTTGACAAAGGCACTATCACTCCTCCCACTAAGGTTCTCCAATTCAACCTTCAATTGCAACAAAACGACGGGCTTTTAGTCAATGCGTACAAGCAAGATCATTCGCTGTCGTATGAAGCAAGTGTGGAAGCCATTGAAAATATGGTAGTAAACTGGAATGCTCGGCTTTCCTCTGGTGGTACACTTACCCTTTCCCAGATTGGATCGCTATGGAAGGACGAAGAAGGAAACATTCAATTTGAACAGGATAGAAACAGCCAAATGCTTTTAAGTGCCTATGGATTGGAAGTCGTTCATTTCGTGCCTCAAGCCCCCGCTGTCGTGCCTGAACAGGTCGCAGAATCCCAGGTACAGCACCATCAAGCCTGGAAATACTTAGCCGCGGCAGTAGTTGCCTTACCCATAGTATTTTATTCGTATTGGATTCCGAATCAAACGGATGCTGTTGCCTCTGGCATTATTACCCTTGAAGACTTTAACCCTTTTCGTAAGAAGCACCTGGGATCCGGGCCTAAAACGATAAAAGTCGTTCCAAAAGCTCAGGTTAAGCAATCAAAGACGAACACAAATATTGAACACGCGGTAAAAACGCCTAGCATTGAAGTGGCGCCAATAGTCCCACCCCCCACCCCGATCCCTGTTACAATAACGGTTCAGAATATTGAAACACAAAGCGCTCCAACCGTTCACATAACCACGACCTTTCATTGTATTGCAGGGTGTTTTGTTAACCCTGAAAACGCGATTTCCTTTACAGATAAATTAACTGCTCAGGGATTTCAAGTGCAAACCTTAAAGGAAAACGGGCTACATAAAGTATCTATTGGTAATAGTTTCTCTCGAGAAGGGATAGCAGATGTCCAACAAAAAGCACAAGAATTGAACATTGAATCATGGATTTTAGAAAAAATAAATCAATAATTATCGTTGTGGTTTTCCTTTTGGTAAACCAACTTTCTTTTGGTCAAACAACCAACGTTGAAGGAAGCGCCTATCAATTTACAAAAATGTATCACCTTGATGCTACCCCTGTTCAAAGCCAAGGGAAAACAGGAACCTGCTGGAGCTTCTCAGGATTGTCCTTTTTCGAGTCTGAATTAATTCGCAAAGGAAATAAAAACCCTGATGCATTGTCTGAAATGTTTGTGGTACGTAAAGCATACGAGAACAAAGCGGATAAATTCATCCGCATGGATGGAAAATTGAATTTTGGCGAGGGGGGTGCATTTCATGATATCCCATGGGTCATAAAAACACATGGTATCGTTCCCTACGAAGTTTACAACGGATTAAACGGTTCAGAAACGTATGATCACGCTGAGTTTTTTGAAGTATTAAACGGCGCCATTCAGGGATTACTAAAATTCATGGGGTCAAGTACGAATGGTATCAGTTCCAATTGGAAATCAGGTATAAACGGTATTCTGGATGCTTACCTTGGCAAGGACATCAAGGAGTTCGAATGGAAAGGTAAAAAATATACGCCTCAAAGTTATGCATCAAGCATTGGGCTCAACATGGACGAATACGTTTCTCTCACTTCCTTCACCAACCATGCTTTGTATGCTAAATGTCAGCTGGCTATTCCAGATAATTATAATTGGGGGGATTCTTACAATGTTGGGTTGGATGATCTGATGGTTACCGTAGAAAATGCCCTAGCCAATGGTTATACCGTTGCTTGGGGGGCCGATGTCTCTGAAAAAGGATTTAGTTTCAAAAATGGTATTGCCTTAGTTCCCGAAGACCCAAGTTCGATTCAAATTTCAGGAAAAGATAATCGCAATTATAACGACGTAGGTGCAGATCGAAGTTCAAACGCTTTTTTAACCCCCGTAAAGGAAGTTGCCGTAACCGCTGCATTGCGTCAGAAGGGCTATGACAACAAAACAACGACTGACGACCACGGAATGCATATTGTTGGTTTGTATAAAGACCAAAAAGGTACGAAGTATCTACTGGTAAAGAATTCATGGGGAACCAATAACTTGCCGAAAGGATATTTGTATGTGTCTGAAGCCTATTTTAGGCTTAAAACCATTAATATTTATCTGCATAAAGCAGGGATTGTCCAGGAGGTAAAGAAAAAGATAGGTCTTCTTTAAAAAGCGCGTTTCGCTAATCCCCGTTTTTCGTTTTTATAATTTGGTACACCCTGTAGGTGAAAAAAATGTTAATTGCTATAACACCTATCACAACGTATCCCAATAGATCAAATCGTTCTAGGGGAGCGTTTGGTGATTTTTGAACGACGATCATTCCTCCCAAAAATGCAGCAATTCCTCCCGCTAACTGTTGGAGTGACGCGTTTATGCTCATATATGCCCCTCGATCAGCGGGCTGTGGAACCGCACTGGAAAGGGCTTGAGAAGGGACCATTCGTGCCATTATGCCTCCCATCATTAGAACATTCACCAAAATCAAAACCGTAAGCGAGGTTTGTCCGAGATGGACATAAATACTCACCGCAACGACCATTGCCAAAGACGCGAATAAGAACAACTTGAATTTATTGAACTTATCCGAGAGAATTCCGACAAAGGGCATGATAAAAAAGGTAGCTAAACCCACAATCATAAACATTAATGGAAGTTGTATTTGTTGAATTCCTACATTATTTACTGAAAAAGTACTCCCCCACGGCATCATGAAATAACCCCCGAGAGACATGAATGCCGTCGCAAGAAAACCGATGCGGTATTCTTTATTTCTAATCGTGTTCAAGAGATGTTTGAAGGCGTTTTTAGTCTGGTTAGCCTGCTCAATGGGTAAGGATTTAATTCCGAGCAAAATGGAGAAAAACATAAAAAGAGATAATCCAACGATGAGAAAAAATGGAGTTTGCCAATGCCAACGTTCCGCGATAAAAAGACTTATAGGGATTCCAAGAATTTGACTGAGACCAAAACCCATTTGAATAAAACTCATGGCACGTCCGCGTTGGTTTAACGAAAACGTATCGGCAATGATAGCCAGTGAAATGGAAGACATGACACCACCAAAAATTCCTGTGAAAATTCTCGAAATCACCAATTGATAATAGGTTTGTGAAATGCCGCAAAAAAGAGTGCCTAAAATAAACCCACTGTAAAAGAAAAGTAGCAGTTTTTTTCGATCAAAACGATCGGCAAAACCTGCTGTTAACATCCCAGAAAAACCTGCAGCTAATGCATAACTAGAAACGACTAAGCCAAATTCGCTTGGCTTAATCTTTAAATCCTTGATTAGTAAATCCCCCAAAGGAGACATAACCATGAAATCCAAAACGACTGTAAATTGAGTTAAGGCAAGTAAAGTAACCAAAAGCCATTGGTAAGCAGAAAAAGGATTGGGTTTGTTCACGTTGTAAAGGTATCTTATTAATTCATAACACAGGGGTATCGTCTGACTCGAAAAGGTAGAAAGCGAAAAGGATCTATCCCGTAACCCGTTTTTAATCCCTGTAATCCCGTTAGCAACATGGATGCAGCGTTAGGGATCTCCATAAAATATACTTTCCCTTTTGAAGATGGGGCAATAAAAAACCCCGACGATTCTTACGAATGTCGGGGTTAAAAAGCGGCGTCGACATACTCTCCCACCCTCAACATTTACTTGAATAAATCGGGAATTAGCGAGACTTGAAAAAGAAGATTGGACTTAATTAACTTTTTACCAAGCGTATAATTCTGTTTCCAACACTGAGTAAATAAACTCCGTGATTCCAAGACCTGGCGTCAATTTCAGTGATATCATTTTTGGAAATCCCGTGCATCATCGCTCTTCCTTGGGCGTCATACACCCTAAATTCAAGACCTTCCTTTGCTGAAAGGTAGAACATGGAATTGGAAGGATTAGGCCAAATACTGAGTGCGTTTTCCACAGCATTTTCTTGGGATAACGTTGAATTTCCTTCTCCTTGAATTCCTAGGCTTTGGTTCCAATAGCGTCCGCTACCCGTGGTCTGCTTACGAGCTGACCTAACCATATACGTATAAGAACCCCCTGCGGGTAAAGATAAATCACTGAAAGAAGTACTCAAGATGGGAGCGTTGGTCAGTTTTGTCCAGGAATCTACCCCTGCCGCACGACGATAAACATGAAACCCATCGACCGAAACGCCTGGTGGATTCCAGGTTAATTGAAGAGTTCCATCGTTTTGGGTAGAAACCACCAAATCGCTGGGTTCTTCCACATAATGAGCTCTTAAAGAGGGGTCGCCCAATTGCGAAATATGAATCCAACGCTGAAAATACCCCAAGGTAGAGGCTAAATAGGCATTGGTATTATTTTGTGACAAGCGAATGCAGGCACCAAGATTCTCGCCAACACCCATCGGGTGATAATATAGATAAGGTCTTCCAGACCAAGAAACGGCCAACACTTTTCCAGAGGCCAATGCGGCTTTCAATAAATTATTTTGTGCATCCCAATCTCCAAAATAACTACCAAATAACATAGTGAATGTTGAAAGGTAAGCGTTGGATGCAAAATCAGGGGTTGTTACAATACCCGATGCACTTGAA
>JBJTWF010000163.1:0-21681 GCA_046081565.1 Flavobacteriales bacterium | reverse complement strand
AGCTTACCAATCAAACTAGTACAGTTTCGGCATCGGATTACAATATCATTAGATTGAAGAAAGATGAATTGTGGTACTATTATGAAAATGGCGGTTCTCGTCATGAATTTCATTTGATAAAATAGTATTTACCCATAACAACAAACAAGCGCAAGCGGCAAACGTACAAACGTGTTAGCCGCCTAGCGCCTGTTTGTGAGCCGATACAATACCCTAGAGGTCTTCGTCGTCGGAATCCTCTTCCGTGTCCGGCTTATCGTAATCATCTTCGTCCTCTTCATCATCCACCTCGTCATCGTCGTTAATATCCGGAACTTTGTCGAAATCATCTTCAAATGCTTCTTCCTCCTCTTCTTCTACCACCGGTTTGGGTTTAGGAGTAGATTTATTGATTTTAACCAAATAAATCACCTCTTCCGTCTCCCAAATCAGTGCATCTAAAATTTCGCCTGTTGGGGTTTTAATCGACGAAAGATGATTGATGTATCCATCAGGAAAGTCTTTCAGTATTTGCTTTTTCTGATCTAAGGTCAATTTGTCATAGCTAATAATTGCTCTTCTTTTCGACATAGTTGCATTGTATTTCCTCGGGCAAAATTAATTTTTTTGAAATAGCGCCAAACAAAATTTAAAAATTCCCTTATTTTTTTTTATACCCTTTGATTGGGGCCTATGGCGTAAGGGATTTCCTTACCTTTGTTTTATGGCTAAAGTCAAAACCGCCTTTTTTTGTCAATCCTGTGGTTATGAGGCCCCTAAATGGTTAGGAAAATGTCCGTCTTGTCAAGCCTGGAATACGTTTGTCGAAGAAATGAGTTCCTCTTCAAAAGCCGATAGCATTCCTTTTTCTCGGCAGTCGGGAAATGCAAAACCTAGACCTATTTCCGAAATTGAGCAGAAATCTACGGCACGACTTCCCTTAAAGGATGCGGAATTAAATCGGGTACTTGGTGGAGGAATAACGCAAGGCGCCCTCGTGCTTATTGGTGGAGATCCTGGCATCGGTAAATCAACGCTTTTGCTTCAAATGGCGATTCAAGAACCCTGTGAGGTGCTTTACGTTTCAGGCGAAGAAAGCGAACAACAAATTAAACTTCGGGCAGAACGCATTGGCATTACGAATCCTAAATGTCAGTTGCTCATTGAAACGGATGTTACGCGTATAATTTCCGTAGCGGAACAACTGATTCCTCGCATTTTGATTATTGATTCCATTCAAACGCTCTTTGCACCCCACATTGAAAGTGCCCCGGGTAGTGTGAGCCAGGTACGCGAAAGCACTGCACTCCTTTTGCGGTTTGCCAAAGAAACTGGGGTTTCGGTATTTTTAATTGGCCATATTACAAAAGAAGGCAGCATCGCAGGTCCCAAAGTATTAGAACATATGGTCGATACCGTGTTACAATTCGAAGGAGACCGAAACCATTTTTACCGCTTGCTTAGGACCGTGAAAAATCGTTTTGGTTCAACCAATGAATTGGGTATTTATGAAATGCAGGGGAATGGCTTACGGATGGTGGAAAACCCTTCTGAAATTTTGATAAGTCATACAGACGAAGCACTCAGTGGGACGGCAATTGCCACGACCATTGAGGGGTTACGTCCTTTGCAAGTTGAGGTGCAAGCCTTGGTGAGTACAGCGGCTTACGGAACCCCACAACGTTCTTCCAATGGATTTGATGCCAAAAGACTAAACATGCTGTTGGCCGTTTTAGAAAAACGTTGTGCCTTTCGATTGGCCTCTAAAGACGTGTTCTTGAACATTGCGGGAGGCATCAAAGTCGATGACACTGCGGTGGATTTGTCCGTAGTTATGGCTATTTTATCTTCCAACGTTGATCTTCCCATTTCGAAGGGTTTTACCTTCGCTGCAGAGATTGGGCTTTCGGGTGAAATCCGTCCCGTTTCTCGGGTTGAAACGAGAATTTCTGAAGCACAAAAATTAGGGTACACCCATATTTTTGTATCGGCATACAACAAAGGGCTAAAAACGAACGGTTCAAAAATTAAGGTAATTGCCTTAAAAAAGGTTGAGGAAGCCGTAAAACACGTTTTTTCACAAGAATAAGAACTATGGCGAAGTTAATTTTAGTACCTACTCCTATTGGAAACCTCAAGGATATCACGTTGAGGGCTATTGAAACCCTACAAGAGGTATCGTTAATTATTGCCGAGGACACCCGCGTAATCAAAAAGTTATTAAACCACTTAGGCATACAGAAAAAGGTGGTGTCCTACCATATTCATAACGAACATCATCAGATCGCTTCATTACTAGCTACCATTGAGGCCATGGAAAAAGTTGCCTTGGTATCAGATGCAGGTACGCCTGGAATTTCTGACCCTGGTTACCTATTGGTTCGGGAGGCCATCCAGGTGGGTATTGAAGTGGAATGTTTACCAGGACCCTCAGCGATCCTACCCGCGTTGGTGGCTTCGGGCATCCCTTGCGATCGATTTTATTTTGAAGGGTTTTTACCCCACAAAAAAGGGCGTACTACCCGACTGAATTATCTTTCGCAGCTCGATTGCACTTTGGTGCTTTATGAATCCCCTCACCGACTAATAAAAACGATTACCCAATTGGCAGAGGGTTTGGGTAACGATCGAAACGCTGTAGTAGTAAAGGAAATTTCCAAGGTTTACGAACGTTATTTTAGGGGAACGCTCGGAGCCTTGTTGCAAGAAATTAAACCAGAGGTTATAAAAGGGGAGTTTGTAATTATTATAGGAAATACGCAACCTATTTTCCGAAAGGGCTCAGAACCGATAAATTCCAATCATTAGGTATGTATTTTAAGGATATTGTTGGACAAAAGGATGGGATTCAACGGTTACAAAAAACCGTTGAATCTGGACGGATAGCTCATGGGCAATTGTTTGTTGGTTCTCCTGGTTACGGTGTTTTTCCCCTTGCTTTAGCCTTTGCGAGGTTACTTCTTTGTGAATCCCCTCAAGCGTTGGATGGTTGCGGAGCGTGTACGTCCTGCCTTCAAATATCAGAATTGCAACATCCTGACCTTCACCTTGTCCTTCCCGTAGTTCAAAGCCTTGGTAAGACGACGGATGAGTTTCTTGACCCCTTGAGGGCCTTGGTAAAGGCTAGTCCATACTTTTCGCTACTCAATTGGATCAATGCGATTGACGCGAAAGAACGAAGCCCCATTATAGGAACCGAAGAAAGTAAGGAGATCGTACGAAAAATGAACCTAAAATCCTTTCAAGGAGGCTATAAAATTGTGCTGATTTTCGCCGCGGAAGAGATGAATTCCGTTTGTTCCAATAAGCTTTTGAAAATTTTAGAAGAACCGCCGGAGAAAACCCTTTTCTTGGTTCTGACTTCGGACGTACAACGCATCTTGCCTACCATCCAATCCAGATTACAGCGCAGGGTATTTGGTAAATTGAACAACCTTGATATATCGACTTATTTACAGCGAGTCCATAAAATCGATACCAGTACAGCCGATGGGCTTGCTGCTTTTGCCGATGGGGATCTTTGCCATGCCTTAGACCTCGTGAACGAGTCTGAATCCACGGATTTATTTAAGGACTTATTCATAGCCCAAATGCGGGTGAGTTACAAAAAGGATGTTTGTGCCATGATGGATTGGGCAGAGGAAGTAGCGTCATTGACCAAGGAAAGGCAAAAATTATATGTTCGTTATGCGTTGCATATGCTAAGGCAAAGCCTGATTAACAACTATTTGGGAGAAGAACACACGGTCTTGACTCAAGATGAGGCAGCATTTTTAGAGCGATTTTCAATTTACATAAACGGCGTTAATATCCGCGAATTTATGGCCGAAATGGACCATGCGCACTACCTTATTGACCGCAATGCGAATGCGAAAATATTGTTCACAAAGGTTTGTATTCAGTCTATGCGTTATCTCCATCAAGCCTAATTGATTATTTTTACAAAAAAAAGAAATGGGTTGTTCGTCATGTGGTACGGGGGGAAGTCCGAAAGGATGTAAAAATAACGGGCTTTGTAGTTCAGGCGGATGCAATAAACTTGAGGTCTACGATTGGTTAGCCAATGTGACCTTACCGGAGAACCAAAAACCTTATGAAATCGTTGAAGTGCGTTTTAAAAATGCTCGAAAGGGCTTTTATCGAAACATATCTCAACTCTCCCTGCAAGCCGGCGATGTGGTGGTTGTAGAGGCGGTACCGGGGTACGATATTGGGGTGATATCGGTAATGGGAGAATTAGCCCGTATTCAAGTGAAAAAGAAGGCCCCAAATTTCAAACATGCAGAGGCCCGAAAAATTATTGGAATTGCAAACCAAGGACAAATAGACCAATGGATTCAAGGTCGGACCCTAGAAAAAGACATTATGTTTCAGTCGCGTTCCCTCGCCTTGAACCTTGGGTTAGAAATGAAAATATCCGATGTAGAGTACCAAGGGGATTTAAGCAAGGCAACCTTTTATTACACCGCAGAGGATCGTGTTGACTTTAGGCAACTCATCAAAGATATGGCGGATAAATTCAAGGTTCGAATCGAAATGAGACAAATTGGATCTCGTCAGGAATCGTCACGCCTCGGAGGAATTGGTTCTTGTGGTCGTGAACTGTGCTGCGCTACATGGTTAACCGATTTTAGGTCTGTATCGACCTCTGCAGCCAGGTATCAACAGCTATCCTTGAACCCACAGAAGTTGGCAGGGCAATGTGGAAAATTGAAATGTTGCCTGAATTATGAGTTGGATATGTATGCCGAAGCCTTGAAGGGAATGCCTAAACCAGACCTTAAGTTAAAAACAGAAAAAGGGGATGCCTATCACGTAAAAACAGACGTTTTTCAACGCACCATGTGGTATGCTTATCCACAGGATAGTGGATTGATTGCCCTTAGTCCGGAGCAAGTGGGTAAAATTCAAGCCTTAAATAAATCAGGCAAAATTCCGAAGGAGCTTAAAGAATTTACCATAGAAAAAGAAAAAGTAGTAGAGCTTGGTTATGAAAACGTGGTGGGACAAGATAGCCTTACCCGATTCGAAAATAAAAACCCTTCTAGGAGAAAGAAAAAACGGAAGAATTTCTCCAATACTAATCGTACGACATGAACGCTTTGAAAAAAAGGTTTGGCACTCTTTTTATGTTGGGAATCCTTTTGCTTTCCGCTTGTGGAGATAAAAACTACACCACGCTATATCACCATACGGTGTCTTTTCCTGAACGTCAATGGAAAAACACCTTTAAGCCTACCTTTTCCTTTTCCATCGCGGATACAACCCAAGTACATTTGCTAAAAATGGTTTTGCGCACCACGTCCTCTTTTCCCTACGCCAATTTATGGCTTAAGATATCCATTCGTGGACCTAAAGCCTTTGACACCAAACTTGAAATTCCGATCACCGACGCCTCAGGGAAATGGTTGGGCGAAAAAAGCGGTTCAATCGTAAATCTTTCCAAAATTATTGTGAACGACAATTTTCCCAAAACCGGAAAATATACCGTTGTCTTCGAACAAGCATCCTTACCCTTAGTCATTCCAGAATTAGTGGATATTACCCTGGATTTATTTGAAAAGAATACGGCTAAATGAAGTTTCCAAGGTTATCGGATGACGCCTTGAAATCGTTAGAAAAAGAGTTTGTATCCTTTTTAGTGGTTCAGGGATTTGACGATGCATTGTGGCGGGATTTAAATGCAAAGGAGCCAGATAAAGCGCAGGGATTGGTCGATCTTTTTAGTCAATTGGTTTGGGAAAAAATTATTGACCAAACCCATTATCTTATCCGAAATTCGAACGAAGAAAAATGCCTTGTATACGTGGGTGAACGTGAGGGCGAAATGATTTTACTGCAACGCGATGAACAGGATAAGACCAAGCATGTTTTAACCCGTGGTAGAAAAACATGGCAAGAAAGCCGTACCGCCGTGGTGTGGGATTTTTTCAGCCAAGGTTTTGAGCGCACAACCCAGGAAGAATATATAAAAGTTAAAAAAGAATTAATACCCTAAAAAAATGAAAAGAAACCCTTTGTTTTTATTAAGCATGCTGTTAACCTTAACGACCAATGCACAACTAAATGTTCCGAAGGCAAGCCCCTTGTGTACCTACAGTCAACGGGTAGGGTTAACCGATATCGTTCTTTCCTTTTCAAGACCTGCCGTGAACAACCGTAGGATCTTTGGCGATTTAATTCCGTTTGATGCATATTGGCGCTTAGGGGCCAACGAAAATACAAAAATCACAACCAATGACGTGTTGATTTTTGGGAAAGATACCCTTGCGGCAGGTACGTATGCGATCTTTGCAAAACCGGGTCAAGAACAATGGACCATCGCTTTTTACAAGGATTATAATAATTGGGGGCTTCCCGATCCTTGGGATGCCAAAAAAGTTGTTTTCGAATGCACTGCCCCGATTCAATGGCAAGCCAATAAAACGGAAAACCTTACCCTAGGGATCGATGAAATTGGAAACAATGGTGCACTTTTATTTATGGCTTGGGACAACGTTCGTGTGAATTTTTCTTTTCGCGTAAACACCTTACCGAAGGTAAAGTCCTCGATTGAAAAGGTAATGGCAGGCCCCACGGCTAACGATTACCATGCCGCGGCAAAATACTACTACGATGAAAAAATTAACGATGAAAAAGCCTTGGAATGGGTAGACCTGGCGATAAAAACGAGACCTGAAGCGTACTGGATGCTACGGACTAAATCCCTGATTCAAGCCTCCCTAGGGTTGTACAAAGAAGCAGTGGTTACGGCAGAGTTGTGTATGAAATTGGCCGAAGCCGATGGCGATTCTGCGTATGTTAGCCAGTGCAGAAACTCCATTGCAGAATGGAAAAAAAAGAAATAGATGCCGTTTCGGTATAGGCAGCTTTTACTGCTTCATGTCATTGTCTTCTTATGGGGTTTCACAGGAATATTGGGTAAAATAATCCAGTTGGATGCCCTGGTGTTGGTATGGTATAGGCTTTTAATTGCTTTTGTTGCAATCGCCCTCTATTTAGGTTATCGTGGTCAACGAATTGCGTTGCATTGGAAAACGATAATTCGCCCAATCGGTGTTGGCTTTTTGGTAGCATTACATTGGATTACCTTTTATTATGCAATACAATGGTCAACCGCTTCCCTTGGAATTCTATGTTTGGCTACTACGACCCTTCATGTAGTTTGGTTGGAAAAGTGGATCATGGGGTATCCATGGGAAGGTAAAAAGATCGTGCTTGGTTTCGTTGTGCTTATTGGGGTTGCTTTGGCGACGAAAGGGGTCGCTGGAAATACACTACCTGCGCTTCTTATTGGGTTGCTTAGTGCTTTTTTTGCTGCTTCGTTTTCGGTTTCCAATGCCCATCTCGTAAAGCATCACCCGGCAGCAGCGCTCTCCTTTATTGAACTCGTTGCTGGTTGGGTATTGGTATCCCTTTATTTTTTATTTTTTCCTCATGCGTCGTATTCGTTTTCCATATCATGGACAGATGCTTTTGGTTTATTGTTCCTTGGCATTGTATGTACCGCTTTTGCCTTTATTGCCGCCGTTAAGGTTGTTAACCATTTGGGTGCTTTCACGGTTTCCTTAACCATCAATTTAGAACCGATTTACACCATGGTTTTTGCCATATTTTTATTGGAAGAGCACAAAACCCTAGGCATCGGTTTTTACCTTTGTACGGCATTAATTGTTGGAGTATTGTTCTTGAATGCCTACCTCACTCAGGGCAAAGCGTTAAAGAAAATTGAGTAATTTTAGCCCTATGGTTAAGCCTTTTTTTGTGGTATGTTTAGCGTTGGTTTTTTTTATCGAAACCATTGGTATTCAGATCTACAGGCATGCTTGCCGTCAAACGGGGGATGTTCATGTGTCGTTATTTCATGCGGATGAGCATTCTGTTTCCAAAGAAAATCAATCTTTACCTGCCTGTTGTAAAAAAACCAAAAAATCTTGTTGTGAAACAGAATTTTCGTGCCTAGCATTAAAGGTGGATTATTTAAAAGGCGGTCCCAATTCCATTCTGCTACCTTGGCTAGCCTCGGTTCCATACGAAACAAAGCCACTCTATGCCATGCCGTGGATCGATTCCGAGCCTCCCGTCCTTACTCCACTTTTCCCACCACCAGATCGTTTTATTTCCTGTTCTAGAACACTTGTTTATCAAAGCCTCTTGCTATAGAATGCTCAACGTTTATAATAGATGGTTGAATATTCTAATGTTTTGGTATGGTAAAAAGTAAATATAAAATTTTAATTAGCTTTCTTTTCTTTTCTTTTCTGGGATTTAGCCAAATCAAAGGCGTTGTTCGAGGCGTCAAAGGGGATGATACCCTCGTGTTAAATGGCGTTAAAATCATCCAGCTTGCGACCGGCAAGAAAAACTACTCAAATGCCCAAGGAAAATTTGAACTTTGGTTGGGTAAATCCGCAAAGGACACCCTCGTATTTAGTTATGCTGGATATTATTCTGATACCCTAGTGGTGGGTAGGCAAGAGCGATTCTTGGGATTGTCTATTTTTTTATACGAAGGAAGATTAACGCGGGAGGTAGTTATTCAAAAAAAAGCCATGAATGGTATCATGAAACTCAGTATTCCTGCCATGGAAAAAATTACCCTTGGAGAATTACATCGGGCTGCCTGTTGTAACCTCTCGGAGTCCTTCGAAACCAATGCCTCTGTGGACGTTAATATTACGGATGCCGTTTCGGGGACAAGGCGTATACAATTGTTGGGATTAGACGGCGTGTATACCCAAATTCAATTGGAGAATATCCCCTTTTTACGCGGGCTAGAGACGGCTTTCGGTATGCAGTCTTTTTCAGGACTTTGGTTGAGTGGAATTCAAATTTCAAAAGGAACGGGTTCCGTTATTAATGGCCATGAATCCATGGCTGGCTTGATTAATTTGGAAGCAAAAAGCCCTCTGGATGAGCAGAGAACATTGATTAATGGGTATGTAAATCGCTTTGGAAGATCCGAAGGAAATTGGATTCACACCATTCGGATAAACCAAAAATGGTCCACGGCTATTTTAACCAATGCGTCCAATAATGCAGCGATCATTGATGAAAATAAGGATGGTTTTATGGATGTCCCGAAATTTTCGAATGCAGCCGTTATGAATCGTTGGCAATTTAATGGAAAAAAAATGGAAGCCCAATTCGGTGTATATTCGTATTTGGATAAACGCTTTTCCGGTCAGCTGGCCAATGGACTTCCCATAGGATTGTTAGCCTACACCATGAAGGGTGAAAACCATCATGTAGAGGCCTATGCGAAAACAGGTTTCTTCGGCAGACACCCAGGAGAGTCGGTAGGGATTATCCAATCTGCAAAATTCCATCGTTTAGAAGGAAACTATGGATTGAGGGAATTTCGGGGAGAGGAAAAACGCTATTTTCTTTCCGCTTTATACGAACGAGAAAGCCCCTCCGGTAAACACTACATAAAAGGGGGGACGAGTTTTGGCTATTTAGACCTTTTTCAAGCGTTAAATCTCACACAAATACCGAGAAAAGAGGCAACGCTAAGTGGTTTTTCTGAATATTCCCTGCGCTTGAATCGACTTTCTTTACAAACGGGTTTTCGAATAGATTATCATAGCCTCTTTGGTTGGTTTTGGGTACCTCGTGTTCACATGAAATGGGCGCTAACCCCCCGCGTTGATCTTCGTTTTACAGCAGGAAAAGGTTGGAGGACCCCCAATATTATCATTGAAAACAGCGCTCTGCTGGCTAGCAATAAAACTTGGACCTTACCGGCGGTGGTCAAACCGGAAGTTTCATGGAATTCTGGTCTTTCTTTGGTGGTTAACTTTGATTCAAAAGCACAGCGTTTTACATGGACCTCGGACCTATATTACACGTGGTTTGAGCAACAGTTTGTGGTAGACAGGGATGTTTTTGAAGATGGTATTTTGTTTTTGTATCAGCAAAATGCCTCGCGTGCTTTGGCGGTTCAGTCTGAGATAGATTTGCAAATAAATACCCAATGCGGAGTGCGTTTAGCTTACAAATTCCTCAATGTTAAAGCGATATTTGATGGAAGTATGCAACAGCAAACCATGGTTCCCAATCACCGAATTTTAAGTACTTTTTCATGGAATACTAGAAATAAGCGTTGGCAAGTAGACCTCACAATGAACCTCGTAGGAAGCATGAGAATGCCTGATAGTTATCATGGAAAGAGCAATACGCCATGGTATCCTTATGTGTTTTCTCAAATTTCACACCAATGGAAGCGATTAAAAGCGTATATTGGTTTTGAAAACATGCTACATTACAGGCAAGAAAATCCAATCCATAGGGCTGAAGATCCTTGGGCGGCAGATTTTGACGCTAGTATGGTTTGGGGACCCATCACGGGATTCAATACCTATGCAGGTATGACCTTCATTTTAAAACACAAAAAATAGAATTATATGAAAAAAATAGCCTTTTTTGCTTTATTCTTCCTTTGTTTACCGCTGTGGTCACAAAAGGTGAAAAACGATACGGTTCGCATTAAAGCATCCGCCCTTTGCGGCGATTGTAAAAGTAGGATTGAGGAATCCTTGACCTACCTAAAAGGAGTCAAGTATGCCTCACTTGATTTAGAAACAAAAATAGCAACAGTAATCTTCGTTCCTACCAAAACTACCATTGACGCAATGCGTGAAGCGATATCAAAGGCTGGATATGATGCAGATGGCGTAAAAGCCGTGCCGGAGGCCGTGCTACTCCTTCCAAAATGTTGCCAACCAAACGGCCACTAAGTTATAAACGTTTTGTTTAAGTAATTAACAATTATTCGATACCAATCGATCATTGTGTACCTTCGCGTTGCCATGAGCGATGCTATAAAACATGAATGTGGGATTGCCTTACTTAGGCTAAAAAAAGACCTGTCTTTCTATCTCGAAAAGTATGGTTCTGCCTTTTATGGGATACATAAAATGCAGTTGTTGATGGAAAAACAACACAACCGAGGCCAAGATGGAGCCGGACTTGCAAACATTAAGTTGGACATGCAACCTGGGGAACGATATATTAGCCGGGTCCGTTCCATAGAAGTGAACCCCATTCAAGACGTTTTTAGCCAGATTGCCAACCGGTTTAATCAAATTGCGGCGGAAGACCCAGCGAAACTGAACGATATCTCCTATCTTAAGAAAAATGTAGGTTTCACGGGAGAATTATTTTTAGGCCATTTACGCTATGGTACGTTTGGAAGAAATTCCATTGAGTCCTGTCACCCTTTTCTAAGACAAAACAATTGGATGACGAGGAATTTGGTGCTTGCTGGAAATTTCAATTTAACCAATGTAGATGAACTGTTTGATTCGTTATTGGCCATCGGACAGCACCCAAAAGAAAAGTCGGATACCGTTACGGTTCTAGAAAAAATAGGTCACTTCCTTGACGATGAAAACGACAGGGTGTATGCTCATTTTAAGCAACAGGGATTATCAAAGGCTGAGATTACAAGCCATATCATGGCCCATTTAGACTTAGTAGCCATTCTCCGTCGATCTGCGCAAAAATGGGATGGGGGATATGCTATGGCTGGTCTCATTGGACACGGAGATGCATTTGTATTGCGAGATCCAGCCGGAATTCGTCCCACATTTTTTTATGAGGATGAAGAAGTGGTGGTGGTCGCTTCAGAGCGCCCCGTGATTCAAACCGTATTTAATGTTCCTTATACCAACATTAAGGAACTGGATCCTGGACATGCACTTATTATTAAAAAAGATGGAACAGCGAGAACGGAGGAAATCGTGGCACCAACGACCATTCGAAAATGTTCCTTCGAGCGAATATATTTTTCGCGTGGTTCCGATTTAGATATCTATCAAGAAAGGAAGAATTTAGGCCGTTTATTGGTACCACAAGTGATGGAAGCCATTGAGGAAGACATTCAAAACACCGTTTTTTCTTTTATTCCTAACACCGCAGAGGTATCTTTTTATGGCATGATGAAAGGGGTTGAAGATTTTCATAATCTTGAAAAAGCCAAGGCCATTTTATCTTTGGGCACACAAGCCTCTGAACATGCTATTTCATCCATAATTCAGGCGCGAGCTCGCATAGAAAAATTAGCGATTAAAG
Source organism: Flavobacteriales bacterium (assembly GCA_046081565.1). Taxonomy (GTDB): domain Bacteria; phylum Bacteroidota; class Bacteroidia; order Flavobacteriales_D; family Crocinitomicaceae; genus UBA952. Next base: position 9,627 of record JBJTWF010000163.1, on the reverse strand, counting down.
ACGCAAAACTTAGAACGTTCATTACCCAAGATGAATCACGCGATGACCTTGTTGCGCACGTATATGATATTACCTATGGTTGTATAGTACCCAAAAAAGACACCATAGTGATCATTGATGACAGCATCGTTCGTGGAACAACGCTTAAGCGGAGTATTCTACGCATGCTCGACCGCCTTGATCCCAAAAAGATTGTCATTGTTTCTTCTGCTCCTCAGATTCGTTATCCAGATTGTTATGGCATTGATATGGCCAAAATGGGAGATTTTATAGCCTTCGAGGCTGCGATTTCACTCCTTCGAGATTCGGGTAGGGAGGCCTTAATTTCGGAGGTTTATGAGGCGTGTAAACGACAGTTAAAGGTCCCTAAAGAAGAGTGCATCAATGAAGTAAAGCGTATTTATGAGCCGTTTTCAGACGAAATTCTCTCTGCCCGCATTGCAAAGTTATTAACCCCCAAAGATCTAAACTCGGAGGTAACGATTGTTTTTCAAAAAGTCGCCAATTTACACAAAGCGTGTCCAGTCCATACGGGCGATTGGTATTTCACAGGGGATTATCCAACGCCGGGAGGAAACCGGGTGGTAAACAAGGCATTCATGAATTGGGTGGAAAATAAAAACGTTAGGGCGTATTAAATAGCGCTTTGGTTATTTTTTTTGTGGCTCCTGCTTGTTTTTCAATAAAAGAAAAAGCCTTATTTCGAAGCGTCTCTCTTGTTTCAATAATCATTTTCACGCGTTGAATGAATTCTGATTGATTTGAAACGGAATAACCAATCCCAGCGCGAATAAAATCCTCCGCCTCCGGAAATTTTTGATGGTTAGGACCAAACAGCACAGGTAAGTCATAAACGGCAGGTTCAAGGATGTTGTGGAGGTTTCCACTAAAGCCTCCCCCGACAAAGGCCAAGGTTCCACAGGCATAGATTTTATGCAATAATCCAATATTGTCTACCAAAATAACAGACTCCCCATCATACAGCGCTAATTCGCTCAGCCGAATACAGGAATCACCATACATGGCTTCAATTTCAAATAAATGATCCTCTGAAATGTCATGAGGTGCAAGGATAAATTTATCTACAGGTAAGTCGGTTAATCCATTGAACACCATTTCCTCCTCGGGTAACCAACTGCTTCCAATAACCATTACGCATTGATTTTCGCATAGCGCAGCCAGACGAAAGAGCATGCTTTTGGGGTCAATTTCTTGGGTACTCATTCGGTTAGCTAGTACATGGTCAAAACGGGTATCTCCAGTTACCGTTGTTTGGTGAATACCAATGCCATTGAGCAATAATGCTGTTTCTTGGTTCTGAACATAAAAGTGATTGATTAAGCTAAGTTTTGCTCGGAAAAAGTGACCCAAAGGGGAAAATATAAAATGCTTTTTTCGTAGAAGCGTCGAAATAGAGTAGAGGGGAATCCCTTTCCGGTGGGTTTCGGTAACGAAATTAAACCAAAACTCATATTTAACAAAAAGGGCACATTTAGGAGAAAAATGAGCCAGAAATTCCTCGGCATTTTTTCGTGTATCCAAAGGGAGTAAGCAAGCAAAATCAACGCAGTTCTTTCGTTTATGGTAATGGTTTAATCCGGATGGAGAAAAAAACGTCACCAATATAATTGCTTTTGGATGCTGCTGCCTGTACGCCCATAAAACGGGCAATCCTTGATCAAATTCACCAAGAGAGGCACAATGCATCCATAGATCAACCTTTACCGGTGAAATTTCATGTTTCCATGCCTTGCTCTTTACCCATCGTTGATTTGCTTTTTCATTGAAGAATTTACCAATAAAAAAACCGAATCGCAATAGCGTAATACCAAAATTATAAATCCAATGCATGCTTAATACTCAATATAATAGTCTTTTTGAGTCGAATAGAATGGAATAAACCACCCCACTTTAATACCCATAATAAGGTCTAAACGGAGCGCTGTGGAAACTGGTACGTCGGGTTGGTCATAAAATAGGGTTCTACGGTTTTTTGTAAAGCCTTGCATGGCATAAATCCCTCCATAAAAACTGTAAAAACTCTGTTTTGGCATGTAGGCATATCCAATGAATTGCATCGAATTTACTCCCGTTGTGAGGCGGTCATACCCCTTTTTGTATTCGAGTTCAATCATAGGCACCACTTGCGTTTGGGTTTCAATTTTCACTCGATGGTTGAGATAGCCTAATCCTGCATGCACCATAATACCGGAATTTTTATCCCGCTGGTTTAAGGGGAATATTTTTCCTATTTGTGCATTGACGCTTACCCCGCGAGCTAAAACGCTAACGGTGGCAACGTCGCCATTGACATCCGTAATATTTCCATAACTATCCACTAAATGCTCGAAAATACCCGGAATCTTTACCTTATTTCCAAAGATGAAATTGGCATCCGCCAAGGCAAAGACATTGTTTTTAAATTTATAACCCGCTCCAAAACCCACGAGGTTCAAGAATCCAAACCGATGCACCAAATCTCCTCCTGTCCATGCCGTACTATATTGCGGGCAAACGAGTACCTTATCATGGACCACGGTGTCATCGAGGGTTACTTGTCCTGCAACAAAAAAAGGAAAGGAGATTCCGAGAAAAAAAATAAATCGCATCCTAACAAAGGTAAGTAATTATAATCTCCTATTGGTGAGTTTTCCCTATTCAACTCAAGGAAAACCGAGTTAATGTTGTACTTTTGTCCTACAAAAGTTTACGCATGAAAAAAATACAAATGGTCGATTTAATGGCACAATATGAAAAGATTAAACCGGCTATTGATGAGGCAATCCATTCCGTTATAGATAAAACGCAATTTATCAATGGGCCTGAAGTAAGCGCCTTTCAAGCGGAACTCGCAGACTACCTCGAGGTTAGAAATGTTATTCCGTGTGCGAACGGGACTGATGCACTTCAAATTGCCATGATGGCGCTGGGCCTAAAACCTGGAGATGAGGTAATTACCCCTTCTTTTACCTATATCGCAACCACAGAGGTAATTGCCCTACTAGGACTCAAACCTATATTTGTTGAGGTAGATCCTTTAACCTTCTGCTTGGATCCTCATGCGGTTGAAGCCGCCATTACCCCCAAAACCAAAGCCATCGTTCCCGTTCATTTATATGGACAAGCGGCCAACATGGAGCCTCTAATGGCAATCGCAAATAAACATCAACTTTTTGTCATTGAAGACAATGCTCAAGCCATTGGGTGCACGTATTATTTTGAAAACGGTGATAAAGCCAAAACAGGGACTATTGGTCACATCGGATGCACTTCATTTTTCCCCAGTAAAAACCTTGGATGTTTTGGCGATGGAGGAGCACTTTTCACAAATGACGATGCCCTAGCAAATACCATTCGAATGATTGCTAATCACGGTCAAAGTAAGCGCTACTATCATGATACCGTAGGGTGTAATTCCCGACTCGATTCAATTCAGGCGGCTATTTTACGGGTCAAATTACGACAATTGGATATTTACAACGAGGCTAGAAAAACGTTGGCAGAGCAATACGATCAAGCCTTTGCAAACATCCCTGAGGTAAGAACGCCTGTGCGGTCCACCTATTCTGATCATGTTTTTCATCAATACACCCTTCAAATGGATGCAGAACGGCGGGATGATTTTCAATCCCATTTAGAAAAGTGGGATATTCCAAGCATGATATATTATCCTGTTCCGGCCCACCGTCAAAAAATGTTTAACGCGTTTGGAAGCAGTGCCACATCCCTTCCCATCACCGATATTTTAACGGGGAAAGTGATCAGTCTCCCCATGCATACCGAAATGCAACCCGATCAACTTGCACATATTTTATCGGCGATTGAAGCCTATTTTTAAAACCAAATGAATATAGCAGTAATCGGTACAGGATATGTTGGCTTGGTCACAGGGACCTGTCTCGCTGATGCGGGAAACAAAGTCTCCTGTGTTGATATTGATGCGGCTAAAGTAGAGGCATTATCGTTGGGCGTCTGTCCGATTTTCGAGCCTAATTTAGCGGTTCTGTTGGAGCGAAACCTCAACGCAAAACATTTGCAATTCACGACGTCTATTGAAGAGGGAATTGCTGATGCTGAGGTCATTTTTCTCGCGCTTCCCACACCCTCTGGTGCTGATGGACAGGCCGACCTAGCAGCGGTATTATCGGTGGCAAAAAACCTTGGCCCGCTGTTAACCAGATACACTGTGATTGTAGACAAAAGTACCGTTCCCGTAGGCACGGCAGAGCGGGTTAAGCAGGCAATAGGCGAGTGTACCAATGTACCTTTTAGCGTGGTTTCAAACCCAGAATTTCTTCGGGAAGGATTTGCCGTAGCCGATTTTTTGAAACCCGACCGAATCATCGTTGGAACGTCAGACCAACAGGCCATTGAAGTGATGGAGTCTTTGTATGAACCGTTTTTAGGTCCGGGAAATTCCCTTTTGGTTATGGACGAGAAGTCTGCGGAATTGACGAAGTATGCCGCCAATGCATTTTTGGCTACGAAAATTACGTTTATGAACGAAATTGCCAACTTTTGCGAGCTTGTTGGGGCGAATGTGGATCAAGTTCGTTTAGGTTTGGGTACGGATGAGCGCATCGGTAACCGTTTTTTGTTTCCAGGAATGGGGTATGGAGGGTCATGTTTTCCTAAGGATGTTAAAGCGCTTTTATTCCAGGGGGAACAAGAACGCCATTCGTTCGAAATACTACAGGCAGTGGAGAAGGTTAACCAAAAGCAACGAACCATCCTTTTGCCTAAAATCAAACAGTTTTTTAATGATCAACTTTCGGGGCGCACCTTGGCCATTTGGGGCTTGAGTTTTAAACCGGATACCGATGATATTCGCGAGGCATCAGCACTGTATTTGATTGATTCCCTCCTGGCGCTAGGGGTAACCCTTCGCGTGTACGACCCCGAGGCCCAAGAAAACGTTAAGGCTCGTTTCGGCGAACTGCTAAGCTATTGTCAGGACCCCTTTGACGCGGTTTCAGGATCAGACGCGTTGGTGATCTGTACGGAATGGTCGATGTTTCAATGCCCAGATTATAAACAGCTAAAGGCCTTACTAAAGCAACCGGTAATTTTTGACGGACGAAATGTATTAGACGTTGAAGAGACAAAAGAACACGGATTCACCTATTTTAGCATTGGGAGATGAGGTTTCGTAAAAAAATATTGATAACGGGTGCGGCTGGGTTTTTGGGTTCTCATCTGTGTGACCGCTTCATAGAAGAGGACTTTCATGTAATAGGAATGGATAACCTTATCACGGGTAGAATGTCCAATATTGAGCATTTGCTTCCGCTTGAAAATTTTGAATTTTACCGACAAGATGTAAGTAAATTTATCCATATTCCTGGCGAATTACATTTTATCCTACATTTTGCCTCCCCTGCGAGCCCGATTGATTATTTGAAAATACCCATTCAAACGTTGAAAGTGGGTTCTCTAGGAGTACACCATTGTTTGGGACTCGCGAAAGAGAAAAATGCACGGATTCTAATTGCTTCCACATCGGAGGTATATGGCGATCCAGAAATTCATCCACAGCACGAAAATTACTGGGGTAATGTAAATCCAGTGGGACCACGAGGGGTGTACGACGAAGCCAAACGGTTCCAGGAAGCAATGACCATGGCCTACCATACCTACCATGGGTTAGAAACTCGTATTGCACGTATTTTCAATACCTATGGACCGCGTATGCGGTTGAACGACGGCAGAGCGTTGCCTGCCTTTATTGGTCAGGCGCTTCGCGGAGAAGACTTAACGGTATTCGGAGACGGTTCACAGACCCGATCTTTTTGTTATGTTGAAGATTTAGTGGAAGGAATTTACCGATTACTGATGAGCGATTATTCGCAACCGGTTAATTTGGGAAATCCAGAGGAAATCACGATTTTAGACTTTGCAAAGGAAATAGTGAAACTGACGCAAACCAAACAAAAAATTACGTTTAACCCTTTACCTCAAGATGATCCGCGCCAACGGAGACCCGATATTACCTTGGCGGAGCAACAGCTTGGGTGGAAACCAAAGGTTTCTCGGGAGGAGGGGTTGTCGAAGACCTATGCCTATTTTAAAGCGTTACCCAACGAGGAATGGTACCAGCTAGACCACAAACAATTTGATCAATTTATTACAAAATAATGAGTTATAACGCCCATGAAACCGCTGTCATTGACCCAGGATGTGAAATTGGAGAGGGTACGAATATATGGCATTTTAGCCACATCATGTCCAAGGCTAAACTAGGTAAAAAGTGTAATATTGGTCAAAACGTTGTGGTGTCCCCAGAGGTGATTTTGGGAAACAACGTGAAAGTACAGAACAATGTATCCATTTATACCGGGGTAATTTGTGAAGATGATGTTTTCTTAGGACCGTCCATGGTTTTTACCAATGTTATAAATCCCAGAAGCCATGTCAACCGAAGAGACCAATACGCGAAAACTTGGGTTAGAAAAGGTTCTAGTATCGGTGCAAACGCCACCATAATTTGTGGTAATGAAATTGGGGCTTTTGCCCTAATCGGTGCGGGTTCAGTGGTTACCAAACCCGTACCTGCCTTTGGCCTAGTGGTTGGAAATCCGGCTCGACAAATAGGATGGGTAAGCGAATACGGGCATCGATTGCATTTTAATGAGCAGAATCAAGCCCGATGTGAGGAATCCGGTCAACAATATTTATTAGAAAATCATCACGTTAAACGCATAGCATAATGAACAACGAAAAAATTAATTTCGCCGTGGTAGGTGCGGGACATATTGGAAAACGACACGCTGAAATGGTACAACGGGATAACGAAGCGATGTTGGTCGCCATGTGCGATATACGCAGTGCAGAAGCGTGCAATAGCGAGGGTTTTAATGTACCTCATTTTAGCTCTTTGGAAGAAATGCTTGCGGCAGGGTTACCCATTGACGTAGTAAATATCTGCACACCCAACGGACACCATGCAGACCAAGCCATTCTTGCCTTGAAGGCAGGAAAACATGTGGTTGTCGAAAAACCTATGGGATTGACTAAAGAAAGTTGTGAGAAGGTCATTTATACCGCCTTAAAAATGAACCGACAAGTATTTTGTGTCATGCAAAACCGTTACTCACCGCCATCAGAATGGATAAAGTCGGTGGTGCAGGATGGACTTTTGGGCGATATTTTTATGGTTCAAGTGAATTGTTACTGGAACCGAGATGAGCGATATTACAAAAAAGGGGGATGGAAAGGAACCCCTGACCTAGATGGTGGAACGTTATTCACCCAATTTTCTCATTTCATTGATATCATGTATTGGCTCTTTGGAGACATTGATGATATTCAGGGTAAATTCGCCGATTTTGCGCATGAAAACCTTACCGCTTTTGAGGATTCAGGATTTATAAGCTTCCGCTTCTTAAATGGTGGCATGGGATGTATTAATTATTCCACCGCGATTGCTAATCAAAACCTCGAAAGTTCCCTTACTATTGTTGGAAGTAAAGGAAGTGTAAAGATCGGGGGGCAATACATGAACGAGGTCGAAGTTTGTAACATTTCTGATTATGATATGCCTACCTTAAAGGAATCGAATCCTGCAAACGATTATGGCGCGTACAAAGGCTCTGCCGCAAACCACAACTACGTTATTGGGAATGTTATTGACACGTTAAAAGGAAGAACTTCAGCCACTACCAACGCCTTAGAGGGATTGAAAGTCGTAGACATCATTGAACGCATTTATAAAACGAGAGACGCACAAGTCGTATTACAAGATTAAAGCCATGGAGGATTTATATTACGCCAAGTTAATAGAAAAAAAATCGGCTATTGCCGTTATCGGTTTAGGCTATGTAGGGTTACCCATTGCCCTTGCATTCGCGAAGAAGGTGAAGGTGCTTGGGTTCGATATCAACGCTCAACGGATTGCCCTAATGCAGCAGGGAATAGATCCTAGCAATGAACTTGACGGTCGGGATTTTCAAGAAAGGGATATTACCTTTTCCCATCAATTGGGAGATTTATCCCTTGCCTCTTTTTTCGTTGTGGCCGTACCAACGCCTATTGATGATGCTAATTTACCTGATTTAAAACCCTTGCTTTCTGCCACAGAGACGGTGGCCAAAGTGCTAAAAAAGGGAGATTTCGTCGTTTTCGAATCCACGGTCTATCCTGGTTGTACGGAAGAGGATTGCATTCCAATTCTTGAACGAATTTCTGGACTTACGTTTAATGTCGATTTCTTTGTAGGTTATTCTCCGGAGCGAATTAACCCCGGAGACAAGGTTCACACGCTTCAAAACGTGGTAAAAGTGGTCTCAGGATCCACCAAAGAAGCCCTTGAAACCATTGCCTCTGTGTATGAACTGGTGGTCGATGCCGGAGTACACCGTGCCCCGACCATCAAAGTAGCCGAGGCGGCTAAAATTATTGAAAACACGCAACGGGATGTAAATATCGCCCTGATCAACGAGCTTTCCATCATCTTCAATAAACTTAAAATTAACACCTATGATGTGCTTGAAGCAGCAGGTACAAAATGGAATTTTTTAAAGTTTTCACCTGGCTTGGTTGGAGGACATTGCATTGGTGTAGACCCTTATTACCTAACCCACAGGGCGCAACAAGCAGGGTATCATTCGAAAGTAATTACCAGTGGTCGATATGTAAACGATTCTATGGGTTTTTATATCGCTAAACAAACCGTTAAAAAGGTAATCGCTCAAGGAAAAGTAATACAAGAATCCAAGGCCTTAATCTTAGGAGCTACGTTCAAAGAAGATGTTTCCGATATTCGGAATTCTAAAGTGATCGATATAGTAAATGAATTAAAATCATTTCAAATGGGCGTAGACTTGGTCGATCCACACGCTTCGTCCGAAGAAATGATGCATGAGTATGGCATTGGCTTGACGCAAACCATGGGTTCAGAATACGACGCGATAATTGTGGCTGTAAATCACAAGGCATACCTTTCCAAGGATGAGGCGTTTTTTAAGTCGCTTCTAAAAGATGGAAAAGGAGTATTTATCGATGTAAAAGGCATCTATAAAGGCAAAATTGCTGAATTAGAGTATTGGAGTTTATAAATGAAGGATAAAAAAAATATTCTTGTAACTGGAGGAGCCGGTTTTATCGGTTCACATGTTGTTCGACGATTCGTAAACCGCTATCCGGATTACCAAATTATAAATGCGGATAAATTGACCTACGCTGGAAACTTGGAGAATTTAGTGGATGTAGATACGGCTGAAAATTATTGTTTTGAACGGCTAGATATTCAAGATGCAGCTTCGGTATCTGATGTTTTTTCTAAGCATAACATCACAGATGTAATTCATTTAGCCGCAGAATCGCACGTAGATCGTTCGATACAAGGACCTTTAGAATTTGTAAAAACCAATGTTTTGGGGACCTTTAATTTGCTCGAGGCCGCTCGAGTGCATTGGAACAGTGAATCGGACCATGTTTTTCATCATGTATCTACCGATGAGGTTTATGGCAGTTTAGGTCCCGATGGATTTTTTACTGAGGATACGCCTTATGATCCACGAAGCCCCTATTCCGCATCCAAAGCAGCTTCAGATCATTTTGTCTCAGCGTACTTCCACACGTTTCAACTTCCTGTAAAGCGATCCAACTGTTCTAACAATTATGGCAGCC
>JBJTWF010000162.1:0-6715 GCA_046081565.1 Flavobacteriales bacterium | reverse complement strand
GCCTCGGGGAAAATCTTTTTCAAGCCGTATTCGTAATTTTCAATATCCTTTAAGTTTTTTATTTCCATCGACATAATGTTGCTATTTATTAATGTAACCAAGATTTCTCATACCCTTCCACTTTTAATGCGAGGGCCTGCTTAGTAATTTTTAACGGTTTAAACGTATCAACCATTACCGCTAATTCTTGGGTTTCTTTTTTTCCAATGCTTCGTTCGTAAGCTCCCGGATGAGGGCCATGTGGGATCCCTCCGGGATGCAAGGTGATTTGCCCTTGTTTAATATCGTTTCGGCTCATGAAATCACCGTCTACATAGTATAACACCTCATCGGAATCAATATTACTATGATTGTATGGAGCCGGAATAGAGTCGGGATGATAATCATATAGCCTAGGAACGAAAGAACAGAGTACAAAACCGCTAGTCTCAAACGTTTGATGTACAGGAGGTGGTTGATGCACCCTACCGGTTATCGGTTCAAACTCGTGAATAGAAAACGCATAGGGATAATTAAACCCATCCCAACCGACCACATTGAAAGGGTGATGCTGATATACATATTCGTAAAGCATGTCCTGTTTTTTGATTTTCAAAAGAAAATCACCCTCTACATTATGGGTTTCAAGGGTATGGGGTGGACGGATATCACGTTCACAATAAGGGGAATGCTCTAACAGCTGACCAAACCAATTACGGTAACGCTTCGGAGTGTAAACAGGATTGAAGGATTGAACGATAAAAAGCCTGTTGTTTTCATCGTTGAAATGCATTTGGTAGATCATGCCACGAGGAATCACCAAATAATCACCGTAAGAGAAGTCAATATTTCCCAATTGAGTTTTAAGCGTACCGCTTCCTTTGTGGATGAATAGAATCTCGTCTGCATCCGCATTTTTATAGAAGTATTCGATCATTGAATGGGTTGGGGAGGCCAATTCGATGTAACAATCGGAGTTCACTAAAACAGGCACGCGACTTTCGAGAAAATCTGGATTTGGCGTCAATGCAAACCCTTGTAGGGAAAACATGGTCATGTGCTTTTCCAAAGCAATTTCAGGGGCTATCGAGGTGCTCCCCAAAATTTCTTTTACGACGGTAGGAGGATGAAGGTGATACAGCAGCGAAGACATCCCATCGAATCCTACGGTACCAAAAAGTTGTTCGTGGTATAGGGAACCATCCGGTTGACGAAATACGGTGTGGCGTTTGGGGGGAATCGCGCCTAGTTTCTGATAAAACGGCATATATTAAATTTACGTTGTCAAAAATACCTTATGAAGCAACAAGGTACAAATGATTTTTATCAGTTTTTTACAATTTATAGGGATAATTGTGAACTTCATTACATTTGTGCTTATGGGAAAAACATTGATTATTGGTGCCGCTGGTCAGATAGGAAGCGAGTTAACCTTAGCCTTGCGCGAAAAAAGAGGAAATGGTAATGTCATTGCCGCGGATATAAAGCTAGATTGCCCAAAGTTAATCAAGGATGGACCGTACCAGCCCATGGATATCCTCAACCGTGAAGAAGTAAGGACCTTTATTCATAACAATGCTATAGAGGAAGTTTATCTCCTAGCTGCTCTATTATCCGCAACAGCAGAAAAAAATCCTGATTTTGCCTGGCGATTAAACATGGAAGGATTGTTTACTATTTTGGATTTAGCCAAGGAAGGCAGCATTAAAAAGGTCTTTTGGCCCAGTTCTATTGCGGTATTTGGGCCTACTACACCACGGGATGCGACGCCTCAATTCACCATAATGGAACCAAGCACGGTGTACGGTATTTCCAAGCAAGCAGGAGAGCGATGGTGTGCGTACTACCATGAAAAATTTGGAGTAGATGTACGTTCGATTCGATATCCCGGATTGATTTCTCATAAAAGTCCTCCGGGGGGAGGAACTACCGATTATGCGGTTGACATTTTTTACAAAGCGAAAGCTGAAGGCGAATATACCTGCTTTTTACACCAAGAAACCGAGTTACCCATGATGTTTATGGATGACGCCATTCGGGCCACCATAACCCTTATGGAGTCCCCTTCGGAGAATTTACGTATTTGGTCATCGTATAATGTTGCAGGCATATCCTTTACTCCAGCACAAATGGCCAGTGAAATTCAAAACCTTATGCCGAACTTCAAGATCAGCTACGCACCGGATTTTCGTCAAGCCATTGCGGATTCATGGCCAAATTCAATTGACGACAGCTATGCCCAAACCGATTGGAATTGGAAGCCGTCTTATGACTTACCGGATTTAGTAGCCGAAATGCTTGAACACGTAAAGGTATAAGCTACTGATTTTCAGCATTTTAAAAATTTTTTAATTTTTTTGTTTATTTTTTTATTGTTTTTGTTAAACATTTTTGTTTAACTTTATCTCAATAAAAATAAACAACATGTCAACAATCGAATTTAACGATGCACTTGTAGGAATTCAAAGTAACCTATTTTCTTTTGCTTTGAACTTCACTAAAAACCGCGAGGATGCTAGGGATTTGACCCAAGAAACCTTATTAAAAGCGATAAACTACCGCACGTACTACACGCCCAACACCAATTTTAAGGCATGGGTGTTCACCATCATGAGAAATATTTTTATTAACCAATATCGGAGAAATACCAAAACCCGAATGATTTTTGATCATTCTGAAGATTTATACCTTTTCACCAACCATAAATCCGCTGAGGGATCTCCAATGGAACGATTGGGAGTGAAGGAAATCAATCAAAAAATTGATGGGTTAAACGACGAATTAAAGACCCCTTTTAAGATGCATTTTGAAGGGTTTAAGTACAAAGAAATCGCAGACGCGATGAAATTACCCATCGGTACGATTAAAAGCCGTATATTCATAGCAAGAAAGCGATTGATGGACCAACTTCCCGATTATCAGTTTTCCGAGAATTAACCCAATGGAAAAAAGAGCACTCATTATCGGGTCTGGAATTTCTGGTCTATCCTCTGCCTGTTTTTTAGCAAAAGAGGGTTGGAAGGTGACCATCCTGGAGAAAAATAAAACCATCGGTGGACGTGCAAGGCAATTCAAGGAACAAGGTTTTGTGTTCGATATGGGTCCAAGTTGGTATTGGATGCCCGATGTTTTTGAGTCCTTCTATCAGAAATTCGGCTACACCACCAATGATTTTTATGAATTAAAGCGATTGGATCCATCCTATCGGGTATATTGGTCGGACCAATCCCATTCGGATATCCCCGCTGAAATGCAGGACTTAGAATCGCTTTTTGAATCGTTAGAACCAGGTAGTAGCATAAAGCTTCGCGCTTTTCTAAAGGATGCACAGTATAAATATGAGGTTGGAATGAAGGATCTGGTATATAAACCGTCCTTGAACGTTAGCGAATTTATTGATTTTCGTCTGTTAAAAGGATTGTTTTCCATGGATTTAACTAATTCCTTTTCTTCCTATATCCAACGGTATTTTTCGCACCCTAAACTCTTATCCTTACTCGAATTTCCTGTGTTATTCCTTGGAGCGATGCCAAAAGATACGCCGGCCTTGTATTCGTTAATGAACTATGCGGATATGTCTTTGGGAACCTGGTATCCCATGGGCGGGATGTATAAATTCATTGAAGCCTTTGAGAAAATTGCCCTGTCCCTAGGCGTTGAGATCATCACGGATGCGGAAGTAAACGAAGTGCATAAGGACAAAGGTAGGGTAACCAAGGTAACGGATATTCATGGTAGAAGCTACACTGCCGACGTATTTGTTTCCTCTGCGGATTATCAACACACCGACCGAACCTTACTGAATGGCGCTGCGAATTATAGTGAAAAATATTGGGACAAACGGGTTATGGCTCCATCAGCACTGCTCTACTATGTCGGGGTCAATAAAAGACTTACCAACGTGCAACATCACAACCTCTTCTTTGATGAATCGTTGCAAGAGCATGGAAAACAAATCTACAAAAACCCTTCCTGGCCCACGGCCCCCCTTTTCTATATGTCAGTGCCCTCTTTGACCGATCCATCGGTGGCACCAGAACATCACGAAAACGTTTTCTTTTTGATTCCCATTGCACCCGACCTTGAAGACAAGGAAGACCAGCGAGATCATTATTTCGAACTTCTTTTGGATCGGTTAAAGCGTCTCACAGGAAACGATATTGCAGATCACATTGTCTATAAACGAAGTTTCTCCATTCAGAATTTTAAGGACGATTATCACGCTTTTAAAGGAAATGCCTACGGTCTTGCGAATACGCTAAGCCAAACGGCATTATTTAAACCTCAAATTAAAAATAAAAAGCTACAAAATTTTTTCTACACCGGGCAACTCACGGTTCCAGGTCCAGGGGTTCCTCCTTCCATTATTTCTGGAGAAGTTGTAGCAAAATACATCCATCAAAATTCAACCCTATGAAAGAAACGTTCGACACCATCAGCCATGAAATGAGTACGCTCACTACCAAACGGTATAGCACCTCGTTCTCGCTCGGCATCAAAATGTTGAATCCAGCCATTCAAAAACCCATTTACGCGATATATGGTTTTGTTCGTTTCGCCGATGAAATCGTTGATTCGTTTCATTCGTTTGATAAATCTAAGTTATTAGCCGATTTTCGCGTACAAACCTACCAAGCCATTAATGACGGAATTTCGTTGAACCCTATCCTAAACAGTTTTCAATGGGCGGTTAACACCTACCATATTCCTTTATCCTTGATAGAAACATTTTTAGAATCCATGAAAATGGATTTAAATAAACAGGCATACGACGAAGAACAATATAAAAAATACATTCTTGGATCGGCAGAGGTGGTGGGTTTAATGTGCCTTAAGGTATTTGTGGAGGGTGACGAGAATGAATATTTGCGCTTAAAACCTGCAGCAATGAAACTGGGTTCTGCCTTTCAAAAAATTAATTTTTTGAGGGACTTGAATGCCGATTACAAACACCTTGGACGGGTGTACTTCCCTGGGATTGACATGGAAGAATTTAATGCTACGGTTAAACAAGAAATCGAAAGAGATATTGAGATTGATTTTCACGACGGTTATTTAGGCATTGTTCAACTTCCGAAAAATGCCCGGTTTGGAGTCTATCTTGCCTACATTTATTATTATAAACTTTTTACCAAGATTAAGAATACCCCTGCGAAGGTAATCTTGAATGAGCGAGTTAGAATTCCAAACAATAGAAAGGTTGGTTTGTTACTTTCATCATTCGTGCGCCACAACCTAAACCTACTATGATTCCACAGGAAGTTATTTTAGTCAATAAACACGACCAAGAAATTGGTACGATGGATAAAATGGAAGCGCACCAACAAGGGATGTTGCACCGCGCCTTTTCCGTATTGATCTTCAATTCAAAAGGCAAACTTTTAATTCATAAGAGGGCCTTTGGAAAATATCACTCGGAAGGGCTATGGACCAACACGTGTTGTAGCCATCCTTTACCCGGTGAAAGCATCGTAGACGCCGCGAATCGAAGATTAATGGAAGAGATGGGTATGACCACTACCCTAGCGCCCCTTTTCAGTTTTATTTACCGAGCAGAGTTAGATAACAACCTCGTTGAACATGAGTTAGACCACGTACTGATTGGATTCACAGACCAAGAACCCATGGTTAATATGGAAGAAGTTTGTGATTACCAATGGATTGCGGTGCACGAACTGGAAGAACGCCTCGAATCCAATCCACAGGCATATACGGAATGGTTCAAGAAAATAATATTGGAATACCGTTCGGCCTTCGATGACATTTTGAACGTATGAAAATAGTACGCAGAGCTACCTTTAACTCGGCCCATCGCTTATATCGTAAAGATTGGTCACACGAAAAAAACGACGAAGTATTTGGATTGTGTAATAACGTCAACTACCACGGTCACAATTACGTACTTGAAGTAGGAATTGATGGTAAAATCGATCCCGAAACCGGCTATATCATTGACGTGAAAATTCTAAAAGACATCATCTCAAAAGAAGTGACGGATCGTTACGATCACAAAAACTTAAATTTAGATTGCCCGGAATTTTTTGACGTAAATCCTACCGTGGAGAACATTGCCTTGGTTTGTTATAATCGCTTATTACCTCATTTGCAATCCTACGGAAAACTATCCATCAAACTCTTTGAAACCGAAAAGAATTGGGTGGAATATGATGGGGAATAACATCCGTCCATTCCGCTAAAAACATATTCTTTAGTTTCTTGTTTTAATGGTCGTGAGTAAAGCAATCTTCTGGCACCGCCGCGATTTGCGTCTTGAGGACAACGCTGGCTTATTTAAAGCTTGTCAAGCAGCAACCCAGGTGCAACCCCTTTTTATTTTTGACACGGAAATTCTGAGTGAATTGGATAAAACCGATGCCCGTGTGGAATTCATTCATCGGGAAATAGAACGGTTGTCCATGGAATATGCTACTCACAACCTACCCCTGCGCGTCGAGGTTGGTAATCCCATAGAAATCATACCCGCCTTAGCTAAGGAATGGCGCATAGACCATGTATTTACCAACCGTGACTACGAGCCCTATGCCTTACAGCGCGACAAAGCCCTGTATGAAATCCTTCAATCCAAGGGAGTGGGATTTACCGGAGCAAAAGACCATGTGATTTTTGAGAAAAATGAGGTCATGAAGGGCGATGGCACGCCCTACACCGTCTTCACTCCCTACTCCAGGAAATGGAAAGAACGGCTCGGCCAAGAACCCATTACCGTATACGATTC
>JBJTWF010000161.1:0-5122 GCA_046081565.1 Flavobacteriales bacterium | reverse complement strand
TAAAGGCTATCGCCGTTAAGGACAGGGATAACCACAGAAGAATGTTTTTACGCATGTAAAATCGTTAAAAAGATGAACAAAGATAGGAAAAGCAAATCAGAAATTATCAATAAATCATGAAATCCAATCAATCCCTTTACGAAGAAGTTGTAGGGTATTCCATTCCTCCGTTCCAACCTCGGGATTATGCATGTATTCCCAATTCGCGACTGGTGGCATACTCAATAAAATGGATTCCGTTCTTCCGTTTGAGGCTATTCCAAACTTAGTCCCCCTGTCAAACAATAAATTATACTCTACATAACGACCTCGTCTAAGCGCTTGCCATTTTTGCTCCTGGAGCGTGGCCTCCCCCACTCCTTTGGAAAGTTGATACCCGTACAAGGAGGGAAAAAGACGACCTAACGCCAAGCAAAAAGAAAGAAAATTCGATTTTTCTACCGCATCGATGGGCGTTAGGTGATCGAAAAAAATACCACCTACGCCCCGGGTTTCTTCACGATGTTCAAGGTAAAAGTAATCATCCGCCCAGTTCTTAAACAAGGTGTACCATTCTGAACGATGCGAATCACAAAGTTTTTTCAGATCCAAATGAAACGCCTTCGCAAAGGCTTTATCAACATACATTGGTGTTAAATCTATTCCACCACCAAACCAGCATTGGTTTTGATCCGTTTCAAAATAGCGAACGTTCATGTGAATGGTCGGATGCTGTGGATGAACGGAATGCAAAACAATAGAAACCCCTGTGGCAAAAAATTCCTTTGCGTCAATGTTAAGCTGTTTTGCCATGGCTTCCGTTACGATACCCGATACTGCAGAAAAGGCTACACCACCTTTTTCTATGAACCGACCTTCCGAAGCAGTTTTCGTACACCCACCACCACCTAAGGAACGACTCCAGTCGTCCGATTGAAAAACCAAACCGCCATCGATAACCGTGAGTGCATCAACAATTTCTTGCTGTAACGATTTAAATACGTCGGCAATCTGCTCCTTATTCGATGGTAACATTACGGGTATTTTGTCCCTTAGAAAAACGGCACAATGAAAAGGCCTGATTCAACACGGTATTTTCTCCATACCGAATGAACTCAATTTGAGTCATGATTCCTTCATTGAAATATGAAGTTCCTAAATTGAAAAACCATGAGCTCAATAAATACATCGCATCATAACCCAAAGCCACAGATTTATTCAAATCATACCCATTGGCTGTTTTAAAGTTCTTTTTCAACATGGGTAATTTTTTTGAAGAACCATCAAAACAGGTGGTACTCCAATAATAAAACGAGGAAGGATAAATTTCCGGTTTACTCAACTGATTGATATCTGTCCATTCCCGGGTTCCGATCAACACTGCATTGGGCTGTTCATTTACTTTCTTAATAAGTGGAAGCACCACATTGGTGTCCGATGTTAAGGATACAAAATAATACGGTTTTCCCGAGGTAATATAGGCATCAATACCGGACAACGTCGTAGTAGTTAATTTCTTCCTCCCCCCTTTTTCAAATGCCTCCGTGAACTGCTGCTCCTTTACCACATCGTCTTTTTTACCCGAAGTAACCAAAAGCAAATCCTTACTATTGGATTGACTTGACAGACGGTACCCCATGTGCTCGTAAACCAAGCTCGAAGCGGTAGGAATGATATAGAGGTATGGGCTCTTGAATTGTTCGTCTTCGGTTAGTTTGAAAAAACAAAAAAGTGGGATGCGTTTTTCTCGAGAAAATTGAACCAAGGTATCAAAACCTACCACCCGGTTCGGCAGAAGGATCATATCCGTGTTTGTAAACTTCCCCTTGGAAATTAATTGGCTTACTTCATCGCCTTTCGTTAGGCAATCGTAGACGAATAAATTACCCTTCAATCCCTTTTTAACCAATGAATCCCTTGCCATTTTTACACCGAAATAGAAATCATACAAGGCCTTTTGCCTTCCTTTAGGAACTGGATGTTTAAACGTTTTAAAATCCATGGGTATAACCATAGCAATCTTTACCGAATCTTTTCTAATGGAGGGACTTGGCACCCTTCGATACCCTTCTTCGTAAAAACGTTCTTGTACACCGTTTATCCTTTTGTATTCCTGCTCATCCCACGGTTTTTTCTCATAAAAATTAACCGGTATTTTTAACTTCGTGCCTTCCGAAACGTTATATTTTTCAAGGTTATTAATTCGCATTAAAGCCGCAGCACTCACCAAAAAACGCTGGGAAAGAATTGACAAATTCTCTCCTTGTTTTACCACATACGAAAAACTTGAATCGACCACATCAACGATTTTGGGAGCAGGGACTTCTACAGGAGCTTGTACCACCGTGGGTTTTGGACTTTCACTCGGCTGGAAGGCTGTAAATCGCTTAATTCCATGGCGAATTATCAAGACTTGGCCAATCTTGATGTCTGAATTTACCAGGGCTTTATTGGATGCTTTCAAAGAATCCACAGCGATTTGATAGCGCTGACAAATACCATACATCGTTTCACCTTGGGCTACGGTGTGATTAAACGTTTCTTTCTTTGCGGGAATTAAAACCACTTGACCAATAGCCAAATTTGCCGTTAAATTAGGGTTGACTTTTTTTAACTGTTCCTCGGTAACGTTGAACTTACTTCGTATACCAGTAAGCGTAAGTCCTTTGTGCACGACGACTTGGTGGTAGGTCTTACCTGACTGTTGAACGATTGGAATGAGTGATTGAGACCAAAACTCAAGCGGAAAAAAGTAAAGTATAAAAAGTATAGGTAAAAGGTAGTTTCTCATAGGTGCTTAATATGTTATTCCCATTCAATGGTCGCTGGTGGTTTAGAACTAATGTCATACGTCACACGGTTTATGCCACGTACTTGATTGATGATTTTATTTGAAATTTCAGCGAGAAAATCATACGGAAGATGACACCAGTCTGCCGTCATTCCATCGGTAGAGCTAACCGCTCTCAAGGCAACCGCGTTTTCATACGTTCGCTCATCCCCCATTACGCCAACCGATTGGATTGGCAATAAAATCACGCCTGCCTGCCACACGTCATCATAGAGCCCATGGGCTTTGAGCCCTTCAATAAAAATAGCATCCGCTTCTTGTAACGTCTTGACCTTGGACTCCGTTACCTCTCCTAATATTCGAATGCCCAATCCCGGTCCAGGAAAGGGATGCCTCCCCAACAAGGCAGCATCCATGTTCATTACCTTTCCGATACGGCGAACTTCGTCTTTAAACAAGCTACGAAGGGGTTCAACAATCTTTAACTTCATGTAAGAAGGAAGCCCACCTACATTGTGATGCGATTTTATGGTTTGCGAGGGACCTCCCGTGGCAGAGACGGACTCAATCACATCGGGATAAATAGTTCCCTGACCGAGCCACGTTGCCCCTTCAATCTTGCTTGCTTCGTGATCAAAAACATCGATAAACACCTTACCGATGGCTTTTCTTTTTTCTTCTGGGTCTGTTTTTCCCGCCAAAGCATCGTAAAATTGTTTAGAGGCATCTACACCTTTAATGTTCAGCCCTAAACGCTCATACGACTGAAGCACCTGATTAAATTCGTTCTTACGCAACAGTCCATTGTCAACAAATATACAATGTAACTTATCGCCAATGGCTTTGTGCAAAAGCATGGCGGCCACGGAAGAGTCGACACCACCGGATAATCCAAGCACTACCCTATCGCCTTTCAATTCCTCTTTAAGTTGAGACACTTTTTCCTCAACATATGCACCTGGAGACCAATCGGCACTGCAACCACAAAGCTCAAATAGAAAGTTATGCAATAAGATACTACCCTCCGCAGAATGATATACTTCGGGATGAAATTGCACCCCAAAGGTTGAGGATCCTTCCAATTGAAAACCCGCATTGCGAACATCCGATGTACTACACAATAATTTCGCCCCAGCAGGTAAAACATCAATGGAGTCACCGTGTGACATCCAAACCTGTGAAACGGGTGACATGTTCTTTAATAAACGATTTTCTTCCGTCAATTTTATTGTCGCTCTTCCGTACTCCCTAGCATTCGAAGCAGCAACAACGCCTTGGTTTTGCTGTGCCAACAATTGTGCTCCGTAACAAATCCCCAATAAAGGCACCTTTCCAAGAATAGCAGTCAGGTCGGGATTAGGCGCATCGGGTTGACGCACGGAGAATGGACTTCCCGAAAGGATAACGCCTTGGCAATGATCGGGAATTTCCTGCATGCTATTCCAAGGATGAATTTCACAATAGACATTCAATTCGCGAATTCTCCGGGCAATGAGTTGGGTATATTGTGACCCAAAATCATAAATAACAACCAGTTCGTGCATGCGCAAAGATAACTACAATGTAGTTTGAGACAACCCTACACCATCATAAACATTTCAATTTGTTTACTTATCTGCCCATCTTTCCATTTAATCATCAATAAATTTATACCTTTGGACTCCGATTAAATCAAGGTATGATTACGAATATTCTCAAGTCTCTCTTTGGAGATAAAAGCCTAAAAGACCAGAAACTTTACAAGCCCTATGTGGACGACACCCTAAAAAAAGAACAGGAAGTCAAAGCATTTACCGACGAACAACTTAGAGAAAAAACCCAGGTATTTCGAGCGCAAATTCAACAAGCAATTCAGGAATTAGAGTTAAAAAGCGAAGGTCTACAAACGCAGGCTAAAGACCCCGCTGTATCCTTGGACGACAAACAAGGAATTTTTGAACAAATCGATGCCATTACTAAGGAAATTGATGAAAAAATTGAAGACGTACTACTCGATATTCTTCCTGAAGCATTTGCCGTAGTGAAGGAGACTGCATTCCGCTGGGCGAACCATGGTAAATTGGTCGTAAAAGCGACTGAATTTGATAAACAATTGGCCACCAGAAAAGATGGCATAACCATTCAAGGTGAAGAAGCCATTTGGTTCAACGAATGGACCGCTGCAGGGAATAAAGTGCAGTGGAACATGGTCCATTATGACGTTCAATTAATGGGAGGTGCAGTACTCCATAAAGGTAACATCGCGGAAATGCAAACCGGGGAAGGCAAAACCCTGGTGGCTACCCTTCCAGTGTATCTGAATGCACTTTCAGGCAAAGGGGTACACATTGTTACCGTTAATGATTACCTAGC
>JBJTWF010000160.1:0-23264 GCA_046081565.1 Flavobacteriales bacterium | reverse complement strand
CATTACCCTAGGAGCAGAATAAACGACATTATCCATGGTAATCGCCACGATTTTATTGACGTTATCTGTGGTCATTTTTCCCCATTCCACTGACCCTTTATCGGTCATCGAGAGGTCTACGGTAATTTGACCGTTACGCTGATCATACCCTGGCTCAGCATTGGAGACATGCTTACCGTTTACCCGAGCTTTACCGTCTTGAGGTACAGTACAAGCATATAACTCATAGGCCATTTTACTTTTCGCCGCTTTTGGGTTTAATTTCTTCGGCTCCGCTGCCCACATCAAACGAACGGATTTCCCTTCAAACAACTGCATGATCTCAGGCCTTTTCAAGCTCTTGTCTACGTAATCTTTATTCTCCGCAAGAACCATTGCCACATACGGTGCTGCCTCCTGTGGATTTCCCGAAGTGGAAAGTTCCATTGCCTCTTTCAATCCTTTTCCAGGAGCCATTTGTGGGGCCATTCCGAATGCTTTATTGAATTCAGCACGAACAGACTCAATACCACTGGTCTCATAAAATTCTAGGTTTGCCGTGGATTTTAACTTTTCAGCTACAGTACCCTCGTCCTGCACGCCAGGAAGTTCAATGTAAAGCCTATTCGTTTTTTGATCCTTTTGGATGTTAGGCTGAGAAACCCCAAACTGGTTAATCCGCTTGTACATGATTTTCTCTACTCCATTCATGGAAGATTCCAACAGTTTTCGGAAATAGGCAACCACTTCGTTGTCACTGGCATTAGGTTTCAAACCGTCGCCATTCAATAACGCACGCATCTTTTTGGGATTGGAAACAGCAAAAGACTCCAAGAAGTCAATGTTTCCTTTCTTGTAAAGCGCATTGTTCATCGCTTTGTTATAGGCATCCTTAAACTCTAAGGAATACTGATTCTGTGCGTGGCTTTTAATTAAATCTGGAATGGAAATTTCCATGGTCACGCTCATCCCACCAACGAGGTCCAAACCAAAGGCCAAAGAGCGCTTTTTAACTTGAGAAAAAGAATAATCCAAGACCGGGTAAACGGGTTTCTCCCCGCGATTCTTCAAAATTTGGTTAACAAAGGCTGCCTTGGCGATATCTTCCGATCCTGGCTGATTGAAATCCACTACCGCGTTATTCGGAAGGACTCCTTTGTTGCGTTGGTTTATTAGCTTAACCGCTGCTTTGGCTCCCAGTTCCTTTAAATCGGTGATGTAAAACGTATCTTTCGTGTTGCCTACGCGAACCGTCAGTTGGGAGGTTAGCGAGTCGGCATTTTTAAATTCAAAGGTGTAATCTCCTTGGGCTTTGTTGTCAAAAATTATTCTATTTCCTGGCGCAAGTTTACTGATGGTACTATCGGATTTTAAACGATAACTCAAAGTGTCCTCATAACCCGCTTCGTTCGTACTATCTTTTACTTCTATCGAAAGCTCCCAGTTGCGCTTTGACGCCTCTTCTTTTAACGCTTTAACGTTCGCCTTCGCTTCTTTCGTTGCTTTCTCCTCCTCATTCGAAGCATACCAAGTGAAAGAAAGTTGGTATAAACAAATGACTGTTAGCAGAATGGTTAATATCCAAAAAAAAGTTTTATTTCTCATTGTCTCGTTCCCGTTATCGTAGTTTATAAGGGTGCAAATATAGGATTTCCCATTGGTAAAGTCAATATATTCGCTACACTATTTCGCAATTAGTGCATACTGCGCATTCGAATGACTTCTTGGATAAAGTTTTCCAATTTTAAGGCGAACGCCTCCCAGCTATTATCCTCATTAAATTGACCCATTGCCTCCGAAAAAAGGGCTTTCTTTTCGTGGTTGAAATAATATAAAAGACTGTCTTGTAAGGAGGAAACATCCACCCCTCGCGTAATCAATCCATTGCGATCGTGCGCTATGGTCTCCCCTAATCCCCCCACGGGTGTGGCAATCAAGGGCAAGGTGAAATGCTGCGCAATTCCCGCAATTCCACTCTGCGTAGCCGACTTGTAGGGAAGGACACACACATCAGCACCGGAAAAAAAAGCAGCGACTTCTTGGTCATCGATGTATCGCTCAAACACATGGCAACGCGAATCAATACCCAAACGTTGTATCATAGAACGGTACCCTTGAAAATCCCCATAGGACTCCCCTGCAATTACGAGATGATAATCCTCAGGAATAACCGCTAGGGTTTCAAGCAAAAGATCCAACCCTTTATAATCCCGAATAATTCCAAAGAAAAGCAATACTTTTTTATCCTGAAGCGCCGATAAATCCAAGCGCTCAAGGGCCTCTTTTCGGTTTAATTTAGGTCCAAATTGATTATATACTGGATGTGGAATCAACAAACAAGGGGCCTCTGGCCTATACTGCATCAAATCCTGTTTTACCTTTTCCGTCATGACCACAAAGGCATCGTTTCGCTTTAAAAAGTAGCGGTTAAAAGCATGGTCAAAAAAACGTCGCTCGTGGGGTATAACGTTATCTAAGATCGCTACACGGAGCGTCTTTTTATGCTGCCTTCCAAGAACAAATCCAAGCGATGGTGCAAAAAAAGTCATCCAATATTTCGTAAGTATAACCGCGGGTTTTCCTTTCTTTACAGCCTTTGCCGTTCGCCAATAAGTCCAGGGATTAATCGTGTCCAACTTGCGCGAAGCAGGAATGGGATCGGCGTTATCCTTTTCCGTCACATACTGTGTTTTACCCGGAAACAATAGGCTTGGATACTGTCGTTTAAACGTTATGGCCTCCACTTCATGTTTCGACTCCATAGCTCGATACAAGAGGGCATTGAATTGCGCAATTCCTCCGCGAAAGGGATAAAACGTGGAGAGGAACGTAATTTTCATAAGGTGAATTACAAGGATTTAACCGCCTCCACAAGGGTTGAAGCTTTGATTTCATTCATACAGGGCTCTCCTTTTTGACAGGTATTTCCGAAATAACATTGACAAGGTGATTCAGGACCGATTAGGACGCCTCTACCGTACAGCTCAAATTCATGGGGATTAAAAATAGTATTCATAAGTACCATTTTCTTTTCCAGCGCCGTAGCAATATGCATCATCATCGTAACTTGAGTCACCACTACATCACAGGCGTCCACGAGACTAATAAACGTTTCTAAGTCGAAGTGACCCGGATAAAAAACACCAGTTTCCGCGGCCATCTTTTCGTTTCTATCGTGCTCTAACGCCCCCCCGAGAAAGAGGGGAAAGAAACCGAGTGCTTGAAGCGAAGTGGCTAGTTCCATCCAATGTGCCTCGGGCCATAAACGCGTATTCCATCGAGGACCACAACCCGTATTCAGGGCCACAATCGTTTTACCTTTCGCTCGCAATTGCAAGGTGTTTTTCCATGCAGTAGCCTTTTCACGGTCCAAGGCAATCGCATAGGGTTCAAGGGCGAAGGATTCATGACAAATCTCAAAAACCTCCGTCAAATAGCTTTTTGTATTTTCCTTGGAAAGTTGATCGAAAAAACCGGTCATTAGCTTATGTTCTGCTGCGACCGTGCAAGGTGCAATGGCGTGGTTTTCCCACGTAAAGCCAAATTTCTGAACCGCCTCAATTTTTGCCATGAGCATGCAAGCCTCTGGTTCTTTATCCAGGTTTATTACCACATCGAATAAACTGTTTTCCAAAATAAAAATCGAACTGGCATTCAATGGATAAATCTGATCAATTTGGTCTTTAGGTAATATTTCTGGACTTTGCGTAAGCCAAGTAATGTGTGCATTCGGATATTTCCTTCTGAACATTACCAAGAGCGGTGTCGTTCGAATAACATCGCCCAAAGCCGCTAATTTGATGATTAATATCCGTGTCTCGATGGGTTTATAGCGCTTACAACTTGAACATATTGCCCCTTCTGACTTGTTGAAAGAACAAGGAATATGGCCTCTGAAATGAGCGCAATCCCTTTTAACGTCCCTAAATTCCATGCTCAAAAATACCAATTAATGGCCGTACTCCAATAAATCGTAATAAAGTTCCTTTCCCTGTTTGGCACTCAGGGTATCGAAATTCGCTATTTGAAGATCCTTATAACCCTTGCGTAGCAATCCTATGTTTTTCCCGTAGGACTCCCACTGGTTTTTGTATGTAACCAAGGTTAATTCCTTTACGGAAACAACGGTTGTCGCACTATCGGCTTGACAAAAACCATTGTTAAAGGGTTCGTGGATTGACTCATAGAAAGCGAGTTGTGGGGCCAAGGCATTATATTGATTCGGATCCCACGTTGTACTCGCCTTAACGGGAAAACAAAGCGTTACCCTGCGGATATTTTCTTCTACTAACTCTGCTTTATTTTTTGCTAAAACCGTAGTCCACAGATCGGTTAATTGCCAGGCTTGGGTAGGTGAGGTTCGTTTATATCGAAAAAAGCGATATACGATTCGACCTTCGTTATCCAACAGGGTATCTCCAATTTCTGTTTTCAACTGATAGGCTAACGTATCGTGAGGATTAGCGGCATTTTCGTCGTGATTGATCTCTTGCACTGCGTAAATCCAATACGAACCCATTTTTACTGGGAAATAATCAAAATGAAACGAAGTCTTTGCATTCGTTGGCGTATTTTTTTTACACGCCAGGAGGAGCAACATAAACAAGAATGAAAGGTAGTAAATCGGTTTCATTGAATGGCTTAAAGGTATAAAATATCCGAAGATCCATCAATAGGACTGGGGAGATAAACCGCGGGAACTATTCTTCCGGTGTAATGCCTTTGTCCTTGCACGTTTTGACATAAAACTTAAATTCTTTGGGAGAAAGCTTACGGTTGTCCAAAAAATAAGATGTTGAAAGCAAGGTACCTTGATCATCGTAACCATAAGCATAGCCATAGCGCGAATCCTTGCGATACTTTACTTTGAATTCACATTGTCCATTTGGGTAATAGTTTATCCACCATCCTTCTTTTTGTCCTTTTTCATAGGATCCTTTGATCCGCTCCTTACCTGAAGAATAATACTCCACAAAAGGACCGTGCAGCAAACTATCTACATATTGTTCCGATTTTCGACAAATCAAAACCCCTTGTAACTCCTGTTCATCTAAAAAATATTCCCTTCGGGGTCCTTGTAAACGGTTGTTTTTGTAGGTAGCTTCGGAGAGCAATAACCCGCGATTGTTATATTCCCTCCACACCGAATCCCTTTTCTGATGGATGAATTTCCCCTCCATTAGTAATACCTCTGTCTCGTTGTAGAACCATGAATAGGAAACGCCATTGGACTCGTGTTGGACAATGGAACGAACCTTTCCGGAGGGATAGTAATACCGGAATTCTCCAACGGGCTTGTCGTCCTTGAATTGACCTGAATACAAAATAATTTTTCCATCTGCCTGGTATTTAACCCAGGGGCCCTGTTTACGGCCTTGAGCGTCCGTTTTATTTTGGGCAAAACCAACGAAAGAAAACAATAGAAACACGTAAAGAAGTCCTTTCATAAGGGATGGATTAAATCATACAGCGAAGAAACGACAAGGTCAGGAATTTGGTTCACTTTTTCATCGTTTCGAACCCAGGCCGTTTTCATTCCCAACCGCTTACCAAAGGTCAAATCGGAGTTGGTATCCCCTACCATTATCGATTTTTCGAACTGAATTTCAGGAAAGCGTTCTTTGGCCTCGTGGGCCATTAGGGGTGATGGTTTTCTTCGGTTATTGGGTGCCGTTGCCAATTCAGTGGCAGCAAAAATACCATCAATCCTCCCTCCTGCGATCTGAATGTCTGTTACCATGGCTTGATGTAATTCCTCTAAATCTCCTTCGGACATCAGGCCTTTTCCGACTCCTTGTTGATTGGTAACCAACACAATTCTACCAAAGATATGATGGGCAAGACGTAAGGCATCGGTAACCCCCTCCAAGAATTCAAACTCATCGTAGTTCCGTACATATCCACCAAGAATTCTTCGATTGATAACGCCATCGCGATCCAAAAAGAGCGTCCAAGCCTGATCGACCCCCCATAACCTTATTCCCATCCCTCTTTTTCTTCAATCAAGTAGTTGTTCCTACTACTCGAATTTCTACCCATTAATTCTGCCAAGAAACCCGTCAAAAAAAACTGAAGCCCCATCAGCATGGAAACCAAGGCGATATAAAACTCCGTTCGGTCCGACAATCGAATTCCTCTGGTATTAATGAATAATTTATCAATGCCTAAATACAATCCAAAACAAAAGCCAACTAAAAACATTAACGTGCCTAAAGCACCAAAGAAATGCATGGGTTTTTTAGCAAATTTGCCCATGAAAGCCACTGTAATTAAATCTAGCGGTCCGTTTAAAAACCGGTTCAACCCAAATTTTGTAACGCCATACTTTCGCGCTTGATGTTGAACCACTTTTTCCCCAATCTTTCTAAATCCAGCGTATTTTGCCAAGGCAGGAATATACCGATGCATGTCACCGTACACTTCGATGCTTTTTACCACGGATCGCTTATAGGCTTTTAAACCACAATTAAAATCATGCAAATGAATACCGGTAATTCTTCTTGCAGCCCAGTTATATAGTTTAGTCGGTAACGTTTTCGTGAGGGGGTCATACCGTTTCTGTTTCCAACCGGAAACCATGTCAAACTCCTCCTGAGTAATCATTTCATACAAGGCAGGAATCTCATCGGGAGAGTCTTGTAAATCCGCATCCATCGTGATGACGACGTCTCCTTGGGCATGCTGAAAGCCTACTTGCAACGCCGCTGCTTTTCCATAATTTCGCTGAAACTTTATTCCAAACGTATTAGCATCCTTTTTTCGCAAGGCTTGGATGACTTCCCAGCTTCGATCCGAGCTTCCGTCATCAATAAAAAGTACTTCATACGTAAAGCGATGGGTCGAAAAAACAGTTAGCAACCATTGATGCAATTCGGTTAAGGATTCTTCCTCATTGAAAAGAGGAATTACGATGGAAAGTTGGGGCCTAATCGCTGTCATGGTTAGCGTCCTTTGATAAAACGAATGGTTTTTTGACCTTGATGAAACACGTAAATACCTTCATTCCAAGAGGAAACCTCCAAGGTAAGGGTAGCGGTTTGAGCTTCTCCTATCATCATTTTCTTTCCCATAACATCAAAAATTTCAAAAGGCTCATTCGTATTTAGGTGGGTAAAGGTTACATCGTGCACACAAGGATTCGGATATACGCTTGGTTCTAAAGTATGGGATAAAACCTCACTAACGTCGGTATTGGTAACATAGAATTCATCGAAGGCTGCCTCCGTTATATTCACGTTAGGATCGTAATCGGACAGCGAAACAGCAACCTGCATAGAGGAGGTAATTGGAATTAATCCCGACAGGGGAATGCTTCGATACGTCCACGTCATTGCAGCCCCTTGAGGAGGAAGCAATTGATCAATCAACACTAAACTCGTCCCATTTCCCGCATACACTTTCAACGTATCATCCACGGACTGAGGACCATAATAATTATAATAACCAATGGCATAATTGAAGTACGGAGTTGTGTAGGAGGTCAAATCCATGGGCGGAGAAACCAAAACGGTATTGCCTTGGTCAACATCATCGAAATCCGGATGTACATTAGGATCGTTCCCCGTAACAAAACAACTCGAACCACAATCCCAAGGAACATCGGAAGAAATTACCGATCCGCTCGAGGTAGGATGAGGTATACCCCTTTCCCACATTCCAGTATTGGCTGTACCATTGACGGTCCAACCAAAATCCAATTCAAAATCATCGTAATAACCCGGCGTTAGGTTTACCGTAATTACTCCCGTATTTTGATCAACTACTTGATTCAAACACGTATTTTTATATCCCCATTTTCCTATCGTTATGGCATACGGCTCTTGGTAGAATAAGGTAAATTGCTCCTCCCCTATGGCATTGGTGATCCCCGTGTGGGTAATCAGGGGATGGACCAATTTGATTTGGGCATCAAATATTGGCGCCCCTGTTCCAGATTCCACTACGTTGACTTGCAAATTAAAAGGAAGAATCGGGGTCATTTGAACGTCCAAGGTTAGCTCTTGTCCTTGGATTAAACTTACCGTAGTCGTCAACGGATAATAACCCACTTTTTCAAACAGAACTTGAGCATTTCCAACGAGGTAATACCCCGTAACGTAATTTCCTTGAACGTTTGAATAATCGGGCTGATCGTTGTTGCTGATGGTAACTTTAACCCCATTGATCGGGGCGGAAGAATTTAAATCGGTAATATTCCCTTTTAAATAGCTTCCTTTGGAATAGGTAGGACCCAAAATAAACAGTCCTTCCGTGATATCGGCAGCGATGATCGTCCCGCTTGAAAAGAAGGGATAAACACCCCAGCAACCGTCGAATCCCGGCGTTTGTCCATTAAACGTATCGTACTGACCCACTTTAACCAAGTTTTTAGGGTTTGTGCAATCATGAATAACAATACCATCGGAATAATAGCTCGTTATCAGGTAATCGCCCATCACATGGGTATTATGTGGAATAACCCCGGCCCCCGGGGAATTTTGAATTCGTTCCACTTCAACAATACCGTTTGGATTGGAAATATCATAGGCTGCAAGGTAAGCTCCAGAAACCTCATCGGTGGTGAACACATATTGTCCCGAAGTAGATGGCCAAATATTATGAGTAAACAAATTCGGTGTAGGTTGGGTTGCAATTAACTGGGGTGCGCTCGGATTCGCAATATCCACCAAGCTAAAAAATCCATCGTAAATATGCGCCAAATACATGGTATCGTTCCTCACATAACCGTCATGGCAATACCACGTATCAAAGCTGCCCACTTCGGTAGGTTGCATAGGATTGGATGCAACATCCAAAATAATTACCCCACCATTGCCCCGGTTGCTTCCAAAAATATAGGTTCTCCCTTGGCTATCGCAAAAACAGGTGTGTGCTGATGTCCACGTCTGTCCTGGAGGTCCCATGTAAACGCTTGTCGGCAGAACGGTGGATTGAGGCAAAGGGCTTAAATCAATGATTAGGAGTCCATCGTCTGCTTCGGTGGTAACATAAGCATAATCGCCATAAACGCAAGGGTCTCTCCAAATCGACTCGGTTCCCGGATGCCAAAAAACCTCTACTGGATTGTGCGGATCGGTAATATTAACAATGGAGGTGCCTTTGGAGGTGCCGACGATAGCATATTCATTGCCCAATTCGTCTTCATACCCCCACACATCGTTTAAACTGGCACCGTGCATTTGTTGATACGAAAGATGCGAAAGCGAATCGACGTTCATTTGGGCAAACGCACAGGCGTTTATGAAAAACATCAAAGTCCAAAAAAAATGCTTCATAGGATGAGGATTGCAGCGATGATGAAAATTAAAACGATAACCAAGTACTGCCAGACATCAGGAAAATAGGTTGTAATGGTCTTTTTCCAGGACATACCTTACTGTTTAATAAATTTCTTGGTGTAAACTTGTTCCCCCGTTACGATACGCGCCATGTAGGTACCGGAAGGTAAGTGCCCCAGCGAAACGTTCGATTCCGCAAAGTGCGAGGAGGTCTGCATAGGCTGACTCAACCATTTTTTTCCCATAATGTCATAAATTTCAAGCGATGCTTGAGAACCAACAAATCCAGAAACTTCAAATGTGGTTTCTCCTGAAGTTGGATTAGGAAAAACAGCTATTTCGTGATCTAATTTAGCTTCTTCTAAACCAACACCAAATCCTACCGAGAAATCATAACGGTGATAACGTCCGAAATCCCCGGGGAAAATCTCAATGTAACTGCCTCCGACATACCTCAACCGCATTTGACCATTGGTTTCTCCTTCTACTTGCGAAGAATACCAAAAAGAAAGGCCATCGTGATCGGAATCTTCAATGATAATGCTGTAACAACCGGGCGCTAGATCGAAGGTGTCTTTGTATTGGGTTTGATTGGTCAATTGGTTGCGCTCAAAGATCGTATTCCCCGCTGCGTCAACCAGTCTGTAGGTATTTTCTACCGCTTTATTATTGGTAGTTAGCCAAACGAAGAACGGACCGTTTATCACTTCAGGGGCATCGAACTTAACTTGTTTCACGCTGTTCTGTAAATACTCATCGTTTCCAAAATTTCCGTTGACATTACTTACATAGGCCGTAAAGGTTTCGGTTGAATCTAAATCCATCCAAAACCCTAGGTCGTTTACTGGAATCTCCACTACCTCCTCTTGCAAGAACCCTAGGTTACCCGTCCAATTCAATTGAATTTCGTTGCCATAAGTGATCCAACAGCGAATTAAACAGGAGGTCAAGGGGGAAGATCCGGTATTTTTAAGGACCACACGCGGATTGGAACACGTCGGATTAAACTTGCTATAATACTCCCAATTATTTGGATTCAACACCTCCACAATGGATGCATCGTTTGAGAAATTGGGTGCAGAGTAGGAAATCAAATCAAACGACCCAATGTAATTACCGCCCGCTTGTCCTGGATCTCCCGGTGGAACCGGATTTACACTGTAATCAATCTGAACCGTATCTCCGGAGGAAACAAAGGGGGTAAGCTCAAAATCGTAATCCTTCACGCGATCCCCAGGGCACCACCCTTCGCGGGCATAGGGCCAAGTACCTCCTTGACTGATGTTCGGATTGTCACCGCATTCCGTAGGTTGCCAAATGTTCCAGTTGTAGCGTGGAACACCATCCACTGAAATGCGATGGTCGTTTGGAACCCATTCACAACAAGCGAAATTTCCAA
This sequence comes from Flavobacteriales bacterium, assembly GCA_046081565.1. Lineage (GTDB taxonomy): Bacteria > Bacteroidota > Bacteroidia > Flavobacteriales_D > Crocinitomicaceae > UBA952. Next base: position 12,608 of record JBJTWF010000160.1, on the reverse strand, counting down.
CTTGACCGTGACCGGACATTCTTGTTTTAATTTTAAACATTTGGGAGGTATCCGAAAGGATAACAGGCTTACTTTGTAAAACGATATCGCTGGCCATTTGACCATAATTATAGGAACGCCAGTCTGCCCAAATCGGTTCTCTTTTATGTACATCCCGCGGCGGTATTCCTTTGATAAAGGCAAATTTTAAATCTAACAGTTCTTGGGTATTGTGAGCGGCTAAATCAACTAATCCATGAAGGTACTTTTGATAATCCGTAACATCATAAATCCAACAAAATCCATTGGGACCGAGGTCAAAATTAATCCCATATGGCGTAATGTATCGGGCAATTTCCACGTCGTGTACAATTTCATACGGTTGTTCAAAATAGAAAATAGTATCGTTTACCATCTGAATATCGGAAGCAACCGCGGAGGAAGCCACTATGGCTCCTTGGGGATCGAACGTATATGACATTCCTTGAGGAACGCCCCGGTAACTGTTTACGATTTCAAAATGACGGTGAACAGGAGCTTGTTCAAAGACTACGATGGGTTCAATAGGCTTCGCTTGGGTAACGGTTGCTGTTTGAACCGAACCAGAAACAGTTCCCTGACCAAAAGCGACCCTTGGACGCTCTTGCAGCGTTTGAACACCTGCCAACGGTTGAGCACTTTTGATCATGCTTCCTGCCACTGGATCAAATCCTTCAGAAAGCATTAGTTTAAAATCATTGGGCGAACGATCGTCCGCATAATTTACATCGTCAAAATCGAAATAGGTCATTAAGGCTCCATAATTCGGATGAGATACATCAATTTTTTGTTTGTAGTTTGCAAGGATGGTGGCGGAATCCAATGCCGCTTTAAATACACGAAATTCATCCATTTGTCCTTTCCATTTCAACCCATAATCTCGATTGGCTCCCAACACAAACCGGTGTATGTATCCTACGGTTCGGTTTAAATTGGAACCAGAATGCCAGGTATGACCGTTTTTGTAGATAAACATCTGACCGGTACTTTGTTTTTTAACAAAGGCCCAATGGTTCCAATTGTTGTCAATTTCTCCCGCAGCCATGGGTTTATTGATTCGATCATACCCGGTTTGATTTCCTGCATCCCAATAGATATTGTTATTACTCCACGGCATGTGAATGTTCAAAATTCGATTGTTTAACGTATCAAAGGCTTCTAGGATTGTCGTATTGGTCCCATTGTTTGCATTTCCTTTCGCCCAAAATTCAATGGTTATGTCACCATTAATCAAGGTATCCGACAACTCCAATAAACTGTAATTGGTGCCATCAAATTCAATCACACCGTTTCTGCCGTCAAAATACTGGCTGCTCGCGCCCGCTTGTGATTCTGTTTCAAAAGCATATTGGCCTTGCGTAATGCTTTCCGAATCAAAGGACAAATGAACGATAATGTTTTGAACCCCATCCCAAACAAACGGCTGATAGAACAGAAATCGATTTGCCCCCAGTTGCATGCTGCCAGGGTTTATGTTTTGGTTATAAACCTCGATGAATGGGCCTGATGCCAGCTGTGATAGCACACTTATATTGGTTCCCGCCATTCGAATTCTCGGGAAGGATAACCCCTCATTTTGTGCCAAGTTAGCTACATACAACGAAAGGGAATGGATATCTCCGGGTAAAATTCCTGCAGCCGTTAATTCTGCGGCAGTGACCAAGAACTGATAGGTTCCCCCATGGCCCTGCGTATGAAAAGGAAATACAGAGTTTCCATTTCCAAAATTGACTACGAAGTCTTGTAGGTTTTCACCGCTTCGAAAGGATTGGTTGTACTGGTAGGTGTTGGAATTGGCAGCACCCGCCAATGGGCTGTTCCATTGAACTAAGGGCGGTGTTTGAAGATTCGACAAAAAATGAGCGCCTTCGCGTTTGGTAGAGTCAAAGGATCCCGTATGGTCAAACACCCGAGTATAGGTAAGGTAATCCCATTCTCCACATTCGTATTGGTCCCATGTGGTTAATGGACTACACTTTAATTTGTAATACATCAACACTTTCTCGAACCGAGAAGTATCCAACGAAGCGGGAAATTGAAATTGATCGTGACGATTCGTGATAGAATCAAACGTAAAGGTTTGAACCCAGGTCGTATCTTGAGAAAAACCAGTGTGAGCAAGCAAGAAAAACAAGGATAAGAATTTCAAAAATCGCATATGGTTTTTTTGCCTTAAATGTAACAATATTCCAAGCATTTTACGATTTTTCGGACATAATTTCCGATTTTTGTATATGGCACGTCGCTTGAAAAAAAGGGCCGGCTCGTAATGGGTGGGAAGTTTATCCATTTAATTCACTTGCCTACCTGTCAAATTGTCAAAACCATGGATGAACAATTATTTCCTTTGCCCCTCTTTTCTAATATCGATGCCGATTCCGATTTTATTCCACTCATCACTGCAGAGGAAGAAGAGCACGTAAACAACCAACAGTTTCCCGATGAATTACCCATCCTCCCCTTGCGGAACAATGTGTTGTTTCCTGGCGTGGTAATTCCCATTACGGTAGGCCGCGATAAATCGATTAAATTAATCCAAGATTCTAACAAAGGGAACAAGATCATCGGGGTGGTTTCCCAGAAAAATCAAGAGCAAGAATCCCCTTCGTTCAATGATTTAAACGGCATTGGGACCGTGGCTCAAATCATCAGGCTATTAAAAATGCCCGACGGTAGTTCCACCGTCATCATTCAAGGAAAACGTAGGTTTGAAATCGAAACCCCCTTACAAACGGAACCTTATTTAAGGGCCAAAGTACGGGTATTCAATGAACCCGTAATTAGTAAGAAGGATAAAGAAATGACGGTCATGATCAATACCATTAAAGATCTGGCCTTACACATCATACGCGAAAGTCCAAACATTCCCTCCGAGGCCCAATTTGCCATTGGAAACATAGATAGTCCAACGTTTTTGGTCAATTTCATTTCCTCGAATATGAACGCTGATGTCTCCAAAAAACAGGAGATGTTAGAAGAAATGGACGTGCACAAGCGGGTCACCATGGTCATGGAGCACCTCACCATGGAGGTTCAGGTGTTGGAAATGCGCAATGAAATCCAAAACAAGGTTAAACGAGACTTAGACCGACAGCAAAGGGAATATTTCCTGCATCAGCAAATGCGAACGATACAAGACGAATTAGGCGACAACCCACAGGATCAGGACGTAGCCGAATTTCGCGAGCGCGCTACAGCAAAAAAATGGAATGAAACCGTAGAAAAAGCCTTTTACAAGGAATTGGATAAGTTACAGCGAATGAATCCGCAAGGGGCTGAATATACGGTACAGATGAATTTCTTGGATGTCTTATTGGACCTTCCTTGGAACGAATACACCAAAGACAACCTCGATTTAAAAAGAGCTAAGAAAATACTCGCTCGCGATCACGCGGGTCTTGAGAAGGTTAAGGAGCGTATTTTGGAGTATTTGGCGGTGTTGAAAATCCGCGGAAACATGAAATCACCCATTTTATGTTTTTACGGCCCTCCTGGAGTAGGAAAAACTTCCCTTGGCAAATCGATTGCCGAGGCATTAGGTAGAAAATATGTGCGTATGTCCTTGGGGGGACTTCACGACGAAGCGGAAGTAAGAGGTCACCGAAAAACGTATATTGGCGCCATGCCCGGCAGGGTGATACAAAGCCTAAAAAAAGCGGGTTCGTCGAATCCAGTCTTTGTTTTAGACGAAATTGATAAAATCGGAAGAGGGATCCATGGTGACCCATCGTCTGCCCTTCTTGAGGTACTTGATCCAGAACAAAATTCCGCTTTTTATGACACTTACGTGGAAAATGAATTCGATTTATCGAAAGTACTGTTTATCGCCACGGCGAATAGCTTAGGCGATGTTCAAGGCCCTTTACGCGATCGAATGGAGATCATTGAAGTAAATGGCTACACCGTGGAGGAGAAAATTGAAATCGGGAAAAAACACTTGCTTCCGAAGCAGTTAAAAGAACATGGATTAAGTGCCAAACAACTTGAAATAGAAAAGGGCGCTTTAGAACAGGTTATCGTTTCCTACACGAACGAGTCTGGGGTACGCGGATTGGACAAACAAATCGCAAAACTGGTTCGTTCGAGGGCCAAACAAATTGCTAACGAAGAAGCGTTTGAAACGACCATTGGTCCTGCCGATTTATTTCAATACCTCGGAGCTGGACGAAACCAAACGAAAAGCTTATCCAACGAGGTAGCAGGCGTTGTTACAGGATTGGCATGGACTGCGGTTGGTGGGGATATTTTGTTTATCGAGTCCTCTATTTCAGAAGGATCTGGAAAATTAACGCTTACAGGTAACCTCGGAGACGTCATGAAAGAGAGTGCTGTCATTGCCCTAGCGTTTTTAAAATCGCACAGCGATTGGTTAGGGCTACCTCAAGCGGTATTCCATGAACATGATATCCACCTTCATGTACCGGAAGGAGCTACTCCAAAAGATGGACCGAGTGCAGGAATTACCATGTTGACCTCCTTAGCCTCTTTGTTTACCCAGCGTAAAGTAAAAAAAGACCTCGCCATGACCGGTGAAATTACGCTTAGGGGTGAGGTACTTCCCGTAGGGGGCATTAAGGAGAAATTATTGGCTGCCAAGCGATCAGGGGCAAAAGAAATCATTATGTGCCAAAAGAATAAACAGGATGTGGATGAAATTGAATCACGTTACCTGAAAGGGCTAAAAATACATTTCGTGGAAACCATGAAATCGGTGTTGGATCTTGCCTTAACCAAGGAAAAGGTCCGTGATGCCATAACCATAACGGCCAAGAAAAGGGACGCTTAATCCCAATTCTCTGTGTCGCTGTCTTTCATCAGTTTTATCCAGTTCTCGTCGGGATCTAAGTGATCCTTTAAAATTTCGGTGTATTCATGCGCGGCTAAGTCATAGCGTTCGACTTCCGTACCGGTATACACTTCAATAGCGTCCAACCACGTGATTTCGGAAGAACTACAAAAACTCAAGGCTTGACCCCGGCGGGTTCCCCTACCAGTTCGACCACAACGGTGAACATAGTTTTCTGGATTTTCTGGAAGATCATAATTGATTACATAGTCTACTTCAGGAATATCAATTCCACGGCATGCTACATCGGTAGTGATTAACACCTTATTCTCCCCGGAACGAAAACGCGCCAAGGTGTTAAATCGTTCGCTTTGTTCCCTTCCCCCATGCAGCATTTCGCTTGCGACGCCAATGCGTTCCATGGCTTTTTGCACCCGTTCAGCCCGTACTTTCGTTCGAACAAAAACCATAAACCGTTCCTCCGGATATTCCAAGAGGATGTTTTCTAGGAAAAAGCGTTTATCGTCCATTTCCACCATCAGCACTTGATGGTCTACGTTTTTAGAAACCGGATTTCCCTTAGTGATTTGTATGCGTATGGCGTCTTTGACGACATCGTAGGCTAGGGATTTAATTTTTTTATTAATGGTTGCGGTAAAAAATAAGGTTTGAAGGCGTTTTGGCAATTTGCGCTTGGCATCAACGATATCTCTTGCGAATCCGAGATCCAACATCAGGTCAGCCTCGTCAAGCACCCACGTTTGTACCGTTGAAATATCCAAATATCCCTGTGCGATTAGGTCAAACATACGACCAGGGGTTGTGATAAGCACCTGGGTGCGTTCTTGTAGTTTCTTGACCTGACTATCCTGCTCCACACCACCAATTAACGATAAGACACTAATGGAAAGGTGTTTGCTCAATCCTAAAAAAACAGATTCAATCTGACGTGCAAGTTCTCGCGTGGGGACCATCACTAAGGCTTGTACGCCTTTGCGGTGAGTATTTCGTTGAATTTGATGAAGAATAGGAATGGCAAAAGCTGCGGTTTTACCCGTTCCTGTGGGAGCTACGGCCATGACGTCTTCGCCGTTCAATATATGGGGAATGACTTTAAACTGAATGTCGGTAGGACGCTTGTATCCAAGTTCGTCAATGGCTTGTAATATGGCGGGATGAATGGCGTAGTCCTTGAACTTCATGGTTCAAAGGTACGGAATCCCATCAATCTTGATTGTAAAGCCTTTCTACCACGTTAAAACGGTAGTCGAAAATGGACGCTAATTTTTTCTTAATGAAAAGGGCATGCATCCAACGGCCAATAAAACCTAGGGGCAACTGGTAGCTCACGATGTCGGTCATTTCAACGCAATCTCCAACGCTTTTAAAATGGTGCTCGTGATGCCAGAGCGTGTACGGTCCTACCCGTTGTTCGTCCACAAAAAACTGCTTGTCGCGAACCGTTTTAATTTCGGTTACCCAACGCATGGGAATACCAAGCATGGGTTTAACGGTATATTCAATCATGAGGCCTTCGTACATTTTTTCTGGAATTTCCGTACGAACCACGAAGCCCATGGAAGAAGGGGTAATCTTCGCTAAATTATGGGGTGAAGAGAAAAACTCCCAACAGGTATCGATATCTGTTTTTACGGTTTGAGTGCGTTTGAGTTGATGCATGAAAAGGTAACAAATTGGACCGTAAAATGTTGCTGCAACCGTTAAGGGGACTTGCATATTCGATTGGATAGCATGATTACAATTCGTTGAATTGAAATTTGCAACGTTTACGTGTAAGCCTTTAAATAACGCTCTAAATGGATCAGTAATGAATTATTCTTTAGTTGATTGTCTCTCATTTTCGTGAATTGCTTTAAAGAACTCAATACGATTAAAGCGTATAACATACCGCCAAGCATAAATAATAAATACGCGCCAGACGTTGCTAATTTAAGCGCTTGAGCCCGATCAACTTGAGCATTTTGTATATAGTTTTCTGGATGAATCAAGAATTGAACACCAAAATATAAACATAGCGACACAATTATCATCGTAAACAAAAAGAGGACTGATTTAGCCACCTTTTCTCCTAAAACCAAGGGGGCAATTCCCAAAAAAGAACTGGCTATTGCCAAAAGCTTAGGAAATTTTTTATCTCCATGTAGCTGGAGATTTTGGTTTTTTACCAGCGCCGTAATAAAAGTGATGTGTTCCTCTTTTTTTACTTTAAAATTTACCTCATTTTTTTTATCTAAAGCCTCAATGCGCAGGTTCTCTATTGCACCGTATTCTTCGCGACAAAATTCTATTTTGTTGTCTAATTCGATAAAGATTTCTTCCCAATCGAAATTATTTACCTCCGTATTTTCTGCCCTTTCCACCAAATTACTCAGGTTTCGTATGGTAGTTTCAACCGATGAGGTGAGTTCAAATTGCTCAATTTCCTCAAGGATTCCTTGATTGGTGAATGCAGGTTGCGCCAGATCCACAACGGATGCGAATTTCTTTTTACCTGAACGGTATACATCCCTCGCCGCCTCTCTTCCTATTTGATTAATGAAAGCTTGTACTAAACCCATGGGTATAATTTGGCCACCAAAGTACTGATTTTTTCAACCGCATTTTGGTGCTTTTACAAAAAACACTAGGGATGTGTTATTCTAAGGTATCGGCCACCACTACCGTTCCTGATATTGGACAATAATTCATAGCATGTTTCAAAGTATCATCGTTCAGTAAGATGGTAGCGCCTACGCCTTGTGGTGTACCAGCAGTATTCATGGCACAAACCAAGACCATGCTATCTTTCATTCCATCAAAGGTGGTTGTCCAATTGGAATTAACATGCTGCATGTTTTTTTGCACTCCATTTTCTTCCCATACCACAAAACAATCCGTGCATTGAATTTTATAGGTTACTTTTCGTGGGGTTTGGTTCGTTTTCTTCTTGCAGCCAAGCGACAGAAGGCATAGCAACGAACCACAAAAAACTAAGCATTTCATAGGCTAAGGATTTAGATTTTTTTTTACTTTGTAATGCATAAATATACGGAAATCGGAACCATTTGAGCGCATATCACCCAACCTCCCTGTACCGTACATCATCCATCCAGCGAAGTTTTTGCATCTCGCCAATTTCAAGGGTATAATAATCGAACGTTTCGGTAACCACCCCCTTTAATCGGTAAATACCCTTTCCCTGAAAGGGATACCTTCTTCCAGACTCGGGGAAATGCACGGTGTCGATTGTATCGCCATGAAGGTCGAGAAAGGTACCAAAATACATGTAATCGCCACGAGTGGTTTTTGACTTTTTCACCGCCACTAAGTATCCATAGGTTTCAAGAATTAACCCTCGGTTGTCGGGCAATTGGGCCGCAAACACATGCTTGGGAATCGGATCCGCAAGCAAATCAAACGGATTGCACAAGGGAAAACCCAATAAATCCAACTGATCGAATACCGCTTCCATGGAATGTTCCTCAAAATCAGGTAATGCAAATTCCTGAACGGGAGCGACAAACAGCCCTTCTTGGGTTGATTTAGGTTCGGTTTTATACAAGCGATAATGCGCACGCCATAAGAGTTGTTTTCGTGAAATACCCAAGGAACGAAAAGCACCAATACGTATCAAAATCGCAAGCTGATCCAGGGGCATCCGAACGCGGTCAAGGAAATCGTCAAAACCGTTAAACTTCCCATTCCTGGTTCGCTCTTCCAGCAACTGACGTACCCCTTCTGTTTCCAACCCTTCCAGTAATACAAACCCCAAAACCAGCCGTTTGCCATATAAAACACAAGCATGAAAACCATCCTGAACACAGGGAGCTTCCACCAGCGCACCATACTTACGCGCTTCATGCACATAGATCTCTGTGCGATAATATCCTCCAAAATTATTCACGGTAGCGGTCATGTATTCCAAGGGGAAATGTGCCTTGAGGTAAAGGCTTTGGTAGCTTTCTACGGCATAGGAAGCGGAATGCCCTTTGGCAAAAGCATACCCAGCAAAACTGGCAATTTGATTCCATACGGCATCCATGAGTTCTTTGGCATAGCCTCGGCTCGCACAATTCCCATAAAACGTCTCCTGTACCTTCGTGAATTCATCCCGCGAACGAAATTTACCCGACATCCCACGGCGCAGAACATCGGCTTCAGCCAAACTTAACCCCGCAAAATAATGCGCCACCTTAATCACATCTTCTTGATACACCATTACCCCATAGGTCTCTGGCATAATTTCCAAAAGCAAAGGATGAGCCTTACCCCGCCTTGCCGGATCTCGGTGGCGCAGAATGTACTCATTCATCATACCTGACTGTGAAACCCCTGGCCGAATAATAGAACTAGCAGCCACCAATTCCAAGTACGTCGCGACTTTTAATTTCACCATCAGCATACGCATGGCCGGCGATTCCACATAAAAACATCCTAAGGCTTTGGCCTGAAGTAACATCGATCTGATTTTTGGATCTTCCTTAAAACGTTGTATGTTATGAATGTCCTCCACTAAGGCTTCTGGCTGATTGTACGCAATAATATCTAAGGCCTCTCGGATTTTTCCCAAGCCACGCTGGCTTAACACATCAAACTTATACAGCCCCACGTCTTCAGCCTCCAACATCGAAAACTGAGTGGTAGGAAAACCCTTGGGAGGCATAAACGTAGCAGAAAACCAGGAGATGGGATGTTCACTGATGACAATTCCACCCGAATGCACGCTTAAATGCGACGGCATATCTTGCAAGTAGGATGCATAGCGCAACACCAAAGCCGACATACTATCGGCTTGTTTTACAGAAATACTGCGGTTGCTCAGTTTATCGATTTCCGCCTTAGGCAATCCAAATACCTTTCCCAATTCACGAACCGTAGCCTTGTACTGAAACGTGTTGTACGTGCACAACCATGCCGCATGGGGATATTTTTCAAAAATATAGCGAACAACTTCATCGCGCTCTTTCCACGAAAAATCAATATCGAAATCCGGTGGATTGGTTCGATATAAGTTGATAAACCGTTCAAAATAAAGGTCCAACTCCAAGGGATCAACATCGGTAATTCGAAGTAAATACGCTACGATACTGTTCGCTCCACTCCCCCTTCCCACATAGAAAAAACCCCGTGATCGCGCATAGGACGTAAAATCCCAGGCTATCAAAAAATAGGAGAGGTAATCCTTTTGAGCAATGAGTTCCACTTCTTTTTCGATGCGTTCGACAATCTCATCGTTCAATACGGAATAGCGATACGAAATACCCTCCGCACAAAGCTTTCGAAGCAACTGTTCATCCATCGCTTTAGATCCAGTATACGAAGATGGATTTTGCGGTAGGGCTTCGTCACCAAAAGCAAAACAAACGTCACAATCCTCCATACACTGCTCCGTCCGCTCCCAAAAATCGAGGTACTCGCCACACGCCTCCCTCAACTGCGTTTGGGACAGCAACCACTCCGTACCCCGCGCATGCCATTCCGGTGGAAGCTTTGATAACAGTACGTTGTGGTGAATGGCTCGAAGCAATCGATGGGTATTAACATCTCGTTTCGTCTGAAACATCATGGGAGTCAACAAAACGACCTTGTCTCGAGGGTAGTTCGCAGCATAACGGAGTTCCCAATGAGGCAACGCGTGTAAGGGTATTTGAAAAAACTCATGGGAAAATAAGGGGCGTGACACAGGAGCCTCGAGGGGATAAAACACCCAACAATTAGAAAAATGGGGTAACACACAAGGAAAAGGCTTTTCTTCATGAAGAAAGGGCGTAATGAAACGATTCATTTCATGTACTCCTCGGTTATTTCGTACCATTAGGGTAGCTACTGTCTGCATCCCATTGCGCAATTCCACCCCTACTACAGGACGAATACCCACTCGCTGCGCTTCTCTGATGAAAGCAAGAGTAGAACCTGTGCTGTTGATTTCGGCAATAAATAAAGACGAATACCCTGCTTCTACCCCCCATTTTACGAGGGCTTCAGGTGAATAAACACCATACTTCAGGCTGAAATAGGAATGGATTTTCATTAAAAAAGCAACTTAAATGCGTCGGTTAGCTAACAAAGGAGGGGCATCGCCATCAAAAGGGTTCCAACGACCAATCGTACGGGCTTCCATACCCAATGCGCGAATCACAGCGCGATCACCATAACGCACTCGAATACGATCCATGACCTCATACAAGCGCGAAAAATTGACCTGGTCATCAAATAACGTCAACTGGTGACTCCCCCCTACCAAGTCGCTGTAACGCACGCCGATTAAGCGAACCAATAAGCGGCGGTTGTAGATGCGCTGAAAAAGTTCGGATACGAGCGGTAAAAGCTGGTGATCCGCTGCCGTGTAAGGAATTTTACGTTGTAGGGTTTGCGTCTGAAAGTCCGAAAACCTAATTTTTACGGTTACACAGCCTGTAAGCCTACCCCCTCGACGCAACTGAAAGGCTAGGTTCTCAGCCATAGCACTCAAGATGGCTTGCAGTTTACACACATCAATGGTATCGTAATCAAAGGTACGTTCCGTAGAAATGGATTTTCGTTCGGTATGTTGAATCACGGGAGTGGGATCGATTCCTTGGGCTTTCCGCCAAATGCTCACACCGTTTTCCCCCAAGGCATGTTCCATCATTTGCACGGGTAATTCTTGCAAGGTCTGTATCTTACGAATCCCGAGATTGCAAAGCGTTTGATAGGTTTTGGTTCCCACCATGGGGATTTTAGCGACCGATAGAGGGGCTAGAAAGGCTCGCTCCTCTCCATGAGAAATAATACGCTCGTTGTTGGGTTTTGCCTCTCCCGTTGCAACCTTAGAAACCGTTTTATTAGGGGAAAGGCCAAAGGAAATAGGAAGCCCTGTTTCGCGGATGATTTTTTGCCGCAATTCGCTGGCGTATTTAAGGGTGCCAAAAAAACGGTCCATACCCGTAAAATCAATATAAAACTCATCCACGGACATTTTCTCATAAAGCGGTGAAGCGTCGCGTATAATTTCCGTCACCATGCGTGAATAACGGCTGTAGGTTTCCGAATTTCCTTTAATTATAATCGCTTCTGGACAGCGTTCGCGGGCCATTTTCATCGGCATGGCTGAATGAATCCCAAAGCGCCGCGCCTCATAGCTACAAGATGCCACAACCCCACGATCGCTGGTGCCACCAATCAGAATAGGTTTTCCATTGAGTCGACTATCCAAGAGCCGCTCGCAGGAAACAAAAAAAGTATCTAAGTCCATGTGGACAATCGTTCGTAGGAAGGCCATGCATATTTTTTTTAGGTGATGCATTGCCCGATGAATTGCTATCTTTGAGAGACACAAAAATACATCTTTTTGATTAATATTTAATTATATTTTTTGATTATTTTTTAAACAAATAACTCCTAAAAGCGCTATTCTTTCCCTGATGATGGTTCCTACGCTCCAAGGATTCTCTGCACAATCGTCTTCTGAACAGGAAACCCCTTGCTTGTACATTCCCAACGTAATGAGCATTCGATGCGATGATTACAACAAAGATTACACCTTGGAAATTTCCGCTACAGCCCCCTGCATTATTGAAAAACTAGAAGTATATACGCGATGGGGAAATATTGTATATTCCACCCAAAACCCACCATGGGAGTGGCATGGAGGAAGAGAACCTATGGGGGTTTACATGGTTAGGGTTAGTTACACAACGCAACACGACAACGCAACACCGAAATATACGGAGATCAGAGCGCAGAAGGTGCCCTGCTATTAAGAAAGGTCGTTTGCGCCGGATTCGCCGAGCTCTACACCGCCATGGGCGAGCGCATGGGTTTG
>JBJTWF010000159.1:0-3960 GCA_046081565.1 Flavobacteriales bacterium | reverse complement strand
GAAAACTGAATGATTACCGGGGAATTTAAGGTTGCTGCAAGCTCCATGACCGCGTTAACCGTAGAAGAGCTGGTTACATTTACCGCAGGCAGCGCAAACTGCTTATCTTTGGCCAATTGGAAAATGGCTTGCACCGCATCTCCGGTGGCAACACCCGATTTAATGGATTGATTCATACTAAAATAATCATTGTTGATGGAGTACAAAGGTAAGAAATCCGATTTAAAACGATACGGTGACAATAATTTGGATTTAAATGCGTTATGGGCAAAATTTTTTTAAGCCTATGACAAAAAAATACAAACACGTAAAGCGATTATCCACTTCCTATGGTGCATTTCAGCCCCCAAAAGAAGTAATTAAATCCATTTTAAATTTCAGTAAATCCTTGGAACCAAACAAAACAAAATTGAAATTTCCATTGATTCATAAAAATTAAACCTCAGGCCGGACTTCCGGCCTTTTCTTTTTGAATTAACGTACTTTTATCGCATGAAATATTACGTTATTCTCCTTTTATTTTGCCTTAGTTTAAGGTCGCATAGTCAATCCCGCTGTCCAATTTTACCTGCGCCCGTGACCTACGCCTTTGCCCATGATTCCATTTCCTTAGCCTCCTTACTTTTTTGTACGAACAACATTCCCGATTCCATTTCAAGTGCGATTTCTACCTTGGGGGAGCTTTATTTGGGTGAAGAAAAGCAATTCATTGCGCTGGTTCGCGATACAGGTTTTATTCGTTTTTCCCGATTAACTAATGCCTTCCCTGAATCCTATTCGATCAATATTACAAAATCCGCCATTCAGATCGCTTACACGAGCACTGCCTCGTGTTACCATGCGCTACATTCCCTTTTTCAATTAATCGTTAAAAAATCAAATCAACGCTTTTCCATCCCCGTCTGTTTCGTAAAGGACTACCCAAAATTTTCCTGGAGAGGACTCCATTTAGACGTTTCCCGTCATTTTTTTACCGTACCCGAAATCAAAAAATATTTGGATTTAATGGCGATGTATAAATTTAACGTCTTCCATTGGCATTTAACCGATGACCAAGGTTGGCGAATAGAAATAAAAAAATATCCCAAATTAACCGAAATTGGTGCTTGGCGCGATAGTACGGTTAATAACCATTATTCCACTTACCCTCGCACTTGGAATATTAAGCGATACGGCGGTTTCTACACTCATGAAGAAATTAAAGAAGTCGTACAATATGCCACTAATCGACACATCACCATTGTTCCCGAAATCGAAATGCCCGGACATGCTAGGGCGGCTTTAGCCGCATATCCAACCTTTTCATGCACGGGATTGAAACAACCGGTTCCTGGGTTGTGGGGAGTTTTTGACGATGTATTTTGTACAAAAGACAGCACCCTACAATTTCTTCAAAATATTTTGGATGAAGTGCTCATGCTGTTTCCCGGTAAGTTTATTCATGTTGGCGGTGATGAGGTTCCCAAAACCCGTTGGAAAGCCTGTCCCGCCTGCCAAGATAACCTGAAAAAGCACTCCTTAAAAGATGAACACGAACTTCAAAGTTACTTCATTCGTCAAATGGATTTGTACCTCACAAAACACAATCGGCAACTCATGGGTTGGGATGAAATTTTGGAAGGAGGACTTTCCCCAGGTGCAGCGGTAATGTCTTGGCGTGGTACAGACGGGGGCATTGCTGCGGCAAAAGATGGCCATTTCGTTGTGATGTCCCCTGGTTCTCATTGCTATTTCGACCACTATCAATCAAAATCCACTTCGGAGCCTTTGGCCATTGGCGGGTACACTTCACTGGAAAAAGTATATGATTTTCAACCTATTCCGAAGGAACTTAGCGCACAAGAAGCCCAATTTGTTTTGGGCGGTCAGGCCAATTTATGGACGGAGTATATTCCTTCTTTCGATCAATTAACGTACATGGCTTATCCACGGGCTATTGCCTTGAGTCAAGTCCTCTGGGGAGGATCTAAAGCACCCTACAAAACCTTTGAAGAGGTCCTTAAAACCCATCATATTCCTCGACTAATCGGCCCCAACCTAAACACCCATGTTGCTTTGAGTTTTATGAAACCAAACGTCAAATTTCATCGAATTCCGAATGGAATATCGTTGGGGTTTGAGTTTAAAGATAGCAGTGAATGCGTTGTAGTACATTCTAGCGGTGTACAGGATGGTGTTCGGTTGGAAGGGAATAAAACCCTTAATTTTAAGCGCCCTGAGACCCAAACCACAAAAAATCAATTGACAATTGACTCCCCCTGTTGTGCAGATTCTTTAACCCTTATTTGTCACCAAGGATTGGGAGCAATCGTGAGCTATGAAACACCCCCAAACCAACGATACAACTCCGGGGATTTAACCCTGGTTGATGGTCAATTTGGAGCTCGCCCGTGGAGGGGTAATCAATGGGTGGGTTTCGACACCAATGAGGTAAAAATTCGCATCGATTTAGGAAAAAAAACCAAGATAAAGGGATTGGAACTAGGTTTTTTGAATGAACCATCCTCATGGATTCATCTCCCGACCCAAGTCACCCTTTTAACAGACAAAAAAACAAGAAAACCCTTCCAGATCATTGCTGAACGCACCTCAATTAAATGTAAGGACAAGACACAGTATATTGTGCTGTTACTGAAAGGTCCTAAAACCATTCCACCTGGACTACCAGGAGAAGGAAATACACCCTGGATTTTTGCCGATGAGTTTATCATTAAGTAAAATTCTTTATCTTCATGGAAAAGAAAGTACATGTCGAGTAGAAGAAAATTCATTCAGCAATCCGCCACATTAGCCGGTGGAGTTTTGGCCGCTGCCGCGCTCGATCCATGGGTGCATGCCGCCAACCACATCCCCTCATTGGATTATTCCGCAATCCCTGAAATGAACGAGGATGATTTTTGGGCCTGGGTTAGGTCGTGTTATACCACATCCTCCAACATCATCAACCTTAACAACGGTGGTGTGAGCCCTCAACCGAAGCAAGTCCAAGACGTGCACATTAAATACTATCAATGGTGTAACGAGGCACCAACCTATTACATGTGGCGAAGCCTAGATGAAGGAAGAGAGCCCCTTCGTAAGAAACTGGCAAGGTTTTGTGGAACCGACCCCGAAGAAATTAGCATCAACCGAAACGCTACCGAAGCGCTGAACACCATAATCTTCGGGTTAGACCTTCAGGCAGGTGACGAAGTGGTCGTATGCAAATACGATTATCCGAACATGCGAAATGCATGGAAACAAAGAGAGAAAAGGGATAAAATCACCTTGAAATGGGTAGAATTAAATATGCCTACCACCGATGATAACTACATTTATCAAACCTACGCCGCTGCAATAACCCCCAAAACCAAAATCGTTTACCTTACACACCTCATTAACTGGACCGGACAAATCATTCCGGTTTCCGTCATAAAGAAAATTACGGATTTAGCCCATGCAAATGGTGCTGAAGTCATTGTGGATGGAGCACACACGCTTGCTCATACCGTATATCAAATTCCAGAATTCGGGTGTGATTATTACGGCACAAGCCTACACAAATGGATGTGTGCTCCTTTTGGAAGTGGATTATTATACATAAAAAAAGACAAGATTAAAAAAATATGGGCCCTGCTCTCCAACGATCAGCCCGACGGTGATAACATCCGCAAGTTTGAGTCGTTGGGAACCCGATCCTTTGCCGCTGAAATGGCCATCGGAAGCGCCATCGATTTTCACAATGCCATAGGTTCAGAACGTAAAGAAAAAAGGCTTTTTGAACTAAAAAAGTACTGGACCGATCAAGTGAAAAACCTTCCCGGTGTGGTATTTTATTCGCCGCTAGAAAAAAACTACTCGTGCGGAATTGCAAACATTGGTATTCAAGGTATGAAGGGTTCAGAAATCGAAGCAGCGCTGTTTAAAAATCGGAAAGTGCATACCGTTGCCATAGAATATGAAAAAGTCAATGGAATTCGC
>JBJTWF010000158.1:0-8102 GCA_046081565.1 Flavobacteriales bacterium | reverse complement strand
CCTAAAAGATCACCGCGTTGACTGAGTATAATAAGCTTAAAATAGTTTTAAATCCGATTATATTCTCTAGTATATAGATGATATACTCGAATATCTTTTAAAGAACTCCAAAAAGATATTCGAGTATATCATCTATATACTAGAGAATATAATCGGATTTAAAACTATTTTAAGCTTATTATACTCAGTCAACGCGGTGATCTTTTAGGGTAGCGAAACATAGGCGTGCCTTCGATACGACCTTGGGTCTACTCAGTCAACGCGGTGATCTTTTAGGGTAGGGAAACATAGGCGTGCCTTTGATATGCCTTCGCTATTGAAATCGCTAACGTATACGCTGTGTTGAAAGATTTTTTTTCGTATACTTTAAGTCTTGGAAACAATGAAAGACTAGTCGATCAAGGCCGTCAAAATCTATATTCGAATATTCAAATGGGATGATAATTTAATGGTTTAGCTGAACAACTCCGTACCTGATTTCATTGGTTTCTTCATCGATTTTTCCAGCGATAACAAGATCGTATTCTCCCATTTTTAGGTCATCGTATTTCGGTTTCATAACTATTTCTCCTTGAGCATTGATTATTCCCCATTTATTTCGTTTGTTTTTTATTCCAAAAAATTCATAGGCCGTCTCATCAGGCAACACGATATCATCCTGTGCATCCAAGGGTGAGGTATGGGTTGGGTCTAAAGAGCTATGTGAGCTTCTAAAATAGGACTCAGGATAAAGGAAGTCAATGAAATTGTCCTCGTAAATAAACGATTTGGATTTGGCATTATACGCTTTAACCATATCGTTTTTTCGGTATAAATATAAACTATCGCAGAGCGGTAGAATGGATTCTAGCGAATCTAGGATCTTATTTCCTGATAGATCAAAAAGGCTGTATGCTTTTGTCGCCAAGGTATATCCAATAAGAAAAGCACCGTTTTTCGTAAGGGTTGTAAATACCGGTGGGATTATAAATTCTCCATCGATATTCATCAATCCAAATTTACCATCCAATAGGATATGGTGATTTAATTTTTCTAATTCTGTTGCAGCGATAAACAGTACACTACTGTCTTTAAAAAGGGGTTCTAGGTACTTGAAACGATTACCATCAGTATGCTGAACATCGGTTAAATTAATGAGTATTTTTTCGTCGTCATACGTCGAAGCCAAAACCCATTGTTTTTCTATGGAGCTAATTTCAGCAAACTCACTGGGAAGGAGCAAGGTTCCTCGAGCATTTATGAGACCTATTGCACCACCAAAGTATTCGGCATAGTCCTCAAACTGGGTTAGAGAACCTCCTTTTACGGTTTCATAATACAAGCTATCTGCCATGGTTCTTGGGTTGATGAAGGTAAAGTTAGGCGCTATTAATTCCCTTCCTTTATCTGTCATAATCCCGAATGAAGTTCCGTTTTTACTGAATCGAATCAGGCTATCGGGTGTACAAAAATCAAGGTAACGAAAGGTTTCATTCCGGGCATTGTCAGGTTTGGCTAAGGAAAATAGGGAATTGGATGTGATCATTGTTTTACGATTGGTTTTTGATCCAATAATGGTTCCGTTTGAATTCAATAATAGTCGGTTGTATTGAACGGGAACGATCTCTTCTCCCTGAGCAGTCATGAATCCGTAATCCCCATTTTTTTTAACTCGGTAAACTGAATCTACTTCCACCATTTCTTCAATGGCTTCATAAACGGGGGGAATAATTTCTGTGAAATTTGAATCCAAAAGTCCAAAAACACCATTTACCTTGAAGCCATTGGCTTGGAATCCACCTCGTTGTACGATATATTGACGATGAGAGGTTGCTTTGATATGGGTGTAGGCGGTTTGAGCGATTTGATGGGTGTTTACATCGAAGGAAATCCATTGGTTTTTTCGTTTTGCGAAAACGATATGTTTATTGTGGGTTTCTAGCAACTTTTCGTATACAGGCTTTAACATAAAATCCCCATTTGAATTCATTATTCCATATAGCTCGACACGCTTTGATACGGATTTGGCATGAGGATTTTCCTTTACACGAAGGGTTTTAAACGTAGAGATAATAAATACGTCTTTGTTAAACGATGATCGTTTAATTCGCGAAAAGGTGTTGTGCGTTACGCGCTTACCGTTTAGGCTATAAAGCGTGAGTTCCTGGTTCGAAGGGTCTTTTTTCGTGAGTAGAATTCCATGACCTGTTTCAATATAATTTAATATTTCTTTTTGTAATGGAAGAAGGATGTTCAACTGGCCATCGACTAAGCCGTACTGTTCAAAACGTTCCACAATATATCCCAAAATACTATCCTGGAATACTAAAGCTCGAATATTATCATATTTTGTTGCTGTTTTTAGTTTCCCGCGCCCATCATAAAATCCGAATTGATTGTATTGATCTTTTATGATTAAATGATCTTTTGATTTGGTATAAATTGCCTTATGAATGGGTTTAATGGCAACCATGAGTTGGTTGTCTAGTGTCCCCCATTTGCCATCTTTTTTAATGAGGAAACCAGCAGAATAAGGAATTACCTCCTCATAGGGCTCTGTAAGGATTTCACCCTTGAAATTGGCAAATTGCATTTGTTTTTTGGAAGGTGTAATGAGCAATAAGCTGTCCTTTTCAGAAACAACCTTAATGGATAAGTAAATAGGTTTTAATAGGATCTTACCTGTTTTGGTGATGAGTCCTTTGGCTTGTTGTTGTGTAACTAGATAGAACTCTTCTGCCTTTGAGATGGGGTCAATCGCATCGTAATGGGCTTCAACGCTTGTGGTACCAGTATCGTTTTTTATCCCATCGCATGTATCCGATGGCGCTGTGGATTGGGAGACCCCTGAATCGATTGCCATAGGGGATTTATCGGCTAATAGGGCTTGCTTAGTTGATGATTCATCGATTTTCAGTGTAATGGATTTATTGATTTTTTGGGTGTAACCTAATCCTGAAACGAGGGTTATGGTTAAAACAAATGCAGTGTTTTTCATATTGAGGTTTACCTCTGAAAAGCACAATTTTGAAATCCGTTACGATTTTTTTTAAACGATCCTACGAATGCAAAAAAGAAGTTTTATGAATACCTTAAATCTACGCTTTCAACCCTATTTTGGAATGAAGGTTTGGGCTGTTTTTATTTCCGTTTACCTTTCAAATCCATTCTTTGCTGCCATTGAGTCAGGGAAGGAACCCTGGTATAAAAGCAAACTTATCCCTCGTTATTCTTTGGAGAACTATCTTCCTGCCATCGGAGACCAAGGAGACATCGGTTCTTGCACAGGTTGGGCAACCACCTATTACGGAATGACGATTGTAAAGCGTATTGAAGGAGGGATGAACATGCCTATTTTTTCTCCGTTAAGTACCTACAATCGGTATTCATATTTAGATAAAAAATCTCCTGATGCCAGCGGTGCTTGGATATTACCATGTTTAGCCTTACTTACTCGTAAAGGCTGTCCAACCGTCGAGGATTACCCGTTTCCTTATGGTGCATTGGACGACGGCCGTACTACCTATGAGCATCGGCTCTTTGATTTCAATCCCCTACAACCCCAAAACGTCAATCAAATCAAAGAGGCACTTTTGAAAAACAATCCCGTAGTTATTGGATTAAGTTTTGTTTCCAATGGACGAGGGTATAATTTAATGTCTGGTTATTTGGATAGTAACGGCGTCGTCTTAATGGACAACTTTATTGCCGCTAAAAGCATGGGAGGACATGCCATGTGTATTGTTGGTTATGACGATGAGGTCGGAGGCGGTGCATTCAAATTAGTCAACAGTTGGGGAGAGGCTTGGGGCAATAAAGGGTTTTGTTGGTTGCGTTACCGAGATCTACGCATTATTCATGAAGCATACGCCTTAATCCCGAATTCATTTTCTAAACCCAAAATAAAGAATGGTTTCGAAACAGAAAGGATAGAAATCACCAACACATCGAATAGAATCGTTTACCTTTCTTATGGATTAAATACCAAGAACGGGCCTAAAACGAAAGGTTGGTTGATGGTCAAACCCTCTGAAACGTTGAATCTTTGTATCGATGAAAGAATAAATAATGAGGTTTACTTCCTTGCCATGAATGAAAGGGGAGAAGTCATTTCGAATGGCAAAAAGAGTGGTAAGGCTTTACCGATGTGTTCAAATAAAGCATTTGAAACCGTTGGAATGAAAAGCGAAAAGGAGGAGATGGCTATTTATAAGACCTACCACCTTTCTAACGCTCGAAGGACCGCTAGTTTTGATATCTTGGATTTTGGTCGTGTTTCTATCGTCGAACGATAACGGAGGACCAGCGCGATTTTTTCTCCCTTGGCAACGGTATTTTCCCTATTTTAGGGTTTGACATGGAATTAAAAAAAGTAGCCGTTACCGGTGCCACCGGTCATATTGGAATTGTCGTTGTTCAAGAATTATTAAAACGCGGGTTCTGTGTTCGGGTGCTTATTCACCAGGATGCGGCGTATTTTAACGGAACTGAAGTCGAGTGTTTTAAAGGCGATTTGTCCGATGCTTCTTCCATGGATGCCTTTCTTTCGGGGTATGATGCTTTGATTCATTTAGCCGGTCGGGTTTCCATCGATGGAGATAAACATGGAGCGGTGGCGTGGATAAATGTTCATTGCGTGCACGTGCTCATGGCTTCTGCGTTACGACAGCAGTTGAAACGCGTGGTCCATGTTTCCTCCATACATGCCTATGATCCTCTTCCATCCGATAAAGCCATGGATGAAAATCGAGCCTTTGTTGGGGACAACGGTTACGCTTATGATCGAAGCAAACGCGATGGACAACAGGTGGTCTTGGGTTTTTGTAAACAGGGCTTACCCGCCCTTATCGTTAACCCAACTTCCGTTATTGGTCCTCCTGAAAATTCGCTATCGCTTCAAGGAAAGGCCATCCTTCAAATATATAAAGGGAAAATACCTGCGGTTTTTCATGGCGGTTATGATTGGGTTGATGTTCGCGATGTTGCTCACAGCCTATGCAATGCCTTGTACCAAGGAGAAATCGGTCAGGCCTATTTTTTATCGGGACACTACCTTACCATGCAAGAACTTATTGGCTTGGTTGCCAAAATAAAAGGCAAACCCCTGCCGGTAATTATGCTCCCGGTTTGGCTCGTTCGTTTGAGCTTGCCGTTTGTAAGAGGAGTGGCCTGGTTGATCCGTAAACCACCACTTTATACGAAAGAGTCGATTCAGATTTTGCGTGAGGGGAATCGTTTTATTTCACATAAAAAAGCTAGGGAAGCTTTACAGCACCACCCGAGGGATTTGGAAAGTACCCTTCGCGATTTAATTCACTGGTTTAAAGAAAAAGGATATCTTCCCGACGAATAAACAATTTTTATGAATAACGAATTGTATTTTATCATCGCCATGTCTTGGATAGGCTTGGGAATCGTCACGTTTTTATACTTGTTCAAACAAACAGCACCCTATGGAAGGCATACCAGCGATCGGTGGGGACCGATGGTTGACAATCGGTTTGGATGGTTTATCATGGAAGTATTTGTACTGTTTGTTCTTGCTTACTTCCTTTGGCATGGTGAACGCCCACTGAATGCTGTTTCTGGGTGTATGGTAGGTCTTTTTACGTTTCATTATTTGAATCGCTCCATTGTTTTTCCTTTGCGTCTCCGCACACGAGGTAAGAAAATGCCTTTGATTATTGTTTTGTCGGCGATGTGTTTTAATATGATGAATGGATTTTTTCTTGGGTATTATTTTGGAAATATCGGTTTTTATGCGCTAAGTTGGTTTTATGATCCTAGATTCATCTTTGGTATGCTGATTTTCTTAACGGGGATGGCCATTAATTGGCATTCCGATGCGATTTTAATTAACCTTCGTAAACCGGGTGAAAAGGGATATAAAATTCCTTCAGGAGGACTATTTAAATGGGTTTCTTGTCCTAACTTACTTGGAGAGGTAATAGAATGGATAGGTTTTGGAATCCTTACGTGGAGTCTACCAGGCCTTGTTTTTGCCCTCTGGACGTTTGCAAACGTTGTTCCCCGTGCCATTTCTCATCATCAATGGTATCATGAGCAATTTGAAGATTACCCTTCCGCGCGCAAAGCTATTTTCCCTTTTCTTTGGTAAGTAAACCAAGGGTTACTTTATGGTGTATCGAATACCGCTCGCTGTTCCAATTCCGGGGCTAAACCGCAAGGGTTGAAAAGGAATGCTATTCATAGAAAGGAATGGTCTCAATTCGGTGTATATCATCCAAGGAATCCAAAAGGCACGCTTTGTACCCAATTTAAAGCCGATTCCGAGTGGAAAATAGGCCGTCGTTCCCCATGCAATTTTATTCGTGAAGGACTCATATTGTCCGCTATAGATAGAGGGGCCTTGGTTTTCATTATTCACAACATACGAGTTAATGCTTTCTCCATAGGTAAGGCTGGTAGTTGATTGATATGAAATCCCAACGGATAATCCGAACCCTGCGGTAAAGGCCCACCGATTCCCAGCTTCGTGTTCCCAAACATAAGCACCATCCAAACGTACTTGTTGGTTGCTGTAATTTCCGAAATAATACTGATACACGATGCTATCCGCGAAGATCATTGATCCATTTTGAACGGAAACGAACGTGTCTACCACAAACGATTGGGTGTAGGTTCCACGGGTATTCAGCAGGTTATTTCTTACCGTTGAAATACCCATGCGCAACGTTCCTGCGGGATGTTTTGGCAACTTCAATCCGACCTGTATGGCCTTAAACGAGGCGTCATTGGTTACGAAATTCGAATAGGAGGTAGGGAAGTAAGGATAAAGTTCATTTTGTGAAAAAGCACTGAAATCTTTACCGAGTATGGTTGAATTGGGGGCTAATTCATTGAAGTTGCTTAAGGAAGTGTTGGGTGAGAAAAAAGTGAGGTGGTTTCCACTATTTAAATGGATTTGGGTGATCTTGAGTTGACCCATAAAAGGGGAAATAGCAACAACCGAAAGAAATAGGAAAAAAATATGTTTCATAGGTGCGATAAATGGATAAACGAAGGTATAAAAAAAGCGGAATGTTCATTCCGCTTTAATAGAATTATTGACCTTTCTTTTCTAGAAACCTCCGCCGGTGATACGTTGAATCGCTTTTTTAATTCTTGGTCCTGTAGTGGGGTCCGTGGCACAAGACGCTGAATTACTTTTCAACTTGATAAACTTAGCTGCAAAAGAACTTTTTTGAGCGATAAGGGAAATATCCTTTGGATTTTCTTTTAATTCTTTTGCAAAACTCACCGCTTCATCTGCAAGGGCTTTAAAATCACCCGCAATTTCATCGCATTCTGTTGCCTCTGATGCTTCTCCATCGCTTTCTGAGTCACTGGTTTCTTCTGAACCTTCCGTTTCGTCGGAACTGGAAGTGGCTGTTGAACCACCGATGTATTTTTCGAGGCTTGACATTAGTTTAACCTTTTTTGCTTTGCTAGGGTCATCAACCCGGCTTGCACTGAATTCTAACCATAGGGTTTCTCCCTTTTTCAGTGAGCGCAGCTTAACGAAGGGATCCAATGAAGCATAAGACAAACTGGTTTCAACAGGAACATCGCTTTCACCCAGGATATCCGCTTGTACATCATATTTTAAACTATCTGCAACGCCTTCATGATCGAATTTCGCATGATCAACATCAAAGGAAAATGAACTGGAAGTTCTTTTAACCTCCACTAAGAGTTTTGCACCATATTTTGCCACTTTTAAAACCGCTTTTGTTACCTCAAAATCAGCGGATAAGTCACCGTTCATGGATTTATCGACCGCAAGGTTGTAATCTCCCACTTTTCGCTCGGTGGATTTATCGTCTTCTTTACTTCCACCACAACTGGTGAGAAGAAAGGTAATGCTCAATATAGCACTAAAAAAGGGTAAGGTTTTGTTCATAGGATTCGTTTTAATTTACTGCCACGAAGATAGAAATTAATTTTTTCCAAAGCGCAGCCAATTGGTTTTTACGTGTACGTAGAAACTTTCAGTTTTTCTTTGGGCGTATAGAATGGTTATGGGATACAGTATAAGGTGTCATACCAGGTGCCGTATCCGGCCCAAATTCCTAAGGCCCCGTTACTAATGTTACTTGGAATCAATACAGGCGATGAAAAAG
>JBJTWF010000157.1:0-2788 GCA_046081565.1 Flavobacteriales bacterium | reverse complement strand
TGTTTGTAACCAATGCTCATGAACTCATTACTTAGCGGTATGCGAACCCTTACCTTGTTACTTTTTATTGGAGTATTGGCCTCTAATCAAGCCCAAGTATCGATCAAAGGGTATGCGCCACAATTTAAGAATCAGACCTTTTATGTATCCGCCATTGAAGACCATCTAAGCCATTTTCCTACGGTTTTGCAAAAGGTATCGATTGATACCAATGGCTTTTTCAGAACCACCATACCAATCAATCAAATCACAAAAATTCGTATCGGAAACGCATTGTTCTCAGGGTTTATGTATGTACAACCAAAGGCTCGATACACCATTGACTTCATTTCGCAAAACGAAGAAAATATCCGATTCAACCGGAAAGAAGACATCGAATTCACCTTTTATAACTTAGACTCTACCGACATTAATTATAAGATACTTGGCTTTCAGCAATGGATGGACTCCTACATTGCGGAAGTGTATCCATTAAAGGATTTAAATACGGCAGAATTCGTAACTCGAATCATGTGGTTTAAGAATGAGGTTAACAAAGCGTATAAAACAGATACCTGTAGTTTTTTTAAAACGTATCGTAGGTATTCCATTGGGCAAGCCATGGATAATTTAGGTTACCTGGGTGCCCCTTCCCCGGAGGATAAATACACCCAATATTTAAAAAATCAACCCGTAGCGCTTCGATCGGATGCTTACATGGAATTTTTTAAAAGTTTTTACGATCAATTTGTTTACACCCTTGAGCCCACCCTAGGAAATAAACTTTTTTCTGCTTTGGTTAATAATTCCATCAAAAAGGCAGACTCCCTCCTATCGCTAACCCCCTTTTGCTCCAATCCGGAATTACGCTATCTCGTGTTAACCTACCTTGTGAAGCAAAGCGAGTACAATAAATTTTTACCAAGGACAACGATACAAGCGAACCTTACCGTTTTGTCCCAAGTTAATCCGTACCTACCGCAGCGAATATTAGCCAAAAACATTTTAGATAAATTCAATCGGTTGATGGTTGGAGAGGAATTTATGCCTTTACGTCTTATTCACGGAAAGGACACGCTTCGGATTCAGCCCGAAAAAAATAAGGGTATTTATATCCATGCCTTCGACCCTACCAAGTCGTCTTCCCTTGCACAACTTTCAGCCTTACTTAAATTACATCAACAATACGGCAAGCAAATTTCATTTTACACGCTGTATGTAGAACCTCCAACGATGGATGAAGGGGTGGAGCGTTCTTTACGTCAAATTACTTGGCCGAAAATTGGATTATCCGCAAGCGATCCAATGTGGGAAACCCTTGGTATCGTCAAATTTCCACAATATTTACTTGTGGATCAATCTTTTACGCTGGTGGCTTCCCCTGCGCTGGAACCGACACCAAATAATGCGTATGAAACCGTGGAGAAATCGTTTTATCAGTTGTTAAGACCTTAGGCCTCTATTTTTGCACTCAAGCCTTTGTCCATTAAGGCTACGCACAAGGGCTCCAAAACTTCGTACGCCCCTGATTTTACAACGCATTTTCCCGAATAATGAACAATAAAGGTGCATTGCTCCGCTGCCAAGGCCTCCATTTTACAAATGCTCATTAAACAGAAAATTACATGATCAAAAGTGTTCACATCGTCATTGTACAAAACCAACGACAAGGTATCGGTAAGTACGTTAGCTTGTTTTTCTAAAATGGCTTCTTTTTCTTTCATTGCGTCGTGGTGTAAGTTAAACCTAATTTTTCTAAATACTGGAGCATCGCATCTTGGTCATCCTCGTTAGGCGTGATTCTGCATTGAATTTTATCGCCGTTTTGAATAAAACAAAACGACAAATCGTGTTTCATAAGGTAATCGTGTAGCACGGCGAGGTTGCCTACGGCAGAATTGCTTTCCACAACAATCGCGGGTGGAATTTCGAAAAGGCGTTCCGATGAAAAAGGTGCTAAGGAAGACCAAAACAAAGGCGACAAAAGCCGTTGATCATAGGGTCCTGATACAAAAGATGCCGTTTTAGAGCGGTATGAAAAGCCAGCCGTTTGGTTGTAATCAGAAAGGGAATTACGGTCTGGTTTCATTGTATTTTGTGAAAAATAGTAAAACACAGGCTTTGGCGGTGCCGGTACAACCGCATTCAAATCTTGATTTATGGGTTCTGTTTTGGCAAATGAGGCACGTTGCTTGGCTTCTTCTTGTTGTGCGATTAAACCCTTTGCCTCAGCCAATGAAATGGGTTTTCCCCCACGATAAGCAACCAAGTAGGCATCGCTAAATCCGCGTTGCCTTACATCTTTCTTGCGAGCATTGGCTTCATCCAAATTCGTAAATTTCCCACTAGCATATTTTACTAACCCCGAGGAAGAGGTCGTATAAAATAAATCTTCAATTCCGTTAAACTTCGATTCACTTGTGGTTGATTTCAGGGCGGCCACTTGTACTGTAATATATACCTCCTCCCCGATTGAACTTTCTGATTTTCCGTTAGCATCATTCATCAACGTAGCGACCTCTTCAAGCAAGGCTGAATTATCCCGAACGCTACAGCCACCCCTACGTTCCATTTCAAGGGCTTGATAAAGTGGGATCCTTTCCCCATCGCAATAGGAAACAAGAAACGCATCGCTAAAGCCTCCGTTTCGAATTTGTTTCCGGGCGACATTCGCTGAAGAAGAATTCTCAAAAAATCCTGCAATAATGCAGACCAAACCATTACTCAAGCGCTCTGCATTGACCGGGGTTAAGGAGGAAAATGCCTTGGAAGGAACAGGTTTTCGGAATGCCCCCACTTGAACGGTAAA
>JBJTWF010000156.1:0-12837 GCA_046081565.1 Flavobacteriales bacterium | reverse complement strand
AAATGCTAGCAGGTTTCCTTCTTTATTCCACTGAAGGTTTTTGATGCTGAAATGCTTATTACCAACCTGAATGGGTAAAAGGGCATCTGGGGTAACAACCCACAGTTTTGAGGTGTCGCGTTTTCCCTTTTCTTGGGTAATATAAGCCAAGTTGCCTTGCTTTGACAACAAGAAATCGGTTGTATTATGCACCCGAAATAAACGATGGCCCCCGTTTTCCAAAACCAAGGTGGTCCCGTCCGATTTGATTTCTTTTAGTTGTTCCGTTGGTTTTTTTTTCTTGTGAAACCAGCATTTCTTGGAGGCATTAACTACTGAGGCTTGTGGTTTATCGTTCTGCTCTTTTAGAAATGCCAAATAATCGGCAGATTCCGCCATTTGAAATCGTTTAACCTGTGGTTCTTTCCTTAGCGTATCCTTTATGGAATGATAGACCACCATTGTATCCTTTGGCCACTTCTTTTTATCCAATTTATTCAACTCACAGGTTCTCAAGGTATCAAAGCCCGCCGTACGGCGCCAGGCCATTAAGGAACCCGATTCTGTCATTTGAAGATCTTTTGCACAGTACATTGAGTCTTGGTGATTCGTTAGGGTATTATACCAATGCAGATAACCATCGCCTTGGAGCGGCACCACCTCAAACGTAAGCCAAATTCCTTGATTAGATAGTTTTACCTTCTCGATTCTATTCCAACGGGAATAGGAATGATGATCGATTATTTTTTGACTCTTTGCAACGAAGGAAAGAACCCATAAGAAAAAGAGCAATACGTGTTTCATGGTGTTTTGTGCGTTGAACGGTTAGTCGTAAGATACACCCCGACAAAAACCACTATCATAAACAATAAGGTGGTTTGATTTATGGCATGGGTATAATCTGCAGACCATCCAAGGGAAAAAAAAACAAACGAAAATAGAATGACAACAATAGGCTGTACATAAATAAAAACAGAAGCCAGGGTGGAGGAAACAAATTTTAATCCGAAAACCGTAAGCAGATACGTGAGAAAAGTAACCCCAATGATTACAAACAGAATCTTTGCCCAAATGTCGATTGGAAACCCAGAAAATTCCGTCTGAGGTAATTCAGCATACAAAGGAGGAAACAAGAGCAAGAAGAAACTACCGAAAGTAAAAACCCATGTAATTACATGCAAGGGATTATATTTTTGCATCAAGGGTTTCACCGCGATCAAATAAACAGCATAACATAAGGAATTTCCCAATAAATACCAATCTCCCCACCGTGTTTCAATGCTTTTCGACCCATAGGTTGTTAAGGCAATTGCACCCAACGAACCGATAATTATTCCTACCCATTGGGTTTTTATCAACCTTTCCTTTAACCAAAAAAATGACAAAACGGCGACGAGGATAGGATTAATCGCCATCAATATCCCAGCGTTCATCGGGGAGGACGCATTGAGCCCATGAAAAAACAAAAGTTGATTAACCGTAACGCCAAATAATCCGCACATCATGAACCGTATAAGATCTGCGCGTTCAACCGGTTTTATTCGCGTAATTAAGGATATAACCCAAAACAAGCTTGCCGCGCCTATCACGCGAAGAAAGATAAAAACGGTTGGAGTTAAATAGGTCGGCATAACGCCTTTTGCCAATACATGACTTGCCCCGTATATCAAATTGACGAGGAGCAACGCACTCCCTGCGATGGTTTCTTTACGATGGGTTACCTCCAAAACAACACGCTATTTTTAATTGAAGAAATCCGAAATTCATCTACTTTTTCATTATTTCCTATCGCCACGTATCGTTCCATAAATTTCTCCATTCCTCGCGCTTCCTTCACTTCTTTTTCTTTTTTAAAAATTGGACAAAGTGCCTTGAAGAAAATTTCCTTTTCTCCCCATGTTATTGGAACTAAAACATTTTGCAAGAGAATAGGGTCCATCAGTAGTAAGGCCTCAAAACCAGCATCCTTCATTTTCCCATCGGGTAATGCTGGTATATGAAACGTGTGTCCGTTAATCGCCCAACGACCTGCCTTTAGATAGGTTTTTATGCGAAGTAAGGTTTCTATAGCCCATCGAAACATAGGATTAGACCCATCTAAAGTCCAATAATCGGGTAATAAAAAATATAATTCAATCGAAGCTTCTTGCTGGTATTTTGACGGTACTGGCATCGTGACCTCTGAAAGATCGGTAGTAAAAAGTACGGTTCCAAGGTATTCTTTTTCCAAACGGAGTAGCCCTAGCGATTCTGATTCGCACCTAATTATTTCCACGTTTCCATTAAAATGCCGATTGAAATCCTCCTTTGTCATGCGATCAATAATTTTTCAAATACGTTGTATCGGTTAACGAAAATAAAAATGCCTTGAGCTGCTGCGTCTGCAAGGGAGAAAAGCTAAAAGGTGTGATTTTCGGATGGGTCCTGGGATTATTTTTTGTACCGGTAGCGTAGTGATTTATTACTGCTTCAATCGTGGCTAAGGAACCATCATGCATGTACGGATAGGTTAATGCTATATTCCTCAAGGATGGCGTCTTAAAACGTCCGATATCATTGCTATCTAAACTCACCCTAAAACGACCTTTATCGGAGGATCCTTCGGTATAAAACCCGTTGTTTTCAGCTTTAAAATGGGTAAAATATGGGGCAGGATGGCAAGATGAACAATAGCTAGCATTGAATAGTTTCATGCCTTGAATTTCATCCTTGTTTAACGCTTTTTTATTCCCTGCAACATATTGATCATAGCGACTGTTCAATGACAACAAACTTCGTTCAAAAGCCGCTAGGCTACGGGTAAGAACCCACGCATCAAAATCTCGATTAAAAATTTCTTTTGCCGCCTTTTGGTATTCTGGAATGGAACGTAACTTAGGAATCAGCAACTTCATGTTATGTCCCATTTCGGATGGCTCTTGAATGGGAACGATCACCTGAAGTTCTAAGGTTTTTAAATGAGCATCAAACATGACAGTTTCAAGAAATGCACTGTTCAAAAGGGATGGAGCATTGCGCTCTACCAGCTGTCCGTTTATCCCGACGCTTCGAGGTTTTCTATCCGTAAAGGCAAATTCGGGTCGGTGACAGTCCGCACAGGCAAGGGTACCATCCTTCGAAAGTCTTTTGTCGAAAAACAAAGCCCTACCTAAGTCAATTTTTTTATCATCGGGTGCATTATCCAATGGGTAAGGATAGGTTACCTGAAGATCTTGAAACTGTAAGCCATGGCAATTCCACAAGATTACAAGTAAGCCTAGCGAAACTGCAAAGAACCAAGCATGTTTCATTTGGGCGAATAAAATTGCTTTTTAAGGAACGAGGGTGCCCCCGTATGATCAAAAAATGCAAGGACGTAGGTGCCTTGAGATAGCATCAAGGAATGATCCCCTGCGGCAGATTCGACAGAAACCTCCTGAATACATTGTCCTAAAAAATTAAAAACGGCAAGGGTTCCAGTTGACAAATGATCCCAATGTAATTTATCGTTCGATATAAAGAACGTTGGGGCTTGATACTCCGTGTTGATGCCAGCGCTCAAGGGCTGAGTAAAAACGGGGTATTGGAGTACATTAGCCATAATCGCATCGTTAAAACCTGTTTCCCCATGGGTAATTCCTACCGATGCTAGCGGAATGGATTGTATCCATTGATCCACACGGCATTCCAAGTATAGATCAATTTGATCATTGGTG
The DNA here is from genome assembly GCA_046081565.1 of Flavobacteriales bacterium. Taxonomy (GTDB): domain Bacteria; phylum Bacteroidota; class Bacteroidia; order Flavobacteriales_D; family Crocinitomicaceae; genus UBA952. The sequence continues at coordinate 9,163 of JBJTWF010000156.1, read as the reverse complement.
GTGTTTGTTTGAATGACAGGCATGGTAATGATTTTCTGGTTGTGATCACCCAAATTATGCAATTCAAAATACGTATCAGGTAACCCATCGTTATTGGTGTCTACTTCCCCTCCCACAATCATATGCATGTAACCAAAAAGCCATCCCCAATACATGGAGGGGGATTGAAAACTTAGGGGGTGATTTTCAGGGTAGGATGAAATATCTACTGCTTGGGGGCTGTTTTGGGTATTTAACCACTGGGGAACCCCAACCATAAACCGAAGGCTATCCAATTGGTTTACGAATAACTCGCCTAAATACATGCTAAACGTATCTGGTTTCAATAAATGCACTGTCGGTAAAACAACGGTTTCTTCATTCGTGTCATGGTACAAATGAAGGTCTGAGAAATAATAATTGAAGTGATCAAACATTACGGTTGGCCCGTTTTGAATGGGGTACACCGTTTGTAGCGAAAAAGGTTGTGAATCAAACGTAGGCTTAACGTGCAAAAAAACGTGTTTTTGTGAAAGAAAGCTACCACTTAAACCGAAGAAGAAAAGGAGGAGAAATGATTTCATACCTTATTTTTTTGCAATGTAAAGTACTTCCTCTTCGGAAATACGGTAACGATTAAATACTGCTTGGTCGACATGAGCTTTTAACCAGAATTCTTCGACCGTGAATCCCGCTTGACGCAAGTAATCTGGATAGTCTAAACCAAACAGCCGAACGTGGTCTTTTTGCCAAAAATGCTTTTCCCTATCCTCTGGTAATATTATCGATGCATCTTCATAGGTCGTTTCTCGAGACCTATCCTGAGGAACTTGCATAATAGCCCAAGATCCTGGTCGCATAACACGATATAGCTCTTTCATACATTGGATTGGATTCTCCACATGCTCCATTACGTGGTTACAAAATACTACATCAAAACGATTCGATTCCAACGGAATGGAATGAAGGTCAAAATGTAAGTCAGCGATGGGAGATTCGAGATCCGCGGTTAGGTACGATAAATTAGGCTGTCGTTTAAACCTATGGATAAAGCACTGCTCGGGTGCAATGTGCAATACTGAAAGGGGTTTTTTCGTGAAAAAAGGAGTGTGATCCTTTAAATAAAGCCACATTAAACGATGCCTTTCTAGGGTAAGATCATTGGGGCATAACACGTTTTCACGGTGCGCGACTTTGGACCCATACGATAAAAAACGAGAGAAAGAACGTTCACACACTGGACATTCTACCCGGTTACCTCGAAATAAAATGGGAGCTACCAATCTGAAAACATAACTTAACCTAATCAAAAGGGGTCTAGGCAGGCGATTTAATAAAAAAGAATATAGCCCTTTCACCCCATAAAGGTACAACTTATCCCGAAAGCAATCGCCTTCAATGCAACCAGAAGTAATATTTTGCGTACGATCCAATGCTTTTATGAAGTCCTTATTATTCCTTGCAACGCTATTCTTTTACCCCTTGATACATGGCCAAAAATCGGGCATCGAGGACTTTAAAAACCAGCATGTAATATATGCCGATATGGGTGCGAGCCCTGCCCCCTTTGTGATAAGATATCCATTTACTCCTGGTCCTGAAAAACTCTCTTATAAAAATAATTACAAACCAATTCTCGGTATCGGGTATGCGTATCGGTGGTTTTCTTTGCGAATAGCCCTTCCCGTTTTACCCGGGCTACGAAAAGAAAAGTATTTTGGCCAATCCAAACAGTATGGGCTTGGGTTTGATTATTCCTTTCGTTCTTTTTATACGGACCTCGATGTACGCTATGTTCAAGGGTATGCCTTAAAACAAGGGGCCTCCTACGACGCACAGTATACCCTAAATCCTCCTCACTTAATTTCCCCAAACCTCAGTACTGTAAACCTAGCCCTAAACCTTTGGTACTTTCATAACCAAGGATTTAAAATGAATGCTTTACAAGGGAAACGTGCCCATTTCGAAAAGGAGGTACATACCTGGTATATCAAAAATACGGTCAACGTTTTTGGGGTGGGAAATGAAAAGGGGTCCCTCATTCCTTCTGCCTTACAGGACCCCAGCCATAGCATAACGAAGGCCTCTCAATTGACGGCACTGGATTTTGGTTGTTTGCCTGGTTATGCGTATGCCAATAGAATTAATAACTGGCAATTTTCAGGGTGGGCGGGTTTTGGGCCCGTAATTCAAACGAAATTCTATACTACCCCTACAGGCACCACTGGATACCTAGGCTTAGCACCCCGATACGATATTCGCTTTGTGGGAGGGTACTCTTCCAAACAGCATTTTTTACTGTTGTCAGCTACCTTTGACAACAAAAGCATACGCTTTAATCCATTAGAATATAGACAATATTTTTATACCATTCGTTTAATTGGAGGCATTAGAATTCCGACTAAAACAGGTCTTTAAGTATATGCTCATCGACAAGGTTTGGAAGGGTTACCTTTAGGTTTGGTTCCATTTTCATAGCACGCTCAATGGCATACATGGCGTTTGGATTTCGTGCCCAATTACGGCGGGCAATTCCATTATTTACATCCCAATGTAACATGTTCAATAGGTTTTGTTCTGCCCTGGTGGATCCATCGAGTAATAACCCAAACCCACCATTAATCACCTCCCCCCATCCTACGCCGCCTCCGTTGTGTACCGAAACCCAGGTTGCCCCTCGAAAACTATCTCCAATAACGTTTTGAATAGCCATATCGGCAGTAAAACGGGAGCCATCATAAATATTACTCGTTTCTCTAAAAGGAGAATCTGTTCCAGAAACATCGTGGTGGTCCCTTCCCAAAATGACAGGACCTATTTCCTTTTTCGCTATGGCCTCGTTGAAGGCTTTGGCAATTCGCATTCTTCCCTCCGCATCGGCATATAAAATCCTTGCTTTTGACCCTACAACCAACTTGTTGTTCTTCGCTCCTTTTATCCATTGAATATTATCCTCCAACTGCAATCGAATTTCCTCGGGAGCAGCTGCAAGCATCGTTTCCAATACCTGGCAGGCAATCGCATCGGTTCGATCCAAATCCTCTTGGTTGCCAGAGGCACAAACCCAACGAAAGGGACCGAAACCAAAATCAAAACAAAAAGGGCCGAGAATATCTTGAACATAGGATGGATACTTGAAATCTATCCCGTTTTCTGCCAAAACATCGGCTCCTGCGCGAGAGGATTCCAATAAAAAGGCATTGCCATAATCAAAAAAATAAGTTCCCTTTTCGGTATGTTTATTTACCGATGCTACATGGCGTCGTAAGGAATCATAAACTTTCTTTTTAAATTCATCTGGATTGGTCGCCATTAACTCATTGGCCTCATCATACGATACCCCAGAAGGATAATACCCACCCGCAAATGGATTATGCAAAGAGGTTTGGTCAGATCCAAGATCTACAAAGATTCCTTTCTCATAAAAAGCCTCCCAAACTTCTACAACATTTCCCAAATATGCCAAGGAAACTACTTCGTTGTCCGAAAGGGCTTGTTTTACCCTTTGACATAGCAATTCGACGTCTTCCAACACCTCATCGACCCAACCCTGATGGTGACGTGTTTGAACGGCTTTTGGATTTACCTCAGCGGTAACGCTTACCACCCCTGCGATATTTCCTGCTTTGGGTTGGGCGCCACTCATTCCCCCTAATCCGGCTGTCAAAAACAATTTTATGCCGGAATTATGCGTGGTGTTAACAAAGCGACGCAGGGCATTGAGCACCGTAATCGTAGTGCCATGGACAATTCCTTGCGGACCAATATACATATATGAGCCGGCGGTCATTTGCCCGTACTGGGATACGCCCAGGGCATTAAAACGTTCCCAATCGTCTGGCTTACTATAGTTCGGAATCATCATTCCATTGGTAATTACTACCCTAGGTGCGTTTCGATGGGAAGGAAAAAGACCCATGGGATGACCAGAATACATAACGAGCGTTTGCTCATCGGTCATTGTCGCCAAGTATTGCATGGTTAACAAGTACTGACCCCAATGCTGAAAGACGGCACCATTCCCGCCATAGGTTATTAATTCATGTGGGTGTTGTGCCACCCGAGGATCAAGGTTGTTCTGAATCATTAACATAATGGCTTTCGCCTCCATCGATTCCCCAGGATATTCATCAATGGCCCTTGCCTTCATTTCATACTGAGGGCGAAAGCGATGCATATAAATTCGACCAAATTCATTTAACTCCTCCGCAAATTCCTTAGCTAATAACGCGTGTAAGGATTTTGAGAAATACCGTAACGCATTTTCAATAGCTAACTTTTTTTCCTCGATGGAGAGAATTTCTTTTCGCTTAGGTGCATGGTTTACGCTAAAATCGTAGTTCCGTTTTGGGGGTAATTCATTCGGGATTCCTTGACAAAGTTCTTCCTTGAAAGTCATACGTTCTTTTGTTATTGTAACGTTCCTATTAAAAATACGGCAGGTACCTTAGAGATATCAAAGGCATGAATTCTCCATTCCTTAATGGTCATTGTCTGAATGCGTTGTTGTGGTAAGGTTAGGTTTACGGCCACACACAATGCTGTGTGATCTGACAATTCGTTGAGCAAATCCTCAAGAACGTGCATGCTTCGATACGGGGTATCCATGAAAAGATGGGTGTCACCGTTTCGCCTATTTTCCATTTCTATATCCTTGAGTTTTCTAACGCGTTCCTTTCTATCTTTTGGAAGGTAACCATGAAAGGAAAACCGTTGACCAGAAAAACCGCTGGACATTAAAGCAAGCGCAAAGGAAACGGGTCCAACGAGGGGTTTTACATGAATTCCATGAGCGTGTGCCAAAGCAACTAATGAGGCGCCGGGATCAGCAATTCCTGGACAACCTGCTTCAGAAATTATCCCTACAGAATTACCACTCAACATCACCAACAGCATCGGGGTAAGTTCTTTCTCCGAAGCTTTATGGGTTAACATAAAAAAGGTGCTCTCATCAATTGGAAACGTACGATCCACTTTTCGAAGTAATCGGCGCGCAGCCTTAATATCCTCCACCGCAAAATACCTCAGCGGACTAATCACTGTGGAAACGTGAGGCGGCAGTATTTCTGAAACACCCTCCCCGCCAAGGGTATTCGGGATTAAAAAAAGTTCTCCTTTTGTTTTAGCCATGGCTTAAATCCTTCAATAGTTGATTTATCGCTCGATCCGTTAAATGAAATACATGGTCAAAATCTTTTTGACTTCCATAATAGGGATCTGGAACTTCCTCTTCTTGGTTGGGGAATAGGTGATCCAAAAGAAAGTGAACTTTTGCCTTTTCGGTAGGAGATTTTGCGAGGGTAATTATGTTTTTATAATTGCTGCGATCCATGACATATATTCGATCAAAGGCCTCAAAATCATCGCATGTAAATTGCCTAGCCCGTAGCGATGAAAGCGCAATTCCGTTTTTATACGCCGTTTTAATCATTCGGTCGTCTGGGGGACTTCCAACATGATAGCCAGCAGTGCCTGCAGAATCAACAACCCAATTCAAGTTCTTTTGACTTACGCGGTAACGAAGAATACCATCGGCTAAGGGCGAACGACATATGTTTCCCAAACAAACCATTAAAATGCGCATGCACAAAGGTAAAATAAAAATGGGGCACTGGTCACTTCTTAACGGGGCGCCCTTTCCATTGCGGATGATAAAACCAGTACCCTACGATTAAAGCAATGACATAGAAAGGATATAATCCTTGAAAAAAGGGAAAGAATACCCACCATTTCAATTGTTTAAACCGATGGAAATACGGATATAAAAAATACATATCTATCGCCGTTTTTACGGCAACAAGATAAAATACATCGAGGAAGGCCCCCGATAGGACTTTAGAGGTCAAAAGAACTAAAAAAACAAGCGAAATGAACAGTTGAAAAATGCCCAATCCATTGGCGAAATGATCTCCTACGGCCTTGGTTTTCGAAAGCCAGCGAATTCGTTGGTTAAAAAAAGAAATAACATTGGATTCTCCAGCGGTGTAAACGGCAACATTTTTATCGGACAATAGCCTAATTTCCATTCCTTTATGGCAGAAATCACGCAATAAAAACATATCGTCACCGCTACTTATGTGTTCGTGGTTTTCAATTCCCACAGATAAATAACCTTCCCGCTTAAATAATAAGTTGGCGCCACTGGCCATAACGGGTCGATACCACCCGAAGCATCCAACGTTTACCGCATTGGCTATAAGAACATCCAATGATGGAATCAAGGTCCAGCGGGAAGCGCTAGAAAAAACAACAGGTAATATCCACAAATCGGCTTCAGGAAGCGTTTGTATATGGGTCAAATAGGTAGGTTCGAAGGTCACATCAGCATCTAAAGTCAATACGTAAGGCGTTTCAGCCCTTGAAATTCCATAAGTAAGCGCTGCCTTCTTTCCAGCAAGCGTTTTGGGTAAGCTTAACCATTCCAAGTCTAACCCCTCTCGAAAGGTATTTATTACAGAAATGCTGCGATCCTCTGAATGATCATTGATCAAGAGTATGCGTGAAGGCTTAACTTCAAGGCCATTAATTGCTTGCAACAATGCTTGTAGGTTCCTTTCTTCATTTCTGAAGGGAATCACCAAGGTAATATCATCCACCGAAATAAAACGTTGGGAATTCCGCAACGCCTTTTTTCGATGTTTTCGATCACCAATGCCAAGAACCAAAAACAATAGAAGCCCATATCCAACTAGGAAGAAAAAGATTTCCATCGAAAAGTAAGGATAAAGATGGCATAAAGTACGGGAAGCACAACGTTCATTAGCCAGGTTAAAAATGCGGTAATAAAAACTACAGTTATCGGAAATCCATAATATGAAAAAACTGCCACCGCAATGGACTCACGAACAACAATTTTTCCGAACAATAAAGAGGGAGATACCGCAATGAGCCCATAACTTATCATCAAAACCATCAGGCCTTTTACACTAAATTCCGCTCCAAAAGCAAGATAAATAAGGTGAAATTGAAGGGTGAACACCACATACCGAAACACTGAAGTCAGAAGAAGGAGTACTTTTCTATTCGCAGGAAGCTTTTCGGTTAGAAAACCGATTGGAATGGGAGCAAGAAAACGATTCAACAAGGGTTCAACAAAAAAAAACAACACGATAAGGCTCAACAGGAAGAAAAGGCCAAAGAGAAAAAATAAAAACGAAAAGGAGGTGTCTATGTACCATAGCCCGAACCAGGTAAAACTTATAGTAATTAGAAATTGTGCTATCCCCGCAATGGTACCCGCCTGAACGATTGAGGCATTTATTGTGGAAGAACGAAATGACATTCTACCCACCGTAGTCGCTAATAATTGAGGCGTAAAAAAACTCACCACAAGCCCTTGGAAAAATGACTTTTGACCATCAACTGCATTGATCCTTTGAGCCAAACTTATGCGATAGCGCTTCCATTCTAACCAAAGATTTAGGGGAATGGCCAAAAAGGCCAAAACGAGGAATGCTGGGTTTTTTAAGGGAAGGATTTTCAAAGGCATCCCTTTGAGTTGGACCTGATACAATACAAAAAACAAAATACCGAATAAAAGAAACCGTGCTACCAGTCCGAGCATCGGGTTTATTTGTTTAGTTTTATGATCCTTTTGCATGTTGAATGGCTGAAGATAGGATTATTCTTGGAATTGACCCCGGTACTACCGTTTTGGGGTATGGGATAATACACGAGGTAAAGGGACAATTGCGTCTCTTGACCTTTGGTGTTATTCAATTGCATAAATTAGAGAATCAACCCGACAAATTAAAAAGAATTTTAGATCGTATCAATGGCTTAATTCAAGAATATAAACCAGACGAAATGGCTATTGAAGCTCCTTTTTTTGGAAAAAATGTTCAATCAATGTTGAAATTAGGAAGAGCACAAGGGGTTGCTATAGCAGTATGCTTGCTGCATAATATCCCTTTTGAAGAGTATTCCCCGCGTCGCATTAAACAGAGCATTACAAGTAATGGGAACGCCTCCAAAGAGCAAGTCGCGGCCATGTTACAAAAGCTCTTGAACTTTGAAGAAATGCCAAAATTCCTTGATGCTACAGACGGTCTTGCCGTAGCGGTATGCCACGTTTTTTCCAAAGGAATTGGTGAACATAATAAAGCTAAAACTTCGGGGTGGAAGCAATTCGTACAAAACCAATCCCATCGCATTCGTAAAGATGGCAAGTAAAATTGAAGTGTTTACTGATGGATCATCCCGAGGCAATCCTGGTCCTGGTGGCTATGGAATTGTTTTGAAATTTGGAGAAAAAGAAAAGGTTATTTCTAAGGGTTTTCGCCTTACCACGAATAACCGCATGGAATTGATGGCTGTTATTGAAGCCTTGAGTTTAATTACCAGTAACCAATACCCCATTCATATTTATTCTGACTCCAAATACGTGATTGAGTCTATAACCCAAAAATGGGTGTGGGGTTGGAAACAAAAAGGATATAAGAATAAAAAAAATGCGGATTTATGGGAAAAATATCTCGAATTACACCCTCGATTTAACCTCACGTTTCATTGGATTAAGGGTCATGCCGGTCACCCAGAAAACGAACGATGCGATGCCTTAGCCGTGGAAGCCGCATTATCAAACAACGTCTCCATTGATAGCGCCTATGAAGCCTCGCTTCAATAATCTTATTGTGAATCGATTACAGTAACAAATCCCGAGCGATCAACTGGCGTTCCCCCAAGCATTTCTCCAACGACTCGATAAAAATAAACCCCATCGGTGACCGTTTCTCCAGATTCCGTTTTTCCATCCCATAGTGCCAACCCTGATTGATCGACTAAATCATAAATCATATGGCCCCATCGGTTAAAAATCTGAACATCATAACGTTTGAAAAAGAGTTCCGATAAATGTAATAAATCATTAATGCCGTCACCATTAGGGGTAATTACATTCGGAATAATCAAATCCGGGTCTTTAACATTAACGATTAGGGTATATGAATCCTCGCATCCCTGTTGATCCACTACCGTTAATGTAATAGTGTAAGGACCGCTTATGGCATAACTCGTAGTCTGGTCTCCACTGTTATTCAACGTGTAGGTAGTATCCGATAGGTCCCATGTCCAACTCACAATGGGGCTGGACACAAAGGTAGATTGATCATTAAAAACAATCGGGTCATTTTGATCAACTAACATTGGCGTGGCTGTAAAATTGGCATCCAACCCATCATCAAAA
>JBJTWF010000155.1:0-34195 GCA_046081565.1 Flavobacteriales bacterium | reverse complement strand
GTGGTTACTTTTTCAACATCGGTTTGATACGAATAAATAGCCCCCAACCCAACGTCAAAATACGTAAAAGACTGTTCGTAAAACGCTTCACCGCTAGGAATGCTCGGATTATAACCGTTCCCATCGTATTGCGACCCCCATTGTCCTACAGCAGGGTTTGTGGCACATTGACCGAAAGTTGTATTTAACCCTACCCCAACCCGACTAAACCTAGAAACCTTCAGATTGTAGGCTACGTTCAGTCCAACGGTACTTTGGGAAAAAAATCCATCCCCCATACGATCATTATAAAAATTCAATCCCGCCCCTAAATTTCCATTAGCGTTTTTCATGCCCGCAGTTAATCTACCATCCATCGATGCTGAAAACGTTTTATAGGGGGTCGCAAAACTTCCGTACTGCCCTCGGTACATAGCAATTCCTTGAAAAGATGAAAAGGCTCCCGCTAATGCCGGGTTGAGGGTTAATGGTGACTGATCTGTTTGAGAAAAATGAACGTCTTGTGCCTTAAATCGGTTACAGACACCCCCTAGAAGCAGGAGGCAAAGTACATAGGTCGTGCAATTAAAGGATCGTATCATCTCACCAAGGTTAAACTTCCAGATTTGTGAATAAGGGTATTGTCATACAGTTGTATATTCAAATCAAAAACAAAATTTCCCATAGGCATAGGCCTACCTTTGTAAAAGCCATCCCAAGGCGTTTGAATATCCGTAGACTCAAAAACTTTCTCTCCCCATCGGTCATAGATAACTAAGCTAAAATCGATAACGCATGAAGGTTTCCCATAAACCTTTAACTCATCATTTGCATCGGGTCCCGTTCCATTCGGACTAAAAATAGTAGGGATGAAAAAATCGCCGCACAACAATTTTACTGTCACTAACATCGAGTCTTTACCTAGGCAACCGTTATCATCTTCCACTTCAACCACATACCACATTGTAGTATCAGGCTGAACGGTTGGGTTGGGACAATCTGTACAGCTTAAACCATCGGGTGGAGTCCAATTAAAAATAGATCCATTGGCAACGTTGGCCGTAAAGGAAGTAGAAGGATTGATGGTCGTATCACCTGGCGAAAGCACTACGGGTAAGGTGTTAATCGTACCGATTGTTCCTCCTAAGGTGATTTGGCAACCATTGGCATCCGTAACCATCACGGAGTAGTACCCGGCATTTAAGCCAAAAATGCTATCGCTGGTATTACCTGTAGGATTCCAAACGTAGGCGTAAGGAATGGTACCACCCGAAACATCAACATCCATCGTGCCCAATGCACCGGTAGCACAATTTATCGGAGTTGAATCACCAGAAATAACTAAGGCTGCGGGTTCTGTAATGGTAATGCCTTGCACTACGACGCAATTGGCAGCATCCACCACAACGATGTTATAGCTACCAGGACCAAGGCCTGTTACGGTGTCGTTGGCCACGCCAACAGGGGACCATGAAAAAACGAACGGTGGGGTACCGAGGGAATTTATTTGAACCGCCGCTTCTCCATCTGAAGCACCAAAGCAGGATACATTATTAACAAAAGTGATGCTTATTACAGGAGGTTGCGGGCTTGGATTGATGGTAATGGGAGCCGAAGAAACACTTGTACAAAGTGAGGTGTTGTCCGTTACAGTAATGGAATAATTACCTCCGACTAACCCTGAAAAAACAGGTGATGATTGAGCATTACCGCCATTTAGGGCGTAGGTAAATGCCCCCAAGGGAGCCGTTATATTAATGGTACCCGTTGGAATTGGACATGACGGCTGGATCACCGAGGCACTCGGAATAGGAGGAATGGATAAGGCTGGATTAATGATCACGTTAGCGCTAGCCGAAGAAACGCAACTTGCTGCATTTTGAACCACAAACGTATAGGTGTTATTTGCTATCAAACCAGAAAAGGTGGTAGAAGTTCCAGACCCATTCAAGGTTTGACTGCCCGGTGAAGCGGTAAGAATCCAATTTCCCGATGGAAGTCCTGATAAAACAACCGAACCCGTAACCACGGTGCAGGAGGGTTGGGTAATGGCACCAACCACAGGGATAGCAGGAGGCACTGGATTATTAATAAATACGGTATTTGAAGAAGAAGAAGTACACCCATTTGAAAGGTTGGTAACGGTAAAATAATATGAATTAACAGGAAGTCCGGAAAATACGATGGATGTTCCAATGCCGTTTAAGGTATTTGTTGTTGCGGGATTCCCCCCGTAGGCGGTTAAGGTCCACCCCCCTGTATTTGGTAAATTACTCACGGAAACAGCGCCCGTTGCAACCAAACATGTAGGTTGCGTAGGAACACCAGCAATAGGTGTAGCGGGTACGGAAGGCACCACGTTTATATTTACCGAAGAACTGTTTGGCGAAGTACAACCGAGGTTGGGAACTGAATACGAAAAGGAAAAGGAAGTCCCTGGCGTTAGTCCCGTAATGGCCGCCACATTTCCTACCCCTGATTGACTAAATCCAGCAGGGTTTGAATTTACGGTCCACCCTGAAGCTGGTAATCCAGAAAGATAAATAACCCCATATTGGTTGGTGCATGTAGGTTGGTCCAAAGAATCTATGTTCGGTGGATTCACACACTGCCCGAACATATGGAAATAAAGGAAGGTTAGGTTAAGAAGAAGGAGTAGTCGGTATATCATGCAATCCGTTAAGCCAAAAGTAATACTGCCAATCGCAAGGTAAAGTTACACTAATAATCAAAATGCACCAATAACTTACGGGAAAAGTAAGAACGAGGGGTAATAAATATCGTTGCTTTGAATAAAAAATATGACCTTTGTTAAATGGTTAATATCCCGCTTTTTGCAAAACTATCCTATGATGGAACGGCTTTTCATGGGTGGCAAATACAACCCGAAAAAGAAACGATCCAAGGCGCTATTGAAAGGGCCTTAACGCAGTTGAATGGTAACCGTCCTATCGCTGTAACAGGATGCGGCAGAACGGATGCTGGCGTACATGCCCATGCCTATTACATGAGTTTTGAATGGCCCGATGAAGCGTATGAACATTTATGGTTTAAACTAAACCGCATGTTGCCTCCTTCCATAAAAATACATTGGATAAAAAACGAACGCCTACATGCTCGTTTTGATGCCAAAAGTAGAACCTATCGTTATTTCATAAACAAAGAAAAGCAACCTTTCGATGATCAATTTCGATGGACGCTAAACCGAACATTAGAACTTTCTACCATGAATATTGCCTGCCAAGCGTTGATTGGAAGGCTTGACTTTGCATCTTTCGCCAAAGGAGACACCGATGTTAAAAACACGCTTTGTGAAGTGACTAAAGCCCAATGGCAAGAGACGGACAACATGTATGTTTTCGAGATAGAAGCCAACCGATTTTTACGAAATATGGTGAGAGCTATTGTAGGAACTAGCGTTGAGGTAGGCTTAGGTAATTTATCCCTAGAGGCGTTCAACCGTATTTTATTGCAAAAAGACCGTCAAGTGGCTTCCACTTCAGCGCCAGCAAAGGGTTTGTTTTTATGGAAGGTTGATTATTGATTCAATTCCTTTGACGTAATAAATCAAAATAACCATAGGTTTCTACAACGATTGCCCCTCCTAAGGTATCGCCATATTTAGCGGGAAGGCCTCCGGTATATACCGTCATCTTGTGTATAGAACAACTTGGAACATTGTACACTTGGTTTAATTTAATCCCATCCAAGATGTAAATCATATCTCCCTTTCGGGCACCTTTAAAAATCAACGCTCCATCCTCAGCCATTTTTATTTCTGAAGACAGCTGGGTTGCCAAGGATGAAATACTAAACTTATTTGGTGAATGTTTTATATCGTTGTTATTAAATTCAGGTCTTGGTAATTCGCCGTATTTGAGCTTTAATTTTTCTTTGATTACGACTTCTTTGGTGGTGTGGCTTAAGGTACCCAAAAATACACTCCCCAAAGAGGCATAGCCATCAATTGGGACATCGACCATAACATGCATTGAATCTTTTTTGAACGATAGGTGTAGGGTGTATTGCCCTGCGGGAATCCCGGTGATTCTGAACCGACCATCTTTATCTGAAAACGCCTCATAGGTTTTGTCGATATCGTAAATCCATGCATGAGCCAGAGGCAACGGCTTTTTGGTTTCTATATCCAAGACCGTTCCGACAACATCACCAAAGGAAGATTGTGCAAGGTTTATAAAACAGATAAGGAACGTAGATAGGGATAAGATTTTTTTCATGGTGTTACTTTTTTAATGGCAACTGAACGCCAGTAACAAAAAAAACTAATCCAAAGCCGCTGAAGAAACGGGAAGGTCCCGGTTAATTTTTTTGAACAACCCTTGTAAGACCTTTCCTGGACCGACTTCAATAACTTCAGTAAGTCCTTGAGCATTCATGTTTTCCATGGTTTGTGTCCATCGCACGGGCGCGGTTAGTTGAAGCAATAAATTCTCCTTAATGGTTCCTGGATCCATTATAGGAAGCGCATTTACGTTTTGAAAAACAGGGCAACGAGGTTGTTGAATCGCGGTTGATTCGATGGCTTTTGCCAATTTTTCGCGCGCTGGCTCCATAAGCGGTGAATGAAAAGCCCCACCCACAGGTAAAATTAAGGCTCGTTTAGCCCCTGCTTCGGTTAATTTTTCACACGCCCGTTCAACCGATTCATAGGATCCAGAAATAACCAGTTGTCCTGGACAATTGTAATTAGCAGGTACAACAATCCCCTCTATTTGCGCACAAATTTCTTCAATAACTTGATCTTCAAGACCCAATATTGCCGCCATCGTGGAAGAGATAGACTCACAAGCTTCTTGCATAGCGAGGGCTCGCTGGCTTACTAAACTTAGACCGTCTTCAAAAGAAATCGCTTTGCTTGCCACCAACGCTGAAAACTCACCCAAGGAATGTCCTGCTACCATATCCGGCGTAAAACGATCCGACATGCACTCGGCTAAAATGGTTGAATGCAGGAAAATAGCCGGTTGCGTAACCTTGGTTTGTTTGAGCTCCTCCTCTGTACCTTCAAACATTATTTGACTAATGTCGAATCCGAGAATTCCATTCGCTTGTTCAAAACGTTCTTTGGCTTTTGGTTGTTGTTGGTATAAATCATACCCCATACCACTAAACTGGGAACCTTGTCCCGGGAATACATATGCTTTCATAGGTTATAATTGACTGTAAGAGTGAAAGTTTCCTTCTTTATAAATTTTAACGCGTTTTAGTAAGCCATTAGCTCCATATTCGTACACCTTTCCATCGTAAAGTTGCCCCTTTTGAAAATTACCATCTAACCATAACTCATCGTTCGTATTGTACACTTTATTATAGCCTTCCGGAAAAAAGGTAACCCCTTTGGTATTGGGATTAGTAACTTTTGGCGGGGGACCAGAGGGTGGAGGTTCTGAATGCGTTTCTGATATTTTTGGAGGCGTTTTCGTTACCTTTTTAACGACCTTGTTTCCATTGATGGCGATGGTAAAGCGTACTGTGCCGTTTTCGTTATATTGAACATATTCACCATAAGGCTTACCGTCTTTAAGGTTGTAGGTTGCCATCACATTGCCATTAGCGTAGTAATGTTTTACCGTCCCTGACTCTTTTCCATTTGAATCAAACGTAGCGCTGTAAGCCAATTTACCGTTGGGATAATACCGAACCAGTTGGCCTTGGTTTTTTTCATTCCCAAAAGACCCTTTTTCTTTCAATGCCCCATTAGTATGAAAGCGTGAGTAACTTCCTTGAGGTCGGTTATTGATGTAATTTCCTTGTAATTTAATGGTAACTCCATCGGAATAGAACTTGGTCCAACTTCCTGTTTTGCGGCCATGTTCAAATATACCCTCTTCTACTTTGGTAGTTGGTTTGTAGCCTGGGGTTGGTTTATCCTTACCATAGAAAACCCATTTGCCGTGTTTTTTACCATTAGCATCCAAACGGTTCTGGCTCCAACTAAGGGAAATAACTATTAAAGCAACAGAAACCAAAAGCATGCGAGTCATCAGCAATATTTTTGGTAAAAATAGTCCAAAATGTGGATAAGAAAAAGTGGGGTATTAGGTTCGTAACGAATTTAGTTTTTTACTTTTGTTTTATGGTAGAGATTGACCCTAAAACGGTTTCCGTACAGCGCTTACACCATTATCTTTTAGCGGGTGTGAGCCCAAGGCCTATCGCTTTAGCATCAACTGTAGATAAACAAGGACGACCGAACCTGGCTCCTTTTAGTTTTTTTAATGTATTCAGTGCAAATCCACCCATATTGATTTTTTCGCCCGCGCGGTCAGGACGATCCAATGAAACGAAGGATACGTTAAAAAATGTACTTGAGCACCCTGAGGTAGTAATTAACATGGTGAGTTACAGCATGGTTGAACAGATCAGTCTCGCGAGTTCACCTTTTGCTCGTGGAGTGGATGAATTTATTAAAGCGGGGTTAACCCCTTTGGCTTCAGACCAGGTATTACCCTTTCGTGTTGCCGAATCACCAGTTCAATTGGAGTGCAAAGTAAACCAAGTAATCGCCCTAGGCGAAGAAGGCGGGGCAGGAAATTTAGTTATTTGTGAGGTGCTAAAAATGCATATTGATGAACGGGTATTGAATGAAGAGGGGATGATTGACTCCTTAAAAGTAGATTTGGTCTCCCGCATGGGAGGAGATTGGTATTGCAGGGCCCATGCCTCGAGTATGTTCGAGATTAAAAAGCCTATAACCACAGTAGGAATCGGGTTTGATCAACTTCCTGAAGATATCCGTCAGAGCCCTTATTTAAGTATCGCTGAATTAGCCACCTTAGCGGGGATCGAGGCGCTACCAAACGAAACGGATGTCAATGAGTACAAGCTTCTTGCGTTAAGCGAATTTTTTGTATCTTTAGGTGATCGACCAAACGAGTTGGAAAAAGAACTTCATCTTTTGGCAAAACATAAATTAAACGAAAACAAGCTCGAAGAGGCCTGGATGGTCTTACTGAGCTTTAACAATTAAAAACAACAAACCGCATGAGCAGCTTACAACTTAAAAATGTTACTTTAAAAGTAATCAATGAGACGCAGCAAGTGACTGAAAAATTCGCAAAAAGAGAATTTGTCGTTACGGATGCAAATACCAACTACCCACAAGATATTATTTTCCAGGCAACGCAAGATAAATGTTCTATTCTTGATCAATTTCAGGTCAATGACCGCGTTGATATTGCCTTCAATATTCGAGGACGCGAATGGAAAAGTCCGCAAGGGGAGATTAAATATTTTAATTCTCTTGAAGCATGGCGGATCGAAAGGGCAGAAAGCCAAGGTTCCTCGATGGTCGCCAATAGCATGGAAGATTTTGGTATTTCAACCCCATCAGGTACTGAAAGCGCAATTCAACCTTCGGATGAGGTTGATGACTTACCCTTCTAGGTAAAAAAACACATACCGTTAGTTCTTCGGAAGGTATTTTCTTTGATATTTCAGGTAGTTTTCTTCCTGAAAATTTGAGGCGTTTTCAATTTTACCATCCAAAATCAGGGTCGTTATATGGTGTGTTTTCATATCCAAAATTGACCCTTTCGAGATGATGAGGGTGGCCGATTTTCCCACTTCAATGGAACCGTATCGGTCTTCAATCCCCATGATTTGACAAGGCCAGAGGGTAATTGACTTTAACGCTTCAAGTTCTGAAAGTCCATATGCCATTGCTGTTCCAGCAAGAAAGGGAATGTTTCGTGCATTCATTGCTTCCATATCCCCTGTGTTTTGCAAACAAAACGAAACGCCTTGCTCTTTAAGTAGATAAGGTAGCCGAAAGGATAAATCTACGGGGTCTTCGTCACGGTCAGGTAACCGGTGGAGGCGACTCAACATGATCGGAATTTTAGCATCTGCGAGCCGTTTTCCCAACAAATATCCTTCTTCCCCCCCAACGATTACTGGAAAAGGCAAGTTAAATGCTTCGCTAAAACTAATAATATCGGACAAGGGTTGTACTTCGTTGGCATGAAAATAAACCCGTTTATCTGCTGTGAAACAAGAGACCATTGCCTCCAGGCGCTGGTCGAATATCCGGTTTTTGTTCTCAGCATATCCTTTAGCAAGAAGAAAAAAATCACGAATTTTTTGAACGTCTGTGGCATAATGATCATGGGTTTTTCGCTCCGAGGGATCGAGCCACCATCCTCCCCCCGACAGCGGAGAAGGCCAATAGACGTGAATGCCGTCGTCTTTCAAAACGGTTGCATCTTCCCAGTTCCATCCTCCACTTTTCATTACGGAAGAGGATCCGGAAACAAAGCCTCCTCGTGGGGTTGCCTGTACTAAAAGCACTCCGTTTGTTTTAACCGTTTGAAGGACTTTAGATTCCGCATTAAATGCGATTTGAGTGCGCACATGAGGATTAAATTCACCTACCTCTCGATAATCTAAGGTCGCTCGAACCGCATCAATTTCTGTTAGTCCTAACGTGCTATTAGGGGCGACCAATCCTGGGTAAATGTGTTGTCCAGAAGCGTCAATAACGGTGTCCCATTGAGCGTAATCAACGTTTTCAGAAAGGGCGTTTTTTATCCCTCGTACTATGCCATCCTCGATTTCAATGAGGGAAAATGAAATTTCATTTCCGACGATGGGATGGAGGTGGCCATTCACCACAAGAATTCGCTGGGCTTGGATTGCAAGGGATGCAAAAAATCCAAGGATTAATAAAGTCCACT
This sequence comes from Flavobacteriales bacterium, assembly GCA_046081565.1. GTDB lineage: Bacteria > Bacteroidota > Bacteroidia > Flavobacteriales_D > Crocinitomicaceae > UBA952. The sequence continues at coordinate 25,520 of JBJTWF010000155.1, read as the reverse complement.
TTTTCATGTTTAATGGGTGTTTTCTGTTTCACTACCCTCTTCGCCAAGGGTATTGCAATGATAAAATCTCTTGGGTTTTTTTACAAATTTCTGTCGAGGCTCTACGGATACTGGCTGTTCACCCATCTTCGATAGCAGCCTTGTTTTTTCTTGCTGATTTGCTTGTTGAAGCAAGGCATCTTGTTCTACACTGTAGTAAATTTCACCTTCAATAACGGTATATACCGCTTTCGCCTCTATCGAGAGGGGATTGGTGGACCAAAGCACCAAATCAGCATCCTTACCTAATTTAAGGCTTCCCATACGATGGTCCAAATGAAGAAGCTTTGCGGGGTTAAGGGTGACCATTTTCCAAGCTTCTACTTCCGTCATTCCACCATATTTAATCGTTTTTGCTGCCTCTTGGTTTAACCTTCTGCCCATTTCGGCATCGTCAGAATTAATCGCAACGGTGACTCCTTGTTTTTGCATTAATGCAGCGTTGTAGGGAATTGCATCATTGACTTCAAATTTGTAAGCCCACCAATCGGCAAAGGTAGATCCTCCCACCCCATGTTCTCTCATTTTATCGGCAACTTTATATCCCTCTAATACATGGGTAAAGGTATTTATTTTAAATCCAAAGGAGTCGGCTAATTTCATTAGCATATTAATCTCGCTTTGAACATAGGAGTGACACGTAATAAACCGTTTTCCATCCAAAATTTGGCTCAAGACTTCTAGTTCCAGATCGACACGAGGAATTTGACGTTTGGCATTTCCAGCAAGGTAATTATTCCATTCTTTTTTGTAGGCCTTGGCGCGATAAAAGGCATCGTAAAAGACTTGTTCAACCCCCATCCTCGTTTGCGGGAAACGGACCACATTATTAGCTCCCCAATTACTTTGTTTAACGTTTTCTCCCAATGCGCATTTAATAAAGCCCGGCGCTCCTTGGATTTTCATTTCCTCGGGCATTTTACCCCACTTTAATTTGATCAATCCCGACTGTCCACCAATGACATCCGCGGAACCATGAAGCAATTGGGCCGCGGTAACCCCTCCCGCGAGCTGTCGGTAAATCGAAATGTCTTCGGGATAAATTACATCCCCAATGTTGACCTCTGCTGCAACCACTTGCCCACCTTCATTAACTCCTCTTTCAATGGCGATATGCGAGTGTTCATCAATGATTCCAGTGGTCAAATGCATGCCTTTTCCGTCAATCACTTTTGCGCCTTTTGGATACGAGGGCTTATCTCTCCCTACGTAGCTTATCACTCCGTTTTCAACGGTAACAAACCCGTTTGGAATAATTCCATCCAACTCATTGGTCCAGAGGGTCACGTTTTCAAAAACAATTGGCGTTTTGTTTTCGAAGTATTGTCGACCAAAAGCCATGTTAGGAAACCAACGTGAAGGAATGGGAAGTTGTTCTTTTTTTATTGGTTGAACGCTATCTCGTTTTGGGAATTTACGAATCGCGGACCAATGACCCCACTGACCTTGTGGATCAATAACATCGCCTTCCCAAATCCGACCATTCATGTTGACTTTGCCATGGAGCAAAAATATTTGGCTTGTAGAATCCGGGTTTGCAAACTGAAGGATAACATCGGATTCTTTGATCTTAAACGTTGTTGGAATAAACACTGAGTCTTTTTTGAATATGTTTTTTGCGGCATCAAAAACATCCTTATATACCACCAGTTTGGCTTTGGGATTCGACTCATCCCCTTCAACGATTAGTTCATATTTTTGCGTTTTAAAATTGAGGTGGTATCGACCTAATACATCAGAAGTAGGAATAGGCTTTAGGGTGGTCATTTTTCCAAGTGACCAATGTTCATAAAGGGTTGTTTCGAAGTAAAAAGGATCCTTACCATAAAGGCTAAAGCTTGCCCATTTTCCTTTTTCAAGGGTGCCGATGATGGAGTCCGCACCGATGTAGGCGGAAGGGACGGTGGTTAAAGCGGCTAGTAGGGTTGATTGGCTTGTTCCTACTGAAATCATTTTTCGAATGTTCTTCCAGAAATTCTCCTGGGTTGAACCTCGAGAAGTGATCGCTGTAGGGATGCCTTTTTCGGTAAGCATGCGTATATTAAAAGGAGCTAACTCCCAATGTTTTAATGCCGAAATGGGGATATTCCTTGCCTCGTAGGGATCAGAAACATCATAGGGTTGCGGGAAGTTGATTGGGGCTACTATTTTTACGTTATTTTTTAATAATTCCTCCAAAATACCATATTCATCCCCCGCAGAAAAATAGATCATCGGAATAGAAAATTCATAGGCAATTTTATTGGCACGAAGAATATCCCATTTGGACGTTACATGAAAAAAGGATGGCTTTTGGATATGCTGAATCCAAGGTTCCATGGACTGTTTCCCTAAGGCTGCCGACCGATTGGTTCTAAAATAGTTGAGATCATGAAATGCTTGTCGCAGCAAGGCAATGGATCCCATTAGGGATGAAGGATAGGTTTGGTTAGACGCTCCTTTTTCAAAGGAATAGAACATCGCCGCTTCTGTATTTATAAGCTGTTCACTTTTCGTTAAAGGTCCCAAAGCCACCAAAGGCCCTGTACCTTGGACAATACCATCATGCTGGTGGGGTACAGCAAATCCGAAGCCCATGGTTGATAGATTCTGTAATGCTTGGTCTTGGGGAGAAAGTAAAGAAACGGCGTTTATTTCAGGGTGGATGCTTTCATTCCAATAAAAATCCCCGTTTTTCTTGGAATCAAGTTGAGGCGTGTTTCCCGAATAACTTGACCTCGCCTTTTCTACCCCTAAATCGGTATTCAATTCTATAAAGGCAGGCAAAACGGTAAAGCCTTCTCGGTTATAAATCACATACCCATCTGGAATAAAGAGCAGTTTACCAATGTTTTTAATCTTTCCATTTTCGATTAATATTGTGGCATCTTCCATTTTTTCAGTCGGACTGATGTAAACATCCACATTCGTTATGGCAATTTGTTTTGTTGCGGAGGGGCTGACTCCATTGTTTGGAGAAAACTGAGAAAGGACGTGGCCATTCAAAATAAAAAACACCCAACTAAGGCAAAGGATAAACAATTTCATGGATCAAAAATAATGAAACTCACCCATTAAGCGAGGTGTTTTAATGCCTCGCGGCGGGCGAGTCCGATAAGGCTCTCCTTTTGAACGGTTTCTTTTACCCAGATCGGATTATGTTTAGCGACCTCCCTCAAGCTCCATCCGATGGCTTTTTGAATGAAAAATTCTTTGTCTGATTTGAAGGAATGGATGAAATGCTTTAACAAGGCTAAATCAGTATCTTGTCGGTATCGCAATTGGAAAATCAGGCAAGTCCTACGAATCCAGAACGATGGATGATGTTCCCATGTACTCAATACCGATTTCATTTTCTCTGGGAAACGCTTTGCATATTTTCCAATGAGATTGGGCGCAATTCCATCAACCGTATCCCACCAAGATTTCTGTAAGATTAAAGACTCAAAGAAATCAATATCCTCCTCGCAGTATTCCTTTGGATTCCATTGCATCATCCATTCTAGGGCAATCAATTGACATTCCCGTTGGGGTTCGTCCCAAAGTAAACGTACTAAGGATCTTTTTTCTGAAGGACTAAGCGTTTTTAATCGTTGAGTCTTATATTCCTTTAGAATTGCTTTTCTGGGAACACTCATGACGCCGAAAAAAGAAAACTGATTTCTTAAATAGGCCTGCATCTGTTCTGCTCGTTGGGAATCGCCATTTCGACGCAAGCAATCTTTTATATGTGATACTTCTTCCATGTTAAAAAAAAAAGGCAAATCATAAGCCGGGTTCTGTTCGTATTGTCACACGTGACGCAACTGCCTATCATTTATCTAGCACTGACGTCACCGCCAGCGTCTATCGACCTACCCTCCGGAATCGAGCGAGCAACCCTTAATGTCTAGGACATGCTCCGGTATACATGGTCTTTCAGCGCGTAAGGTTTACCCTGCCAACAACATCACTGTTGTTGCGGTGAGCTCTTACCTCCCCTTTTCACCTTTTCCAAGGCAATGCGAACATGCCAAGGTAGTTTATTTTCTGCGGCACTTTCTGTATTCACTTGCGTGAACCCTTCCCGTTAGGAAGTACGCTGCTCTATGCTGCCCGGACTTTCCTCCCTCCCGTAAACGGGACAGCGATAGACCGATTTGCCTTTTTCAAAAATACGATTACCATTTCATTATTGGAAATTCTTTGCTTCCCAAATCCGAAGTAACGACGATACGGTAGGTTCCCGTAGCTAATGAACCTATATGAAGGGATAATTGGGGGGTGTTGACTCCCAAATGCTCCATTACCTGCCTGCCTGTGGCATCATAAATACGCACCTCGGTAATAGCCTCCTCGGCAGCTACTTCTAGGAGATCATGTACGGGATTTGGTCCAACCGATACGTGTAAGATGTTATCGGGTATTGAGGCATCCAAACCTAAATAATCTTCCTGATATTCCACTAGGCTAATGTTACCATTGGTCTCGGTGGCCTTTAAAATCCATTCTTTTTCTCCGTTGGCAAACCATTCGTATTCCACCCGTTGTATGGGAGGAGCACCAAACCATTGACCTGCGCCAAAAAAGGTTTGATAAACCGAATCAATCTCATTGATGTCATGTCTAAGGCGCAAGACCGAAAACGTTCCTTTTGGTGTGATAATCGTTCCCCATCCATCTACATTAGTAGTGCGTTGTCGATATTGCTTGATTTTAAAATCAATTACGGGATTAAGATCAATGAACGTATACCCTCTGGAGTAATGAAAATCGTTGTAATTCAATGGTAACTTATAGCGCGTTTCAATGGTGTCTGATTTAAACGGAATGCCTTGTCCGTTCACAGCAATGGAATAACCCAAGGAGGTGATGGAATCCGTCATGCGTTTCGAATATTGGTTCAAATCGCTGAGGGATACGGGTAAAAACTGGGACAACTGGTCCAGAGGCAAATCATTCGTTGGATTGAAATAGCTTGCCCTATAGTTGGTTGGGGCTACAGGCCCGTAGGTGCCAAAAACCAATAAGGATGCAAATCCAATGGGTTTAAATTCTTTTAACGTTTGGCTATTGGCCATTAACGAACTAAAATCCCATGTGAAATTAGCTCCAGTAGAAGCAAAATCCAGTCCATTTCCATCCGACTGAGAGATTCGCACGGTATCTCCTGCATTCGCAAAATCCGATACGGACAAGGTGATTTGAGCGCCGTATGTTTCGGCAAAAAAAAGCAAAACGCTCAGGGTTAAAATTCTCATAGGAATGGTATTAAAGGTTAAAGATACATTAAATTGACTATGAAAAAATAATTGCCTTATCTTTAGTGCGTGAAGCCTTTCTCCGTCATTGAAGACGAGTTATATGAATTTGAAATCGAATTGTCGCGGTTTAATCAAACCGACGTTTTAGTTAACCTAAATAAGGATCAGGCTCATTCCTATAATGGACCTGAGGAGGCGCTTACACCAACCCTTCTGGGCTTACTCCGCGACGCCAGCCGGAAAGAACGTGAGGAAGGAATTTATCCCCTGTGTTTATCCGAGGGATTGCTTGTATTTCACCGAGTGGAGAAGGTTCAACACATTCCGCTTTTCATTCACCTTCTTAAACCCAAACCCAACCCCCTCTTATCTACCGTTTTTTGGGATATTGAAGAAGAAGATTGGATGGTAAACCCCTATTTGATTCAATTGCTTGCCTTTGAAGAAACGGATCTTTTGGAAAAACCAAAATCAGAGGTGATCTCAACGTTAGTTGGCATGGGGTATACCGTTGAGGTGGGGGTTCGATACCTTGGTAATTTTCATCCATACCGACATGCCCTACTGAAAGAGGTCCTTGAATTAAGAAAGAAAAAAGACTTTGCACCCTTTGAATTTTTATTCGATGGAAACCAACGCATTACGCTCGATTTAAATACAGAATTTTACCCTACCCTCTTTCCGTGCGACCAGTCACAGGTAGAGGCGCTACGGCTTGCGGAGCGATCCTCAATGGTCATTCAAGGCCCACCGGGTACCGGAAAATCACAAGTCATTACAAACCTCATCGGGAGATTTCTTTTGAAAGAAAAATATGTTTTGATTTGCTCCCAAAAGCGTCAAGCGCTTGAAGTCGTTGCGGAGAAATTGCAAGCATGTGGTCTTGGAGATTTAACGCTCATTAAATCCTCTACGGATAGTGTAAAGTCGATTGTTGGATCCCTCAAGAAAAGTTGGCAAACCTTGGAACAAGCCGATATACCAAGGCAATCCGCTGGAATCCAATCGTATAAACAAAATTGGTTTCAAAGTCAACTGGACACCTTTCATAAAGCGGGTCTAATTGGACCCTACAGTCCTAAGGAGTTCTTAACGATTACGGGATACCATCCCCGCCATAAAACCCCATTTATTTCAGGGCTACCAAGCGTTGACAAATGGTCACAATTTAAGTCATTCCTGGCACCAATACCCTATGAAGTGGTTCGCGTTTTAGGTCACCTTAACCCGGGGTTAACCCTTCAATCCTCATTCGAATTGTACCATAAACAATGGAAGATTTTGAGCAAGGAGCTAAAGGCCTTAGGTTGGGAATCGCTCACGTATAGCCAAATCTCGGAAAAACAGCATCAAACCCATTGGGTACAACTTTTTTCTAATGAATTGGCTTTGCGTTGTTTACCCTGGATGAGCCATCGAAAGAAGATCGATCGACTCATGCAACAGGTAAAAGAAACGGATGAAAAACTAAACCAAAGCGAACCCGAATTAAGGGCTTGGAAAATAACGCCCACGGTAATGGAACTTTCGGGTTTAGAAGGTCATTTTACTTCGAATTCATGGAAAAAACGGTGGTCAATTCGCAAAGCGAAAAACCGATGGTTACGAGATCCATCGACGGATTTACACGCGTTAATTTTAGCCACAAAAACCCATTTTGAATTCATTCAAAGCCGAGAGGAAACCCTAGTTAAATTGATAAAAATTGGTTTAACAGATCCTACTACGGATCTCACCGCATACCGAACCTTTTGTTCCCTTTATGATGGGAACCTTTATCAGTCTTACGAAAAACTTCCCGTCACGGAACGCTTGTTTTTGCAGCAACATCAAACGCTCATTCAAAAGGTGGTCCGTACGATAAACCATTTTTTCACGATCGAACCTCATGAAGTGGTAAGTGAAGTAATCAATCCACTCCTGGTTTTAGAGTTGATTATTCCACATCTATCTGCCTGGGAAAAAATACCTCCAGCCTATCGTTCTGTAATCGGTACCTTTTCGGATATCCAAGCACTGGAAAAGGCCATTATATCTACCGATTGGCAACGGTTTACGGCCTATTTTCCAGCGATGCATGACTTCGTTTTCAGTTCACAAGAGCACTTGTTAGAAGAAATAGAAGAACATAACAAATCCAATCAAGGTGAACTTGTTGCCCTTATTTTATCACGCAGAAAAGAAAAATTCGATGCGTACCACACCCTGTTAGCCACACCGAAAGGACAGCTTACGGCGGCCGATCAATCCTTAAAAAAGCGTTTACAAAAAGGAAAAAGAATCGTAGCAAAGTTGTTCATGAGACAGCGGAACTTTGCATCGTTAAAATCTTTATTGGATCAAGATGTTATGCTTTGGGTTCGGGTGTTAAAACCCTTGTGGTTTAGTAGCCCAGAAAATTTAGCGATGGATATTCCATTAGCGGCGCAATGGTTCGATGCCTCCATAATTGATGAGGCAAGTCAATTATTGCTATCGCATTCCTTTGGTACGCTGTATCGATCTTCTCACTTAATTGTGGCAGGAGATGAAATGCAAATGGCACCTAGCACCTTTTTTACATCGGGGTCCAATGAGGGAATAACCTTATTGGATCAGGCTTCATTTAACCTACCAAAACACCGCTTGAACTTTCATTATCGCAGCCAACAGCCCCCTTTGATTCAGTTCTCCAATCTGCACTTTTATCAAAACAAACTTACCATATTACCCACCTATCCACCGGAAAAAGCTATTTATTCCCTTTACGCTCCTGAAAACGTATATTCGGACGGCGTTAATTTGGGAGAGGCAGCATCAGCACGTCAATTGCTGTTGGAGCGTATCGAGGTTTCCCAAAACCGCATTGGTCTTGTCGCGTTTTCCGAAAAACAACTGAAGGTTATCCTTCGATGTTTTACGCTGGCAGAACGACATAAGCTCGATATAGCACAAGCGGAAGGGCAATTGTTTTTGAAAACGTTGGATCAAATTCAAGGAGATGAGTGCGACGAAATGATTATTTCTTTTGGGTATGGGAAAAAACAGGGCGGGACCTTTGATTTACGGTTCGGTCCGTTGAATCAGGAGGGAGGCGACAAGCGCCTCAACGTTTTATTCAGCCGAGCAAAAAAACGATTGTATTTCCTTCATTCCGTTAGAAGTAGTGACTTTCCCATCAGTGAAAATCCAGGAATGCATACCCTAAAAAAATGGTTCGAATTCATGGAAGACCCTGAGGTAAGTCAGGATTCAAAAACGCTTCCGTTGGCGTCCGTATTAAACGCAAAAGAACAGAATCTTTATATCCATCGTTGGATTGACATTTCGCATAGCCTTTTCGACATCATCACCTACCGAATGGTCTTAAAAAATCGAGGTTGGATTATGGAAGAGGTGGCGTTTTCTGCGGAACAGGATCGTACCCGTGTCCTCCCTTTGGATGGCATCGTGAGATCCGCTTGAGGCCTAACCAAAGGCCTTTGATGGGGCCCCAGACTTGAATGGCTTCAATCATATAACTTGAGCACGTCGGTGTGTATCGACAACTCGGAGGAAACAAGGGAGAAATAATCCATTGATAAATGCGAACTAAACCAATCAATGGAAACCCTAAAATTTTATATATCCAAGGCATCTATAAAGGTAAATATTAAAAAGTACATGTTGGTAAGAATCGTAACCAGTCCATGAAATTTCAGTTAAAAGGCCTATTATCGCAACCATGAAAGTACCATTTATAGTATTCAACTTTTTCGTTGGAATTTTTACGTTCGCTTATGCTCAAACCTGGGAAACAGAGCAGTTAGAAGTAGTACACAAGGCAGAAGTTATGCGTATTATGCGTTCTGATGTTTTGTTTGAAGATGGATGGACAGAACTCCCTCAAGCTAAATTTTGGAAGAAAGTGATGCAATTATCGCCGGATTCGTCGATTGTCAATGTGGCAAAAAACCGACAGGAATTAGGATGTATCTCCACCAAAATTTGGCAACAAAAAAGCCAAGAAGCTAAAAAACAATTCAAGGATTCCGTGCGTGTACGTTATGGGTTGAATGGAACGGAAGAAATTTATGTAACGCCCGGAAAAAGCGATTTTTATCAATTCGGGAAAGTCTTTCATCAATTGGGGAGAGGAATTTCCCAATTTGAAAAACTAGGCGTAGATCCTTGGTATGCTCAGGCGATCCTCCTCATTGAAAGTCCAGGCCAATTAAAAAAGTCAGTAAGTGGCGCATACGGTCCTTTTCAGCTCATGCCGGACGTTGCAAAAAAATGGGGTTTACGGGTAGATGGTACTCGAGATGAGCGCTCTGACTTTGACAAGAGTGCTTATGCTGCGGCAAAAATGATGCGTGCTTTTTATATCCCTGAAGCACGAAAAATTTTAAATGCCCACGGTATTTCCTATAACGAAACGGATTTATGGTTTCGGTTGTACGTTATGCATATTTACCATGCTGGACCAGGAAATGTAGCTGCAGTAACCCAAAAAATAAAGCCGCGCGAAGGAAGCATGGAATTGATAAAACAAATGTGGATCAATACCGCTGCTGGATTTGGAAACAGTTCTCAAAATTATTCTCAACTCGCCATCGCAGCCCAATGGATTCTGCACGAGTACGTTTACACCAGTTGCGAGGATGTTTTTGAATGTTCGTCCCGTTGAAAGGTTAGACACCCGTTTTCCATAAGCAGTGGGCTTGGGAAATTCTTTGTGAATAATCCTCCGGTACCTAGTCCTTGAGGAATATCAATCGGATATTCCGCCACATACTGCGCGATAGCATTCAACCCAATGTTTGATTCCAACGCGGAAGTTATCCACCAACCAATGCCTAAGGAATCTGCCAAGGTAATCCATTCCGATACGCCTTTAAATCCACCCATTAGGCTTGGCTTCAAAATGATATATGGCGGCAAAATTTCCTTCAATAACTTTTCCTTTTCTTCCAAGGTGTAACAGGTAATGAGGGACTCATCTAAGGCCACGGGAATTGCGCCATGATCAACAATTGCTTTCAAGCCTAAGCGATTATTTGGCGGTAAAGGCTGCTCAATGGAATGAACATCGAGGGCCTTTAAATCTGAAAAAACGACAGGCCAAAGCGCATCGTTCAACCCCCCATTGGCGTCAACACGAATCTCCAATTGATTGGCGTTAAATCGAGTACGCACCGATTCCAACAAGGCTCGCTCTTCTTGCCAAGGCAATGCAGCAATTTTAAATTTTAACACGCGGAAGCCTTCCCGGAGTTTTTTCTCGATTTCTTCCTTCATACGTTCTGGCGATCCCATCCAAATAAGACCATTAATTGGAATGCGTTGCTCACCCCTCGTAAACGGATTGTCAAATAAAACAGATGATCCATCGACTAACCAAGAACGGAGTGCCGTTTCAAGACCAAAGCGTATGGAAGGTAAAACACATAATTCAGGAAAAAAAAGATCCAGATTGGACGCCATTTCGTGAAACGATTCAGGGATGTTCTGAATTTTTGCTGCAAGCTTTTCAAGCAAGGTTTCATAGGCAAAATCTGAGGTATATTCCGGCGACAGCCCTTCAATCACGCTGCATTCACCGATACCTGTCTTACCTTGGCTCTGAACCGAAATCAACCACATTTTTTTTTCGAGCAAAATACCCCGGCTAGTTCCTGCGGGGAAACTAAAAGGGAGCGTGTACTTTGAATAAAAAAGGTTTTTTACTGCATCCATTGCTTATACCATAATTGAAAATTATAGAAATACCAGGTAAAAAGTCCGTTTGGTTTTTTTCCATTCAAAAAGCCATAAACTTCTTGTTGAACCTTTTCAACATCAAAAATGTTTTGTTGATTCAAAAAGGTAGAATCCACCATTTCAAGTATAGCCGATCGCAAATGGGTTTTCATCCAAGCAGCGATGGGAATCGCGAATCCTTTTTTTGGCCCCTCAAGAAGCGCTGGTGGCAGAAGTTCATGGGCAAGTGATTTTAATATAATTTTACTTTCGTTTCGATTGCATTTGTAATGATCTGGTAACTGAGCGAGAAAGGTAAGGAGATCAACATCCAAAAGCGGTTCTCGCCCTTCTAACCCAACGGCCATGGTTGCACGATCCACTTTATGGAGGATGTCGTTCGGTAGGTAATTCAAGGTATCCAAGAGGAGCATTTGACCCAAAGGTGAGGCAGCCTGGGGTGTAGAAGATTCCGTGTAACGAATAGGAACCTTGAAAAAACATAAGGTTTCTTGGTCCGATGTGAGTTTTGTCATGACCTCCATATAGTTTTCAATAGAAGCGTCTTTCAACCATCGACCAACCTTTTGGAGGCGTTGTGCTTGAAGCCCTGTACCGACAGGACTTTGTAATAAAGCATTGCCAAAAGCGCGTTGTAGTGTGCGTGGGAGATGCTTTAGCCAATTCGGAATTCGATACGCGTAAAGGTATCGGTTATACCCCGCAAAAAGCTCGTCTCCGCCATCTGCGCTCAATGCCACTTTGACTGATTTTACGGCTTCACGCGCCACCAAGTAAGTAGGTATCGCGCTGCTATCCGCAAACGGTTCATCATAAAGCTGCGGAAGTTTTGGTATAATGTCTAAGGCCTCTTGCACCGTACAATCTATTTCCAAATGGTCAGTGCCTAAGCGATGTGCAATGGCTCTTGCTTTTGGGCCCTCATTTAAGCCGATATCGGGAACCGATACCGTAAATGTTTTAAGGTTGGGAACATGAGGGACCAATAAAGCAGCGGTTGTTGATGAATCGTAACCACCGGAAAGAAACAAGCCAAACGGAACATCTGAAATCATGCGTTTGGTTACCGAGGCTTCCAGTAATTGTTTGGTTTCCATCTTGGCCTCTTCGAAGCTCATTTGAAGCGTCGGCTGCTGGTATGCTGAAATGGGACTCCAATAGGTCGTGGTGTTAAGCGTAAGGTTTTGGGTATCCAGTTCTACTATGGTCCCCGGTAATACATGCGTTACGAATTCATAAATGGAGTCAGGGGCTGGAATATTCCCGTATTGAAAGTAGCGTGCTAATGCCGTAAAATTCATTTTTTTATCAAACCCTGGGTGCTCATGAAAGGCTTTGCTTTCGCTTGAAAACAAAAAAAGCTCTTTATGGTGAAAATAACAAAGCGGTTTTACGCCAAAACGATCCCTCATCAAGTATAAACGTTGATTTTTTCTATCAAAAAGAGCAAGCGCAAACATCCCATTTAACTGATGTACCATATCCTTACCCCACGCTTTGAAAGCATGAAGCAGCACCTCGGTATCTGAAGACGTATTAAAAACATGTCCCAAAGTTTCGAGGGTTTTCCTAATCGCTTTAAAATTGTAGATTTCTCCGTTAAAAACGATCGTAAGCTCTTCGTAAGCCATGGGTTGATTGGCTTGTGCCGACAAATCAATCACCGAAAGGCGCCGATGCCCCATTCCCACCCAATGGTTGGTGAAAGCAAAAGCCTTAGTTTCCCCATGGTCCGGACCGCGGTGTTTGAGTTTCTCGGTCATGCGTTCGAGTTCCCGAGCTTGCGGTTCGGCTTTTAATGTAACAATTCCTACAATCCCACACATATCGGTTAAGATTCAAGGTTTTCCTTCGGCGCCCGAAACGTTATCACAAGGAGAAGAAAGGGTAAGGCGATGGATCGAATGCGAACGAGAACACCAAATAATACGGAGGTGTAGCCTGCCATAAACCCAACAATTAAAATAAAGGTAAGTGAAAATAAGGCAAATTCATTTCTGAAAAGGTTTCGAACGGTTTTTAACAGCTGGGTATTGAACAAAAAAATGGCTGATAAAACCAGCAGCAAGGTGCTTTCCAATCCATTGAGCAGGAAACTAAAACCAATGTTGTCGGTTATGAAAGGCCGGTAAAGCCCGATAAAGGTGGCTTGAGGAAATATAGTGAGCAATCCCAAAACCGACCCATCCGTATTTTCGATGGTATATTTTGCCCCCGTGTAAATGGGGTTTTGACTAAAATCCGATTGCGTTACATTCGCCTCAAAAATCAATTGCTGGGTTTGTTCCGAGTTGGAAACATAATAGAGTAAAAAAGCACTCGAGACGTACAGTGTAATTCTAAAAAAAAACAACAATAAGGGCCTTGGGTTTAGGCGGTTGCTAAAGCGCGTAGCCAACGCGATGATGAACGGGGCTAAAATGGCAAACGCTAAAAAATGACGCAATTGAAAAAGAAGGTAAACACAGAAAAGAATCAGTACAACTTCTATAACGGAACGCTTTACATTCCATTTTAACACCCTAAACATCAAATAAATTAAGGTAAGAACAAGCATGTACACCAGGCTATCTTTTGAAATACCTGAACACCAAAAGGCAACTGACGGGAAAAATAAGAAGGCGATAAAGACCATTCTTGCATTGAATTTTTCTACCTGAACTAGAAAATAAACGAGGCGCCAGGATAGCATAAAAACAAGAGAGGAAATCAATAAGGTTGTTGCCCAAAAACTATGCAGGGTTAGAATGGAAAAAACCGATATCAATTTAGCGGCATTCCACGCTTCCTTCTCTCTCCATATCCAACCTGGGGGATAATGGGTTTCGTAATTAAAATGATACGAAATGCCGAGGGCTCTTTTCGTTTCCCATATCTCTTGAAGGTAGGCAATGGGGTCCGAACTAAACAACGCATTAAGGGATTGGGCACTTTCCCAATAGGCATTGATATCTCCCCCACCCAACACGTATAGGTATACAACAGAAAAGAATCCCGCAAAAGACACTTTAAAAACCCACGCCCCCCAAAACACGGTGTTCCCTTGGTTTAATGGGTATTTTTTTAAGGTTCTATTGACGAAGAACAATAAAAGCAAGAGATAAAAAAGGACAATAAAAAATTCCGATAAGGAAAATAAAGGAATAGGGTTCATGGCAAGGGTAAATATAACCAAACTCTAGTTGTGGTGATACTTTTCTTTTTTCAGGATGGTATGCGCTCTATATAATTGCTCTAGAAAAATAAGCCGAATCATTTCGTGTGTAAACGTCATTTTTGAAAGGGCCATCAATCCATCTGCTCGGTTATACATGGCCGTACTAAAACCAAAGGCTCCACCAATGCAAAATACAAGATGCTTCGTACTTGAAAGGTGATGCTTTTCAATACATTGGGCAAACGCTAGGGAGCTCAGGTCTTTCCCCCGTTCATCTAAAAGCACGACCACATCGGAAGCGCTTATTTTCGACAAAAACAGTTCGCCCTCTTTTTCTTTTCGATGGGCTTCCTGAAGGGAATTGTTTTTCAATTCGGGTAAATCAATTCGAGCCCATGAAGTATAATGAACTAATCTTTTTTCATATTTTTCCTCCAAGGCTTTGAGGGAAAAATCCAAGGTCTTGCCAAGGGTTAATAGGGTAATTTTCATAAAAAAGGGGGCTAAAACCCTAACGTACTAACGACATTTCTTTTACCAAATGGGATGCTCCTGCATAAATATCCATTACCCAAAGCACGTATCGAATATCTACTACGATGTTTCTACAGCGATCAGGATCAAATAAATAATCACTCATGGTACTTTCCCAGGATCGATCAAAATTCAAACCCATTAAATTACCCTGTTCGTCTAACACGGGGGAGCCAGAATTTCCACCGGTGGTATGATTAGAACCGGTGAAACAAACCCAAAGCTCACCGTCTTGGCCATAGGGGCCGTATTGCTTGGCCTTTGCCAACTCCAACATGCGGGGTAGAAGCTCAAAATCCGGATTGCCCGTGGCATTTTTTGCCACAATGCCGTCGAGCGTAGTATGTTCGGTATACGCCATGCCGTCTACTGGAGCCGAACCTTCCAATTGACCATAGGTAATTCGAAGGGTAGAATTGGCATCGGGCCAGTGTTTTTCATCGGGAAACATGACATACTTACCTTCAACATACCGTTGCATCCAGCCTGTTATTTTGGATTGGTATTGCTTGTAGGCTTTATCTACCTCTTGCACAAAGATCGGGAAATAGGTGTAGTAAAACATATTGCCCGGGTCTTTTGATAGTTTTTTTAGGGATTTTTTAGAGAAAGTATTTACGAACTGAAAAAAGCGAGTTGAATCGGTAAAAATTGACTTAGAATAGATATTCGTTGTCAGTTCCGAAACATTCACCATGTTCCAATTCTTATTTGACACCCTTTCTGAACGTTGATACTGTAAGGTCAAGGCATTAAAGATAGCCTGATCCACGGTACCATTATAATTTTTAAAAAACGTTCGCGCACTGGCAATTACCTTTTTCTTCTCGGCAACCAATTTATCAGAGGCATTCTCCTCCCATGCATTGAAGAAATCACCAGAAGCTTTTATCAATTTAAAAAATTCAGGACCGTAGAAAAAATACTCAATCCCCATAGCATAGCGAAACTCTTTTTCCGAATTATGCTTTACGTACTGATTTAAGGAATCTAAAGCAATGGCATATTTTTTCCAATCTGGGTTAGATTCCGCCATTTTTCTGTAGGCTTCTTCTTCGCGTTGTTTGACTGCAACCCCGTCTAAATTTTTCAAGCCTTCCAACTGACCAATCCACTTTTTCCATGCGTTGGCAATAGACGCTTGTTTGGCTGAATATTGAATTCGAATTAAATCAGAGGATTGCATTCCAGCATCAATGGCGGCCAAACTTTCGTCTCGCATCGCAATGCGAGCAGGGCGTTCTCTTTCTATGATAAATTTGAGGTATTCAGAGACCACATGTTGTTCCGTAACGCCTGGGAATCCGTACACCATGGTGAAATCGCCTTCTTTTCGGTCTTTGAAGGATATATTTAAATATTGAATGGGTGTATACGGAATATTTTCCGCGGCATAGGGAGCGGGTTTATTATCTGGACCAGCATAAATTCTAAATACGGAGAAATCACCGGTATGTCTAGGCCAAACCCAGTTGTCGGTATCTCCCCCAAACTTCCCAATGGAGTTCGGAGGGGTGCCCACAAAACGAATGTCTTTAAACACCTCTTTAACCATCATATAATAGGCATTTCCAAAATCAAAAGCTTTAACTTCTGCCTCATAATGCGTCCCTTCGATGGCTTTTTTCACAAGGGCAGCAATGTTCGTTGCTATGGCCGCCCGATCTTGTTTTCCTTGGGTGTTTTGCAATACCAACGCGGTAACATCCTCTATGCGAACGATACGGGTTGCCGTCAGACCAGGATTGGTTAATTCATCTTTTTTTTCTTTGGCCCAAAACCCATTTTTGAGGTAGTCGTGTTCTAAACTCGAGTGAGACTGTATTTGAGAATACCCACAATGATGGTTTGTTAACAAGAGCCCTTGGCTTGAGACCAATTCTGCAGTACAACCCCCACCAAATTGAAAAATAGCATCTTTTAAGCTGGCTTTATTGACACTGTAGATGTCCTCGGCCGTAAGTTTCATACCACGGGCCTGCATGTCCGATTCAAACGCTTTTAACAAGAGGGGAATGAGCATTCCCTCATCCGCAAATACCCATTGAAAAGTGCTTAATACAAAGCAAAAGAATACCATTTTAACGCGTTGCATACTGATTTTTTTTCGCAAGTTACTTGAAAACTTTAAAAATCCCCTCGTTTAAAAGGAATCCGTACTTTTGCACCGATAAAAATGAATTTAATTTACGGTATCGATTCCCTGCCTCCACTTGCCCATCCGATGGTAACCATTGGTACTTTCGATGGCGTGCACGAAGGCCACAAAAAAATTCTCCATTCGCTGTGTGAAAAGGCAAAATCAAAAGGCGTTGATAGCATGTTGATTACCTTTGAGCCTCACCCTAGAAAGGCTCTGGGCTTAGAAAATCTATCCATGCTAAGCGTATCGGATGAAAAAATGGAACGCCTCAATTCCTTGCCTTTGGATTATGTATTGGTTTTGCCATTTACGAAAGCCTTTTCTGAACTTTCAGCAGCAACTTTTATTCAAACTTACCTCATCGATCGGCTCAACATTTCCGAAATTGTACTCGGATATGATCATAAGTTTGGGAACCAGCGTGAAGGGAATGTTGAATTGTTAAAGGAAATATTAGAGCCCAAAGGCATAGAGGTAACCGAAATTCCCGCTCAAAATGTAGATGAAATAATTATTAGTTCCACCAAAATCCGAAAGGCACTAGCTGCGGGAGACCTTCAAACGGCTAATCGACTCTTAGGCTATTCATACAGCCTGCAAGGGAACGTTGTTCTTGGCAACCAGAAGGGTAGGACCTTAGGGTTTCCTACTGCAAATATTGCCTTATCAAACGAGGAAAAACTAATTCCAGGAAGGGGTGTTTATCTTGTTGATGTTGCGCTTCAAGGAACCCTAAAATGGGGCATGATGAACATAGGCATTCGCCCCACCCTCACGGAGGATGAAAAAATAACCCTGGAAGTCCATCTTCTGGACTTTAATGCTGATATTTACGGAGAAGAGGTAAGGGTACGTTTTTTAGAAAAAATACGAGAAGAGTTCGTTTTTAGTGGGCCTGAAGCATTAATTGAACAATTGAAAAAAGATGAAGCATTGGTTCGTAGGAGTCCTTATTACGTTCATCGGTCATAGCCTTTCCCAGCGAGATAAAATATACCGATTAGACGACTTGACCCAAGGGTCTTTGGACAGCGTTTACGTCTTGAATTTGAGTCGTGAGAAACTAAGTGCTGTGCCATCAGTAGTCTATCGGTGTAAAAACCTAGAGCGCTTAGATTTATCCAGAAATAAATTACAATTTCTTGGGGACTCGTTGCCGCTTTTAACTTCCCTAACCCATTTAAATTTAAGTGCCAATCGGTTCATTGCTATCCCCCATGCTGTTTTTTCAATGACACACCTGAAAGTCTTAAACCTTGGAATGAATGACATTGAAAAGGTTCCGGACCTTATCGAACAACTCATCCACCTCGAACAGTTTATTTTGCACGACAACGCGATTAATTCACTCTCAGAAAAGGTCAAGGCATTACCCGAATTACGGGTTTTAGATTTGCAAGGCGTCATGTACGGCCATGAACTACACCGTAAACTGGTGAAAGATTTTTCCCACTGCAAACTGTATATTGATCCACCCTGCTCCTGTATGGACTAGTTTATTAACAAAGTAACGTAAAAACTTAACCTGAAAAAACCGCTTGAGATTAAAGATAGATGGTATTTTTAGGGTGTGAAAAAACGGCTTTTCATTTCATTCTTCCTGTTTAGCCTGGTTGGCTTTGGTCAAAATTTCATATACAATGGTGACTTTGAGATCGGTGGCGTTGGAATAGGATTCAACATCAATGGACAAGGTTATACATTTCAAAACCCACCGTATGTTGGCAATACCAATCCGGGGGACATCGCCATAGCCGAAAATCCATGGCTTGTCAACGCCTCGTTTTTAAGCGTAAGCGACCATACTTCTGGACAAGGCAACATGTTGATCGTAGATGGTGGAACCACAGGAGGAAACCAACCTTTTTGGCAAGCGGGAAGTGTTGGTAATGGGGTTTGTGGACTGGTTCCAGGAGGGGTTTATCAGTTCTCGTATTGGCTTCGATCGATCTCCAACAGCGTAACGGGTAATGCTACCCAAGCCAATGTTATGGTGAATTTAAATAATGCCACGAACATTCAAGTGCTCAGCGCCACTACTCAAGCCCCACTCCCTTCGGCGGGATGGGCACTTTATCAAATTCAATTTGAAGCCACTTCGGCTTGCGTTGGCATTCAATTGTATAATACAAACCTATCGGTTTTGGGCAATGATTTTGCGTTGGATGACCTTAATCTTTTTCCCATAGGAACTCCGTTGACTATAAAAGCTTCCACAACAAGACCCTCTTGCAGTGATTCCCTAAGTGGTGCCGTGATTTGTTATGCTCACGGGGGGCTACCTCCGTACACCTATTCCCTAAGCGGTAATGGTATTTCATTATCAAACCTCTCGGGAATTTTTGAGTCCTTAAGTTCAGGAACCTACAATGTATCTGTTACCGATGCCAATGGAACATTAGGCAACCTGAACAATATTACCGTATTTCCCAATGATTTTTTACTAACCAATCCTTCAGATACAACGCTTTGTCCCAATAGCGCTTTGTCAATCAGCGTTTCAGGGGGAACGAACACCAATTACTTGTGGATGGCCACGCCATCCGATCCTACCTTGATAGTCCCCGTACAAGACACCATTGTAGTAAGCCCAAGCGTGTCCACCACCTATCTCGTATCCACCAATGATTTAAATTATAATTTGGTGTATAATGGTAATTTCGAAATGCTAAATGAAGGATTTTATTCGGATTTAACGTATCTATTCCCCTCCAATCCAAGCGGTATTCAAGGAACCTACGGGCTTACCACCAACGCAAGTTTTTGGCAAAACACATTATCCCCTTGTGTTGATCACACCTTTGGAAACGGCATCGGTACTATGTTAGTAGTGGATGGAGCAACGGCAGGCAACGTGACCGTTTGGAGGCAAACTATTGCCGTAGAAAAGAACAAAAATTACACCTTTCAATATGTAAGTCAAATCCTAAGTCCGCAAAGCCCCGCCATCTTAAAAACAGTGCTTAATGGAATTACCGCTGGTATTGACACCTTGGCGGGAGTAGGATGTCAATGGGAGCAACACAGTTATTCATGGAATAGTGGACAAGACAGTTTGGTTACTATAGAAATACAAAACTTGAATCAAGTAGGAATCGGGAACGATTTTGCCTTGGATGATATCTCGTTTAGTACACTACGTTCTTGTACCCAGACTAGTACGGTTCAGGTGTTAACCAATTCCTTTGATCTTGGCCTATCGTATGAACTTGATTTATGCCCAAATGGGGGTGAATATTCTCCAGTTCTCGCCTCGGGATTGCCCACCAATGGGACTTTTTTCTCGGTTCCAGGAAGCTTGAACATCAACCCGGTTTCTGGGATAATTTCCGGACTTGGTTCAACGGTTGGATCGTATACGATTACCTACAGCACAACCTACTGTAACACGGCGATAACCGACACCTTTTCGTTGACGATGCATTCACTACCACAATTACTTAGCCTTACGGGCGGGGGATATAACTGCAATCAATTAGCATTCGATTCCGTTTTGCTTTATTTAAACGCCATGGCTCCCGTAACGGTTTTTTATTCGTTCAATGGAGTTCCCAGTTCGGTACAAAGCACCATGGATCCACTCTATTTAGGAAACTTACCAGGGTTATATGTCCTAGACTCCATCTCAGATTCTTTTTGTTCTAATACCTTAGCAGGAACCATAGTGTTAGATAGTTTAGTGATACCCTTACTCCCCATGATATCCGGGGATACCGAACTATGCCAAGACGAGTATAGTTCCTCCATTTCCCTAACTAATGCAAATCCAAATGGTGTCATACAGTGGTATGCTGATCCTGGGCTTACCCAATGGTTAGCCTCCGGGAATTATTTTTATCCTCAAAATGACAGTTCCGCTACGTATTATGTTATCCAACAAGTAAATGGGTGCAACAGCCCTCCCCTTGCATTTGAAATTTCAGTTGTGCCTTGCGCTTTTATCGTTCCAAGTGCGTTCACTCCAAACGGCGATGGAGAAAACGACATTTGGGAAATTGTTGGATTGGATGCAAAATACCCAATGAACCAAGTTCAAATATTCAACCGTTGGGGAGAACGTCTTTATGAATCCATCCAAGGAAATTATTTAATGAATCCATGGGACGGCACCTTTAAAGGCGAGGCATTACCGGTTGGGAGCTATTATTACGTGATTCAAAAATCAGTAGACGGAGGCGAAGAGCCCATTAATGGAGTTGTATCTATTTTAAGAAAACCATGAGAAAAGTAGGATGTCTTTTTCTTTGTTTTATTTCGTTGGGTATACACGCCCAGCAACTCCCTCAATACAAACAGATCAACCTAAGTCCTGCCTTGTACAACCCCGCGACCATGGCGTGGAATAAACAAGCATCCATATCCATGGTGGGGAGATGGCAGTTTTTTGGTTTTGGATATGAACCGCGAACGGTAGCTTTTTTTGGTCAAAGCAAGCTATCAAAAAAAGTAAAAACGGTATTCAATCCCGGTAGTAGAATTCAACGCGATTTCACCCCAGAGGCAAAAAAAAGAAACATCGTTTGGCAGCATTTTGCAGGAGGCCAAGTGATTTCAGATAATTATGGGGCATTTAAGTACCTTGAAGTCAATGGAAATTACGCTTGTTCCGTTCCCTTGGGTACCCATTGGAAAGCAAGCGGAGGCATACGGTTGGGGATAAGGAACAATGCCTTTAACCCAAATCAAGGAATGGTATTGAATGTAACTGATGAACAACTTCCCTATGGAGGTGGAGACGACGTTTACGATGCCTATGTATCCAAAAATTACGCTACCATCTCCCCCAGTGCGGCCCTGGGATTAAGTTTAAGCACTAAGAAATTAACGCTTTCTGCTGCCCTTTCACATGCTGGAATTCCGAATGGATTCTCGCAACAAACTTCCTTTTTTGATGCGCAATGGCACTGGAATACCATGGTAGGATATACCTTTAATGTTATGAGCGGGCTGGACATCCGCCCCTTAGTCATTGTAAAAAAAATGGCCATAACCCCTCTATCCTTTGAACTTAATACCGTGGCAACCATCAATTATATATTTTGGGGAGGACTAACCTATCAACACCAAGCATCGGCTGGAATTATGGCTGGAATGGAGGTGTCTGACAACCTTAAAATAGGATATTCTTTTGATTTTTCAACCAATGCACTAAATCGCTTTAGCAATGGGGGTCATGAAATTTATTTGAGTTATGGCTTCTAAGGGTTGGCTTTCTTTTTTCCTTTTCTTTTTAGGTTTCCTTGCCAAGGCTCAACTCTATCAATTTACACCACCACAAAGGTTAGGTACGATGGTTAATTCTTCCGCCGATGAAAGTAATCCCGTTTACAGTGTGGATCAACAAACCTTGTATTTTGTTAGAACCTACGAAACAAAAAACACGGGAGGAATCTATGATCAGGACATATGGGTTTCTCAACTAAAAAAGGGACAGTGGGGCTCCCCAAAACCCTTATACTCACTGAATAATAAATGGCATAATGCCGTTGTAGCCGAGCAATACTTCACCTCGGATAGTACGACGCTCTTATACCTAAACGCTTGTTATCAAGGGGAAAAGGAAGCAAAAAAGGGAATCCATATCGCGGAAAAGAAGAAGGGGGATAGCCTTTGGATTTTAAAACAGAAAATACCAATTCCCTCCTTGTCCTTTCAGGGTAAATACGCAAACTATTATCTTTCTTTCGATGCAAAGGTTATACTTTTTTCATACGAGGGCAGCGATAGCGAAGGGGAAGAGGATTTATATTATTCATTGTTTACCGAAGACGGATGGAGTGAGCCAGAACACATGGGGTCAGTCATTAACAGCCCCGGGTATGAAATTTCACCCTTTTTATCCAAAAACAACGATACCTTATTTTTCGCTAGTGACGGTCACAAAGGATTGGGGCAGGGGGATATTTACTATGCCGTTAGAAAAAACAACTGGACTTCATGGACGAAACCAGTAAACCTGGGCCCAACGATAAACACCCCCTATTTTGATGCTTACTTTTCTCTAAACGGAAATAAAGCTACTTGGTCGAGTAATCGAGAAGGGAAAGACCTCGACCTATGGTGCGCCCAGTCCATCATGCCACCCAAATTGAAATATGAGTCGAAAATCACAAAAATTTCAGGATTTCAAAACGCGGATGGATCAATTGAAATAAGCGTATTATCGGGTATCCCACCGTACAAATATCAGTGGTCAAATGGACAGGTTGTGTCAAAAATTCAAAACCTAAGAAAAGGAGATTATACGCTTACTATCATTGACTCCATTGGACAGAAAATAAGTACCTCGTTTCGCATGGACGAACCTGAAGCGGAAGAACAAAAACGGATACGTTTTCCTAATGTTCAATATGAATATAACAAATGGACGTTCATAAACGACCAGCAAGTAAATAGTTATGACTCACTAAAGGTTGTTGCACAACTTTTACGAGAATATCCTCAATTGGTGATCGAATTGATTTCCCACACGGACGCTCGTGGCGAAGCCGAACGAAACCAAATTTTATCGCTAAATAGAGCAAAAGCGTGTTACATTTATCTCGTTCAACAAGAAAAAATTGATCCTCGAAGGATAATACCCGTAGGGCTTGGTGAATCGGAACCCGCCACATGGTTCGATGCCGATAAAAAAGAACGAATTACCCTGACCGAAGACTATATTCAACAATTCAAGGACGATCCCACAACCTTTGAAAAATTAAACCAACTCAACCGTAGAACCGAAGGGAGAATTTTACGCCTGGATTTCAATCCGCAAACGGCACCAAAAGCACCGAGAGAATATATGGAATTTCAGGTATTGCCATAGCCATGAAAATAATTACCCTACTTTTCAACCTTGGAATTTTATTTACGGCCTTTGCTTTTCTATGGTTTTGGTTGAAATTCTTTCTCGTATTCTTGGTGCCAGAAACCATAAGAACGCGGGTACGTTATTTCCTTCAATTATTGCAATCCTTGTTTCTTGGGGCATTAGTGCTTCGTTTCCTAAAAGAAGAAGGACACGACTTGAATGTTAACCCTTATGTAGTTATTGCGCTAGGGACTTACTTTTTATACCTTATCCGAAACATCCATTCCGAAAAAAGGATGGTACAAATTCAAGTGTATTCCAATCTATATAAGCAATTAAAAACGAAAAACGATTGGGAATGGACAGTGGCTTTCGTTTCCTTAGGCTTAACGGTGGCAAGCATAGCCTTTCCTTCCACCATCGATGGCGTTGCCTCGGCCTGGTTTTACGAAGAGACACAAGGAATTATTGAAATGCCTATCCTAGGTTCGGTTTTCAAAATATTAGGGTTCTTTTTTATCTTGGGCCTTGCATTTCGCATGCTTCGGAGCATCCAAAACCTATTACAACCGAAACAAAAAGAAAAACCGGAAGGGTTCGATGATTTTGAAGAAGTCTAAGCCCCATCCATAAAGAGCATTTTTGCACTCGCAATAATCATTTGAATGCCTATCGACAAGACCAAAATCCCCATGATTTTCGAAAGCGTTTTTAATCCGCTCTGACCTAAAAACCGAAGGATAAAAGGGGCCGAAGAAAAAATAAGGTAAATGGTAACCGCAACACTGATTAAAGCAGCCAAAATCGCAAGCTTGGAAGGATAATTCGGATATTGTATGGCTAAGTTAATTAACAAGGACATAGAACCTGGTCCTGCCAAAAGAGGCATAGCAAGGGGGCTAAAAGAAATATCTTCCTTGTTTCGGGATTCATCGGTTATTGATTGTTCAATATCGCCTTTATGCTGCGCATTTAACAGTTGAAATCCAGACCTTGAAATGATAATTCCTCCAGCAATTTTTAATGCATGAATGGATATGCTAAAAAAATCAAGGATAAACTCTCCAATAAAAAAGGAAATGATACACACCAACAAGACATAAAAAGAGGTTCTTCTTACCGTTCGAAACAGATGTGATCGCTCAAAACCCTGGGTTAGTGAAATAAAAACAGGCATCGCACTCAACGGATTTATAAGCGAGAAAAGGGAAATATAGGTAGCGACAAAAAGGGTGAGCATTTCGAGGACAAAGTTCGTTAATAATTCTGAGAATGCTTATTAAAATAATTATGCGGTTAACTGCTTTGGTGCTTTCGTTTTTTGTAACCCAACTGTGCACCGCACAACTTGGTCCGATTGATTACGAACCTGCGGGTTTTGGCGCCTCGTGGCAATGGACCACCTTCGAAAACGATTTCAACCCGCCCTTGGAAATCATACCCAATCCCGATTCAAGTGGCATTAACACGTCAAATACGGTAGCTCGCTTTACAGCCAATGTAGCCGGGGCTCCGTGGGCCGGTGTGGAGACCGTTCATGGACAGGGCATCGGAACATTCAACCTTACTGCAGTGAATTGTGTGGTAAAATCATGGTTTACAAACCTGTAATCAGTCCAGTAGGGATTAAATTTGCCACCCCAGCAGGCGCCGTGGGAACACATGAAAGCCTACATAGCATACCGAGATTCACTGGACCATTGGATGCGGCTTTTGAATCAAACACTGGAAAAAAACGGGGTAAATCCTGACTTGGGGCAACTCGAATTTCAAGCGCTTGATTTTAAAAATCTTAGTGATCTAGCTAATCTAGCTTATAATTGTTTAAATTTTTTATTATTCCAATTGTACTCATCTCATTTATCCGTTGCAAGTGGCAATGATAATTCCCATTTGACCTTATCACTA
>JBJTWF010000154.1:0-4254 GCA_046081565.1 Flavobacteriales bacterium | reverse complement strand
GTTCTTGTCCACGTTTTACCTCCATCCGTTGACTTGTAAACCCCTCGCTCTCCTCCAGCACTCCAAAGCGGACCATACGCAGCCACCCAAAGGATGTTCTCGTTGGTAGGATGGATAACAATGTTTCCGATGTGTTCTGATTGTTTAAGCCCCATATTTACGAAGGATTTTCCGCCATCAATGGACTTATAAACACCATCGCCATAAGAAACCGAACGCTGGTTATTATTTTCACCTGTACCAATCCATACCGTTTTAGGATTCGAAGGCGCTAGGCGTATACAGGCGATTGAATAACTTCCATATCCATCAAAGATGGGAGAAAAGGTAGTCCCATGGTTACTAGTAACCCAAGCACCACCGCTTGCCGCCGCTACATACCACATGTCCTTGTTTTCTGGATGAATGGCTAAATCAGAGACCCTTCCCGAAGTAAGTGCAGGTCCAATGGACCGAAATTTAATGGCATTTACGGTAGAGGCGTCAAATAAACGAGGCGTTTCCGTAACCGTTGGTTTGGTTTTTTGGGCAACACTCCACATGGCACTAAGCACGAGTGCAGTTAATGAAATATATTTCATGAATTAAAAAGTTAAGCGAGTCTTTGGATAAGGTTAAACTTTCATACCGCGAACAAATCGGTCTTTTCGTTTAATTTTCTCCAATTTTTTACGCGCAATTTTTAAATACGCTGACCGTGGGCTCCCACGCATCACATCTACTTTAAACGTTCTACCTCCATACTGGACTTTTGGCCCACCCGATTGATTCCAATCAACATCAAAATAATACCGTCGATTGGCCTCGTTTCCTGAAGAAAATTTTAAAAGCCTCCCCTCCCCTGTTTCAAATCGAACCAGCACCTCTCCTTTCGGACCGTAGGAATCAAAAATCCCCTTGGTTCCTGCTTGGATAATAACCGTTTCCTTTTGAGAATTAGAACTATTAATCAAAACCCCATTGTTGGTCGTGGTAGAATTTTCATTTTTAATTTCTTCATCTAAAACAATGGTGCTAGACAAAAAGAACTGAACCTTAGAAAGTTTTTCTTCGCTGTCCAATGCAAATTCATCACGAATTTTATTGGTGTAAGGTTCTTGCACTGCACAGGAGAACAAAGTGCACAAAAGACAAATAATCGCCGCGTATTTCATAATGCTAATTTTTACAAATTTAACTAAAACAAACCCTTTATTTGCTATTTTATCTGTAAAATTGCGCATGATCCAACGGTTATTTCGCTACCCCTCCCTCCCCTTTGGACTTTTTTTAATTTTTTTCGCGTGCGATGCTAAGCCAAAGCCCGTTACCGGAAAACCGGTAGACTTTGAAACCATTAGACCAAAACCAGCATTAATACCCATCCTCAAGGATAGCCTTGGAGATACGACTCAAAGCGAACTAAAGATCTTTGAACACGATAGTCTTAAGATGCATTTTGATTCCCTAGTGGTAGTGGACGACCTTCATTTTTTAAATCGATTCACCGAAATAAATCGAAAGAAAAATAGTAGCAGTAAAGAAAAAAAACATTGGACATATTGGCGCTTGTACCAAAAAAAGAAGGTCATTGAATTACGTAAATGGGATTTCAAAGACAGCATAACCCGAAGCAATGCCTTCTATAATTGGATTGATAACTACGGTGAGGACCGTTTGAGTTTTAGGCCGTTTGAATCCATAGTCCTCAGCCATCAATATGTATTGGTACTCGTTAATTCCTCCTCAATCATTGCCGTTGAATCTTCCACTAAAATTGACAAAGCCAAATGGGAAATGTACCAAAAAGTAAGTTCCCCAAAAGATACTACGCGGATGGAAATATATCAAACCCCTAAAAAACCGTGCGTTTGGTTTGTTAAAGACGAGCATGGAAAATTCACCCCATATAAACCCGAAGATGAACCTCTTAGATAAAGCTTACGTGCTTATTTCGCCGAAAGAACCGTTTTGGAAATATCTTTCCCTTCACCTCGATTCCTTGGATGAGCTCAAATCCTTTCATTCGCCCAGTTTGTATTTAATCAATGAAGATTGTTGGGATGAAGAAGAATGGGTTTCATCAAATTATCAACGCATCTCGGCGGCGGAATCAAGTCTTTTCATCGAACCTGAGCGAAACGTTTTGGCGTTAGAATCCTTTGAACAATTTAAAACCTATTTTTCTTATCAATTGGGTGATGTCGTTTTCGATAGTACCCAAAAACGTTAGTAGGCCAAGTTCACGTTGAGGTATCTGGAATCGTTAGTGACCTCCAAACCTAACCACGGAGGACGGTGAAATCCTTGTTCTAGGTCAGTGAGTTCTATTTCGGCAAGAATTAATCCTTCATGCCGGTCGTGAAAAACATCAACCTCCCAGATATCCCCCAAGATCGGGAGCACATATCGGGTTTTTGACAGTTTTTTGGTACACCTCAACCATAATTGCTCCGCATCTTCCAAAGGAATTTCATACTCAAATTCCTCTCGAATGAGGGCGCTCGAACCAAACTTCAGGGTAAGAAAGGCTTTTTTGGATTTTATTCTGACCCGCAACGATTGGTCCAACGCATCGAACAAGTACCCTTGTCGGATAAAGACCCCTTGCCCTAATAACGGATCAAGAAGCGATCTATCTTTGATTAAAAACTTCCTTTCAATTTCCAGCATGTTGCACCAATTAAAAATATTCAATAATTTTAGGCGTTCAAAGCAACACTTCGCGACTTACGTGCGTCTTGTTCGAGTTAAAAACCTAAATTTAAACTATGCTACGATTCATTTTATCCGCTCTTCTACCCCTTTCTATTTCTTCCTTCGCTTTTGCTCAGCAAATAAATGCTACTAAAATAGGCAGTCCAGTTTCCTTGTACAACGAAGGAGGAGTAAGCATTTCTTCTCAACTCGTAGAATGTTTCAATGTACAAAGAAATGAAAAAATGAACTACAAACTGCTTACCGTTTCCAACCAAAACGCTAGCCCCGTGTCCTTAAAAATTCGTGAAGACATGTTTTATGATGGTCAATGCCGTACCTGTGAAAACGAAGAATATACCTTTGTTTTTGAACTCAATGCCAACGAAACGAAAGCGGGAAGTTGTTACAGCGATGGTAATCCATACCTTGCTGTGTTCGAATCCATGAAAGAAGGATACATCAAAGAAATATTAAGTGACTTTAAAATTAATGTCGTAAGACTCCATTAATTTCAAGTCATCCCAAAGATTAAGGCCGCCAACGTGCGGTCTTTTTTTTTTATCTTTGACCATGCGAATTTTGAATAGTGCTACCCCTCGCTGGGTAATCATCATCGGGGACTTAATCCTTTCCATGTTTGCGTTAGGCCTGTCCTATCTCATTCGTTTTGACTTAAATACCAACCTATCATCCTTCAAAAGCGAATGGGACAAAAATTGGAAATCGGTACTGCTTTACCTTGTTATTAAATTAACTGTTTTTCAATTATTCAGCATCCATAAAGGTCTGATAAGGCATACCTCCGCCCAAGATACCAAGCGAATTTTAAATGCCGCCTTGAGTTGCACAGGCATTTTTATAGGAATAAGCATCTATCGCGCCACGTTATTGAACACGACTTACCTTTTTCCCAGCTCAATAATCCTCCTTGAATTCATTATAAGCATTTTCTTTTTGGTTGGAAGCCGATTCACCCTCAAGCTGCTTTATTTCGAATCTAACCGCACCAAAATAGAACCGGAACAAGTGCTCATTTTTGGTGCAGGAACCATGGGGATTATTGCCAAAAATACCATTGAAAACGACACAAAAATTCACCAGAAGATAATTGGTTTCATAGATGAAAACCCAAAATTAGTGGGTAATAGAATCAATGGAACCCGAGTTTTTCCTTTCCATCAGCTAAACGAAATCATACTTCAAAACGATATTCAGCGCGTTATTGTAGCCATTGCCAACCCAAAAAAGGAATCGCTCAAAAGCTTATTGGATCTTTGCCTCGAAAACAACATCAAGGCGCAACGGGTTCAAAATCCTTCCACCTGGGTAAACGGCTCCTTAACAACCAAAAAAATTGGTAAAATTCCCATCGACGATTTACTGGGAAGGGAAAGCATTCAATTGAATCAAACAGCCTTATCCAATTGGGTTCAAGAGAATACGATTTTGGTAACCGGGGCGGCAGGATCTATTGGCGCAGGACTCGTTAAGGAAATGGTGAAACTAGCCCCTAAAAAACTTATCCTTTTGGATCAAGCCGAATCCGCATTGTACGAACTGCAAACCGAATTGGGA
>JBJTWF010000153.1:0-4410 GCA_046081565.1 Flavobacteriales bacterium | reverse complement strand
TAACGTTAACAACCCTATGCAATGGCTTATTCCTGCGAATACCGTTATTTTACCCAATGCTTATCTTATCGTGTGGGCGGATAACGATACCCTACAAACCACGGGATTGCATACGAATTTTAAACTGGGTGCCTCTGGCGATTTTCTTTCCCTTTCCAATGGATTTAATATACTGGATCAGGTAAATGTACCTGCGTTGGCAACGGATCAAGCCTACGCGCGATGTCCGGAGAGCGGTGTGCTTTTTGACTATGCCAGCCCTACGTTTGATGCCATGAACAATTGTTTTTCTGGACTGAACGAAACGGAAAGCTCGGTTACGGTTTATCCTAACCCGTTCAACGATCAATTATCGGTGATTTTACCTATTGCTGCTCGCCTTACCCTTTGGGATGCGAAGGGACGAGTAATCCAAACCCTCACGTTGCCTGAAGGACATAATACCTTCAATACCTCCGGATGGGGGCCGGGCTTGTACCTCCTGCAGTTCGAAGGGGACAACGGAATGTATTTCGTACGTAAAGTAATTAAACCGTAGGATCGTACCCATCAAGATGAGGTAAAGGGCTTACTCCTCGTTTAAGTGGTTTTGAATGGTTTGCACGAGCAGGTGTCGTTGGTGAATTGCGGATACAAAATATACTCGTGTCCGCTTCTTAATGAAAGATCGTTTATACCAACCAAAACTTAGGACACTAAGAACCTTTACAAAAAAGGATACCTTGGGTGCGAAATCGATCTCGATTCTACCCAACGCATGGACCTCCTCGTTTATTCCCGGACTGAGGTCCATTTTGTAAGCCTGATTACGAATGGATTCAATGAGTTCGTCATAACGCTCCAAATTGGCTTTGTTGAAGTCTTTCGTCTTTAAAAAACGATTGTACTGAAATTCAGCATCGGTAAAACAGCGATATAATTCGGTTATAGTCATATAACAAGGAAGTAGGTTCAAAAGTACAAATAACCTTGAATTCATGATTTGGTTTCTTATGGAATCTCTATTTTTGCACTCAATAATGAAAACAAAGACCATTCGTAAGAACAAAATTAATGTCGTTACCTTAGGATGTTCTAAAAATACGTTTGATTCAGAAGTTATGATGGCTCAACTCAAAGCAAATGCCTTTGATGTAGGTCACGAACGTTCGGAAGAGTCCGAAATCGTAATCATAAATACCTGTGGTTTTATCGAAAATGCAAAACAGGAATCTATCGATACGATATTGCAATATGTAGATGCTAAGAAAAGCGGTTGGGTGGATAAAGTCTTTGTTACCGGTTGCTTATCCGAACGCTATCGCGCGGATTTAGAACAAGAAATCCCAGAGGTAGATGCCTATTTTGGTACGCGTGAGCTTCCCCGGTTATTGAAAACTTTGAAGGCAGATTATAAGCATGAATTGGTGGGAGAACGCTTATTGACTACCCCGAACCATTACGCATATTTTAAAATTGCCGAGGGATGTGATCGGCCTTGTTCGTTCTGCGCCATTCCCCTCATGCGCGGAAAGCACGTTTCAACACCTATCGAACAATTGGTAAGCCATGCCACCTCACTGGCCAAACAAGGGGTTAAAGAGCTGTTATTAATTGCCCAGGATTTAACCTATTACGGGCTCGATCTTTATAATAAACGAAATCTAGCAGCATTGGTTAGCCGCCTTTCTGATGTAGAAGGTATCGAATGGATTCGTATGCATTATGCCTTTCCTGCAGGTTTTCCCATGGATGTGTTGGAGGTTATGCGGGAGAGAAGCAACGTTTGTAATTACCTAGATATCCCCTTACAACACGGTTCAACTACAATGCTACAGGCTATGCGTCGAGGCATTACCAGTGAAAAAACAGAGGATTTAATTGATGCTATTCGTCAAAAAGTTCCAGGAATCGCATTGCGAACCACCCTTATCTCTGGTTTTCCTGGAGAGACAGAGGCGGATTTTGAAGAAATGTTAGGTTTTGTAGAAAGAAGCCGCTTCGATCGTCTTGGGATTTTTACCTACTCACACGAAGAGAATACCCATGCGTTTACGATGGAAGATAATGTTCCCGAGGCGGTTAAAATTCAACGTGCGGACGCCGTCATGGCTTTACAATCAGGTATTAGCTATACCTTGAACCAACAGAAAATTGGCAAATCCTTTAAAACCATGTTTGATCGGGTGGAGGGCGACTATTTTGTTGGGCGTACAGAATTCGATTCTCCGGAAGTAGACAATGAAGTTCGGGTGCACAAAAACGCTGATACGTATATTCCTTCGGGGCATTTTGCCAACGTTACCATCACAGAGGCCGATGCCTTCGATCTTTATGGAGAAATCACTTCATAGATACGAAGTTCCTGCATAGGAAAAAACCGTGGTATGGGTTTTCAAGGATCTGGAACGGTATGCTTACCAAGCGGATTTAATTCCCTACCTTTACTAAAAACTTTAAGCGATGAAAAACCTTTCCTACCTGGTGCTTTTTTGTTCTATTTTCCTTTTCTCTTCGGCTTGGGCACAACCCGCATCACCGATTACCGTAATCGATGCATCGAGTCCAAATGCATGTGACGGCTCCGCCTACATCACTAACCCCAACAACGCCATTACCAATTCCATTGTTTGGTACAGTGGTAACGGCGCCATCTTGGCGCAAGGCGTTACGAGCGTATCCAACTTGTGTGCAGGAACCTACGGGGTATATTACACGACGTTTATTGATTCGGTGAGCGTTACCTTTATCATTTCAGGGAATCCTTGCAACGGTCTACAGGCGGTAGTATCCTCAACTGCGGCAAGTTCTCCAACGGCGATGGACGGATCCGCGACCATTGTAGGGATCGGCGGGACCTCGCCCTATGCCTTTACGTGGAGCAACGGGGCCACTACCAGCACGATTACCGGCTTAGGGGTAGGGATGTACTATTGCTGTGTTACGGATGCCAAAGGATGTCAAACATGCGATAGCATTGCCGTTTCAGCAACGGTAAATCCCGGTCAAGATACCGTTTTACTCATCAATAACAATAACATTCCGAACGTCATAGATTCCTTGGGCGTGCAGCAAGTAATCGATTGCAGCATAGATTACAATGCGGTAGGTTCTGCGTTTATTTCGGGTTCACAGTACCTTCCCGGAGGCAATCCAAACACCATGGATAGCCTTTATGTAACGTGGCAGGTATATGATACCATGGTTCCTGCGAACCTGATGGCTACCTATACCCTAGGTTATGCATTGTTTCCCCCCTTAGCCCAGGCATACACGGCGAGCTTGTCCATCCATTGCCCGCAAAAGAACACGAATTTCAATACCCTTTTGGTCATTGATCAATTTTATACGGCTCAATTGGCGGTGGAAGACAAGGAGTGGGTACCTAGCATTTGCATACAGGATGGTTGTGCTTCGGTGCAGCTTTTACCTACCCAAAAAGGTACGTTAACCGTGTACGCGTTGAACGGAACGAAAATGACCGAGCAACGGGTGAGTCAGGTTTCTAGTACTCCCATTCCGATATCTCATTGGAATGCGGGCATGTATTTTCTACATTACAACCTATCATCAGGAGCCCAAGGCGTGGTTCGGTTTGTGAAACCGTAAGGGTGGGGTCTTTGTACGATAAGCTACGTTAAACCGATGTAACGATTTGAATTTTTCCAATTGATTGTAAAGCAACACAATTGAAAATTCAGAATGAAAACATTAGCATACCTCTTAGCTTTTTTGTCATTTTCCGTTACAGCTCAGCGTAATGAAGAAGACCGCATTAATTTATTAAAAGTTGAGGAAGTTAAGAAACTTGTCAACACCAAATTAAGTGGTTCAGTATCTGCTAAGGATGTTGAGGAGCTCGCAAAATATTTGTGGGAATCTAGGCCTCCGACGAACCGGTTCCAATACTTTGACCTAATAAACAAACATTTAGTTGAAATGGATAACGATCCCAATCAAAAAGTTGACGATGTATATTTAAATCAAGCATTTACTGAACTCAAAAACAAGGACAACGTAAAGGTGGAACTTGTTAAAATAATTGATTTTTTTGATTTTTATGATGAGGAAAATAAAAAAAGCGATTATTTAATCGAATTTAAAATCCATTTTATTAACGAAACAAGTTTTGGGAAGGCTACAAAAAATTTTATTGACTTTAAAGTAGATGTAATCAATGGTTATGTTACTTCCGTTATTTATATTCAAGACAAAGTATAATCTTCATCACTAGCGTTAGTCAAGGATTTCATATAGCGCTAACTAAGCTCAAACACCCTTAAGCCTCCGTTATTTAAATAGTTCTTGGATTACCTTACCGGTACTTTGTGCCTCTAGGAGGTGAAGTAATTCCTTACACGTGGCGTGAAGATCCACCAGGGAATAGGGTTGGTTTACGGTAGCGCCCTTGCGAAAATCAGGTCCTTCGGC
>JBJTWF010000152.1:0-10680 GCA_046081565.1 Flavobacteriales bacterium | reverse complement strand
GGAAACCAATATTGTTCGTGCATTTCATTGGTTAAAAAATAGTGCGAACGATCAATGACCTCAATATGCGGTTGGTCCAATAATGCATAAGGAGAACTAGGCAGCCACTGGGTTAAAAATTCTTGAATTATACGAGGTAATAACCCTGGGGAGTTAATCCGGTCAATAACCGCATAGTGTGTTTCTGGTATGGTCAAAAGGGTCATTTCTTCCGGACATACAAAGATTTCATCTACTTCAATTCCCACGGTTTTATGGAAATGGGTATTTGGATTATAGGTGTCAAAATACCCACTAGGGTAGGATGTTATCGCAAAAAAGTCACTGGCATTAGGCCATCGGTATGATGCATTTAATTTCATAAAAGAGGCCCATAAGGGAGCAATCTCATAATGCGTCAGGCTAAGTTCTTTCTTTATGCCGGCATATCGTGATGCTTTTTTAACGTGAATTTTAGGTTGCATTGTGTTTATTCGTTTGGGTTGTCTACCATGCGCAGTAGATTGATGGAAAAAGGGAGTCTAATCATCCCCAGCCTTAGGTAGAAGGTGCCTGTGACCCGATATTCAATCCGTTTGTTGCGAAGTTTTTTCCAAAACAAGGAAAAGGCGCCAGAAGGAGAGACGATGGTTTTTAGGGTGAAGGGGGTGGTTCCATTCGCTGCTAGGACCAAAGGCGTTGTATTGGTTATTTTACTAAGCAGGCGGTCATTTACATAAAGGTCTAAATGGTATTCACCTATCAACACATCCCTTTCATTGGGGTTCAATCCTGCAAAATGGAGCGTGATGACATAATTCCAAAGGTTATTGGTTTTTTCTGTAAACGATACGCGTTTTTCCACTTCCACCAATTGGAAAGAGCACTGGCTTAATGCATTCAAGTTATCCGCTTGATCTTTGATGATTCGACAGCTGGAAAAAACTAAGGGAACAACGAGGAGTAGAAAAAAGGCACGCATCCTAGCGGTAAATGTAAGGTTTTCCCTAGAAAAATTCATGTTTCATGTTAATCACAGGCCTTAAAATGGCACTTCGGATGTAAAATTCATTAACGCGCCAGAAGCCGGGTGTTGAAAGGTGAGCTGGGAAGCGTGGAGGTATAATCGATCCTTTTTGGTGCCGTATAATTCATCCCCAACGATTGAACAATTAAGTCCTAGGGGGTGTGCGGAATGAACCCGTAATTGGTGTGTCCGACCGGTTTTTGGAAAGAAATTTATGCGTGTTTGTTGCTCGGAGATGGACAGCACCTTGTAGTGCGTAAGTGCTTTTTTTCCGTGATCAAAACAAACCATTTGGTGTGGGCGATGGTCTAGGTTGAGCCTGAGGGGTAAGGAAATTTCTCCATCGCGAATCGCAAGGGTTCCGGCTAAAAGCGCGGTATACGTTTTTTTTACCTTTTGTTTTTCAAATTGACTTTGCAACCGCGACAGGGCTATTTCATTTTTAGCGAAAACCATCAACCCAGAAGTTCCCATATCCAACCGATGGGCTGCTTTTATAAAGCGTTCGGTTGGCATCATGAGTTTCAAGCGATCCTCCGCCGAGTCCAAGGCGGTTCTTCCGGGGACAGAAAGCAATCCGCTGGGCTTGTCTATGACCAGGATTTGGTCGTCTTCAAAAACGATGGATAACGGTGTTTTTATGGTAGTTTCGAGGATGGGATTTACCTTTTTGGGAATTCCTCGGAGTAAAAATTCGAGTAAAGGTTCGCATTTGGCCCTACATGCGGGATAGAAATGCCCGTGTTTTCTGACTTCGCCCACGGGAGAAGCCCCCCACCAAAATTCAGCGAAGCATATTGGTTTCAATCCATGGGTAGCTGCAAAATGGAGCAGTTTCGGTAAAGCACATTCTCCGGTGCCTGCTGGTGGAATTTGTTGGGATAATTTTTCAAAAAGGGAGAGCACATTGTCCTTTTCCTTTTGAAAATTGTGTAAAATATAGTGTTCAAACAATTCATTTTGAAGCATGGTGGATTGTGTTGCCCGCATCCATTTAAGATGGTTGATTTCCGAAACATACTTTTGCAAGGCGCTTTCAATGGATGCGATGGCGTTGGAAAAGGTTCGTTTTAGGGTTTTTAATTTTCGTTGTTCCTCCATGCTCTGCATGGCTAAAGATTTTAGGTCTTGGGGTGAAAGGCGCTGGTTTTTCCGAAGTAATGCCCGTTCGCTTTTATGTTTTTGAATGCCTGATTTTAAGGCTAAAATTTCTGCGGTCTGTTGATCGATGACGTGTTTTTTCTTCTGTTTCAACTCAAGGTAAAGGGGATCTATTTCCTTGTTATGAATACGTTGGGTAAGGGTGTTTAAGGCCGCTTCGCCTTTTTTAAATAAACCATCCCATGTTAAGGTGTCAAAGATTGGCGGAACAAAACCATGAATTTGGGTCGCGTCACCTATTTTTCCTGAAAATCCTGCGAGGAACCTTGGCCCATCGGAGGTATCGACCACCAAGACCCCAAACATTTTTCCCATGGCATTGAAATCATGGTTAAATGCTCTTGGTATCTTGGACTGAAGCGAAGATGCTGCTTGAACTGCCCAAGGGTTGGCTTCGTACTGGTGGGGATAGTCAAACGTTGAGGGTGGGGGTACGCTTGGGGGATCAACAAAGGGATGTAAAAAAGAAGTGAATTCTTCCTTAGGCATCAATTCGGGCTATTTTATCTTTAAACAAAGCAATTTTTTTCTCTTTGTATAATTTTCCGACGGCTTGTTTAAAGGTTTTTTTGCTCATGCTAAGTGCTTTATAAATTTCATCTGCAGGAGACTTGTCGTGCAGGTATAGAAATTTTTGGTTTTGGAGGATATTCCAAAGTTGGTCCGCAGCATCGTCATATTTTTTAAAACCTTCCGGACTGAGTTTGACGTCTACTTTTCCGTCGGGACGAACCAACGACACGAAGGTATTAATTACATCCCCAATGGAAAGGGTTAGACTACATTCACTGGCGTATAGCATACCCGAGTATTGGTTATCAACGATGCCTTTCCAACCTAGGGTATGGTTTTCGGTAACCAAAAAAGGAAGGTTAGATCCCGTAATGCTCTCGGGGGCTTCCGTTACATGTTTGTTAGTTTTCATGGTTCCATAGAGCCGATCGGTTAATTCATCGTATTTCAGGCTTATGGGGTAATGTTTTCCGATTTCAACTTCGCTTCGCTGTTCCGCAAACGGGATGAATAAATCACGATCAATTCCCCAATCGGCAAAGGCACCCATTGGGTTAATTTCCACGATGGGTAATACGGCGAATTCGTTCAACGAAAGGTTAGGGGGCTGGGTCAAAGCCACGCGCCGATCAAGGGAATCTTTTACTACGTACACTTGAATTTCCATACCTTCTGACCATGAGGGGGCTAGGTATTTTTGGGGTAACAACACTTCTTCGCCCTCCGTGCTAATGAGGTAAGCTCCTTGTTTCGTAAAGCGACTGAGGGTTAGGGGTATCGTTTTTCCTAAAGGGATCATGGTACCGGAGGTTTTCTTCTGTTTTTTCCGTAATATTTTCCGGTGGTCACGCTTAAGTTATTTGGATCGCGTCTATCCCACCATTTTTTCTTCGGTTCTGGGGGTAATTCTTCTTGTATAGGGTTGTTTTGCGTTACGGTCTCAGGGGTGCGAGCCACGTGCGCAAATCCATCTTGCTCGTTGCCATCAGACGGATTGATCCATTTAATTTTATACGTTTTTTTTCTAGCTTTTCCTGTTTTGGGGTCCAGGGTATATATGGTGCTTTGGCTTACGCTAGCTTTATCACTTACGGCAATTACGTCCTCGTGAAGCACAAATTTATCGTCGTCCCAAACATAGGCATCGTAGGAAAAATCAGGAACATAATACGAGTTCATTCCTTCTAGCCCTGCCGATTCCGGCGATAGGTGATCAAAGACTATTCGTTTTCGTTTGTAGTCCATTTTTAAGGACATAGGGGATTTATCGGCATATTCAAAAACTACGCGTTTCATCATTTTTTTCTTATTGAGAAACAAGGGGCAGCCAAACTTTGCTGTGCCTCCGCTCAGGCTCAATACGTCGATGACTTTATAGTTGTTCGAACTCGATGCGCCATCCCATCCGAGAAGAACATATTTGACTTCGTTTTGATATTCTGTGTTAATGATGGTGTAGTACAAAGCGCCATACCACGATTTGGCGTCTACCACGTTTTCTGGTATAGGCGTATAAGGATCCGTAGCATCGGTAAGCGCTATAAGCCGTATTTGCTCATCTTCGTCTTTGTGTAATATAAATCCACTGTAGCTATAGGTAAAATCGGTATACTCTAAATTCCAGTGAATAATTCGTACCCTATTATCACTGCTTCTCAAGTCGACCACCGTCGTTAAAGGGCTAAGGGACATATCAAAAGCTCCCTCTTTTATCAGGAAAGCTTCCATTTGTTGTTTAAATTGCTGGTTTAGAGCGTTCATGCTACGGTCTGTTTTAGCCGCTCTAAGGGTGGCTAACGTACTTTTTAAGCTGTCGACATCCCCTGGAAGCGCCTGACTAAGCAGGGTCAAGGGGAACAAAATCAAAAGGCAATATAGAAAGCGCATGGTCACTGAACGAATGGGATTAACTAAGGTTACGCGTCAACTGTTTTTCATCTGTTGAATGGTCTGAATAGGATTTTCTGAATTAAAAATAAAACTTCCTGCAACTAAGGCGTCTGCCCCTGCCGATTTTAGCGCGTGAGCGTTGTCTATCGTAACTCCTCCGTCTACTTCAATTAAGAAGGAAGCGTTGTGGTTTGCCCTCAACTGGGCGACCTCACGTACGCGATTGACCGCGTTGGGAATAAATTTTTGTCCTCCAAATCCCGGGTTTACAGACATGATGAGTACTAAATCCAGCTCCATTACGATAGGGGTTAAAACCGAAACGGGAGTATGCGGGTTCAGTGCCACGCCTGCCTTCATGCCTGACTCACGAATCATGTTGAGCGTGCGATGCAAGTGAGTACATGCTTCGTAATGGACGGTTAACCAATCTGCGCCTGCTTTTTTAAATGCCGCTATGTAGGGCGATGCGTCTTGAATCATGAGGTGTACGTCAAGTACTTTTTCGGTATGTTTTCTAACCGCTTCCAACACGGGAAAACCAAAGGAAATATTTGGAACGAAGACGCCATCCATAACGTAAATATGAATCCATTCCGCTTCAGAACGATTAAGCATTTCAACTTCGTTTTGAAGATTTCCAAAATCAGAAGCAAGCAAGGAGGGTGAAATAATCATAGGGGAGTCTATATATGAATTAAAAACGAATTAAGGTTCGTGTTATACCGCGAATATACCTAATTTTAGGTGAATAAAACCTTAATTATTTATGGAGTTATCCGTAGTTTGGTTCATTGTGATCGCAACTGTAATCCTCAGCTATTACGGTTTTAATCATTTGGCGTGGAGGGATCGTTGGTTATTTGTTCCGTACGAAATTAACCAAGGTCGAAGGCTTTCGGGAATCATTAGTCATGTTTTTATCCATGCAGATTGGACCCATTTGTTATTTAATATGTTATCACTCTTGGCCATGGGGGAATTTCTGGCCAGTGAAAAAGGTATTGGCCCAGGTCCTTTTTTATGGCTTTATTTCTTGGGGGCACTAGCTTCAACCCTTTGGCCCTATGCGCGACATAAGCACCAACAGCATTATGCTTCGCTAGGAGCTTCGGGAGCCGTTTCTGCTGTAGTTTTTGCGAGTATCATGTGGAATCCACAAATGCAATTGTACTTAATGTTTATTCCATTTCCAATTCCCGCCTTTGTTTTTGGCCCCCTGTATTTGGCCTTGGAGTACTATGCTATGAGGCGTGTGTCCTCGAATATTGCTAACGATAGCCATCTTAGCGGAGCGCTTTTTGGAGTATTGTACATTGTATATTTAGATCCGGATAAGGCTTATGAATTTTTATCATTGTTTCAGCTTAACCCATGACGTTTGTAAATAACAACGGTGAATTAATGTTGGCAGATACGCCACACCTCTTGAGTTCCAGTAGAGCTTTTAGTTTTGGTGATGGGGTGTTTGAAACGATTCGAATCAAGCAGGGTAAAATCGTTCATTTTAAGGGCCATTATGAGCGATTAATGAAAGGGGCTGAAGCCATCAAAATGAAGGTAGATTCTTCGCTTACCCAAGAATTTTTCCAATCGCAAATCGAAGCGTTAATCGCCAAGAATCGCGTATTGGAAGGGGGGCGTTGTAAGTTGAGTTTAGACCGGGCCAATGGCGGTACCTATAAACCGCTGCATAATTATGCTCAGTTTTTCATTGAAGTAAATTCGATAGACCACGATGACTTTGCCTTAAATGAGCGAGGGTTGGAAATTGATATTTATAAAGAAATGGTTTTAACAAAAAACCCGCTTTCGCCCTACAAGACTAAAAATGCCTTATTTAAAGTGATGGCTAGTTTACATGCTGAATCCCTGCGGGTAGATGATCTGTTATTGCAAAATGAAAAAGGAAATCTGATTGAATCAACCAATTCCAATCTTTTTATTGTAAGCAATGGGGTACTATACACGCCAGGCATGGGGGAGGGGTGTATCGCGGGCACCATGAGAATGCATTTGATAAACCTGGCAGTTACGCATGGAATTCGGGTTTATGAATGCCCTATTTTACCACAGAATCTGCTTTCTGCGGATGAAGTTTTACTGACCAATTCCATCCAAGGAATTCGATGGGTCTCGCAATATAAATCAAAAACCTATGGAAAGGGTACGGCCACGCGTCTAATCGAATGGCTAAACGAAGAAACTTGTTAATTCAACGCTTTCACCATTGAAAGGCTTCCGGCAATAACCATTTACCTTGACACCGAAGGGTTTGTTCTATGACATCACGAACGCAACCTTTTCCACCATGGAAAGGGGAGACGTATTGACATACCGACTTCACATCGACCGATGCGTCTTGTGGACAGCATGGAACTAATACGTGTTTTAATAGAGGAATATCAGGAATATCATCCCCCATGTATAACGCTTGATCGGCTAACATTCCTTTGGGTGCTAGCTGTTCGTTAAATACGCGAAGCTTATCGTGTGATTTTAAATACACTTCTTGAACACCTAAGGACAAAAAGGTGGCTTTAACGGATTCCGAATCGCCCCCGGTAATTATGCTTATGCCAAAGCCTAGCTTTGCGGCATATTGAATGGCGTAACAGTCTCGCGCATTGAAAGTTCGCACCAATTCGTCTCGAAAAATAGAAACTGAACCATCCGTAAATACCCCATCTACGTCAAAAATGAAATGATTCACGTGATTTAATAAAACCTTGTAATTCATTTTTTATATTTAAGTTGAATGGAATTCGATAGCACCTCATAGATTTTTTTTTGTGGCTCTGGGAGCAGGGCAAGGTGTTTTTGAATTATTTCATGGTCACCTCTCTTTGCAGGACCAGTTTGTAAATCTATATTTTTCAGAATATTAGAAATAGTTTTTTCAATTAAAGGTTTAAAAATAGTTGCCTCTAATTGCTGTTTTTCTGCCAGTTCGAGGCCTTCCTTCATAAGGAAATATCCGAAATTATTGATAAAGACCGCGCTTACATGCGCGGTATGCCGCTGCGCTTCAGAAACTTCGTGAAAGGTAAGCTTGAAATCGCGTAAAAATTGACGGGCAATGGTTTCAATGGTGGGGGTAAATTCGCAAAGCAGTGGGATGGTTTCTATATCTGAAGGGGTATCGCAATGTATGCTTTGAAGGGGGTAGATTATGCCGACGTTAGGATTAGAAAAATCGCGAAGCGAAAGGCTTCCGCCATGTAAAAACATTGGAATTTTAGGAGCGTGTTCCGACAAGAAGGGAGCAATTTGATCGTCTTTTAAACACAACAAAGCCAAATCAGGCGACCACGAAGCCATGGGATCATAGGGCGATAGGTCAAATGCATCACAAAAGACCTTGGTTTTCTCTGGCGTTGAGCCTAAGGCACGGAGGGATACCGATGGAAATTCACGAAGGTAATTGGTCCAAAAATGGCCTAGGTTTCCCGTGCCTACAATGGCTATTTTCCATGACATTGCTTGTATTTTTTACCGCTTCCACATGGGCATGGTTCGTTCCGGTTAATTTTAGCATCAACAACCACAGGTTCGCGTTTTACAGGTTCGGGCATGCTGTTCTGAATCGCTTCTTGGTAGCCTTGGCTCCCTTCGAAACGGTTTGGATTTTGTGCGGAGGAAGACACATTGGTTCTGCTTTTTCCATAGTTGTTTTGAACGGCTTCGTTGTTCGTGCTTTTGGCTACTGTTTCATATTCAAAGTCCAAGTTCATCAGGAGTTCTACCGAAGATTCATTGATTCGACCTAGCAGGAGTTCAAACATATCATAGGCCTCCAGTTTGTATATGAGAAGAGGGTCTTTTTGCTCATAGGTGGCGTTATTAACGGCACTACGAAGATCATCCATCTCTCGTAAGTGTTCTTTCCATTCGTTGTCAATGATACCAAGAATTACGTGTTTTTCAAATTGTCTGCTAATGTTCTTCCCTTCGCTTTCGTAAGCTTCTTGCAGGTTTACAATGATTTGCACTTCTTTTCTGCCATCCGACAAGGGAATTACCATGTTTTTGTATCGATCAGACATCGTTTCATAAACATGTTTTATTTGTGGGAATGCCCGTTGAGAAACTTTTTCATTTTTGCGCGCATATTGTTCTTTCATCGACGTAAAAACCAGATCGTTACGGTTTTCAAGGTCCAACTGCTTGTATTCGTTTTCGTCCATTGGGGCATTAATTCCTAACCTGCGAATTAATTCTAATTGGAATTCATCGTATGAAGCGCCGTCTAACTGCACTAAAGTGCTGTTGGAAAGGCTGTAGAACATGTTGTCAATGTCAATGGCCAGCCGATCGCCAAAGAGCGCATTTTTCCGCAATTTGTAGATTAGTTTTCGCTGAGCATTCATTACATCGTCATATTCCAGCAATCTTTTACGGATACCGAAGTTGTTTTCTTCAACTTTTTTCTGCGCCCTTTCGATGGACTTCGATACCATGCTATGGGTTATAACTTCCCCTTCCTTGAGGCCCATACGGTCCATGATTTTCGCAATGCGTTCGGATCCAAATTTTCGCATCAAGTCATCTTCGAGGGAAACAAAAAACTGAGAGGAACCAGGATCTCCTTGCCGTCCAGATCGTCCACGAAGCTGCCTGTCTACCCTTCGTGAATCATGCCTTTCGGTTCCAACAATGGCTAATCCCCCAGCTTCTTTCACGCCTTCTCCCAATTTAATATCGGTTCCACGACCTGCCATATTCGTGGCGATGGTTACCGCCCCTGCTTGACCAGCGTTAGCCACAATTTCCGCTTCTTTCTGGTGGTATTTTGCGTTGAGAACCTGGTGTTTGATTTTCTTAAAGGAAAGCAACTTACTCAATAATTCCGATATT
The DNA here is from genome assembly GCA_046081565.1 of Flavobacteriales bacterium. GTDB lineage: Bacteria > Bacteroidota > Bacteroidia > Flavobacteriales_D > Crocinitomicaceae > UBA952. The sequence continues at coordinate 1,253 of JBJTWF010000152.1, read as the reverse complement.
TCCACGGTGGTGGTACCTACGAGTACGGGTCGTCCTTCGTTGGATAGCCGTTCCACTTCCTCAATGACGGCATTATATTTTTCTCTCGCCGTTTTATACACCATGTCGTTTAAGTCCTTCCGAATCACAGTACGGTGCGGCGGTATAACCACAACGTCTAAGGCATAGATGTCGTAAAATTCCTTGGCTTCCGTTTCTGCCGTTCCGGTCATACCGGCAAGTTTATGGTACATTCGGAAGTAGTTTTGTAGGGTTATCGTTGCATACGTTTGCGTTGCGGCTTCAATCGTTACGTTTTCCTTTGCTTCTATGGCTTGATGTAAACCATCCGAATAACGTCGACCTTCCAAAATCCTACCGGTCGATTCGTCAACAATTTTCACCTTGCCATCCATGATAACATACTCCACTTCCTTTTCAAAAAGGGTGTACGCTTTAAGGAGTTGGTTTACAGAGTGAATTCGTTCTGATTTAATGGCATATTCTCGAACTAAAGCATCTTTTTGTTCTAAAAAAGATTCTTGACTGAGGTTTTGACCCTGCAATTTGGCGATGCTTGCGCCAATATCGGGCATAATAAAGAAGTCTTTGTCATCGCTTCCAGAAATCAAATCAATTCCTTTGGAGGTCAGTTCAATGGTGTTATTTTTTTCATCTATGGTAAAAAACAATTCTTCATCAATCGTTTTCATTCGCTTCCCTTGTTCCTGCATGTAGAAATTTTCAGTTTTCTGCAAGTGAACTTTTACACCGGGTTCTGAAAGGTATTTAATAAGTGCCTTGTTCTTGGGTAGCCCTCTAAAGGCACGAAGTAAGGCTATACCGCCTTCTTCAAGCAATTGTTTTTCAAGTTTCTTATCCGACTCCAATTCATTCAATACCCTAAGTTGTTTTTTTGCATCCATTAAGCATTGTTGAACCGCGGCTTTTTGGGCATTGACAATGCGTTCGATGCGTGGCCTTAAGGAATGAAATTCTTGTTCTCCCGATTGTGAGATAGGGCCAGAAATTATCAACGGGGTACGTGCATCATCAATAAGCACGGAGTCTACTTCATCAACAATGGCAAAATGGTGTTTGCGTTGAACCATTTCATTGGGATGTCCCACCATGTTGTCTCGAAGGTAGTCAAATCCGAATTCATTGTTGGTGCCAAAGGTAATATCTGCAAGATAGGCGTTACGTCGTTCCTCAGAGTTGGGTTGATGTTTATCAATGCAATCTACGCTCAGCATGTGAAATTGATACAAGGG
>JBJTWF010000151.1:0-25168 GCA_046081565.1 Flavobacteriales bacterium | reverse complement strand
TTAATCGAGGAGCGCTCCAATGGTTTGCTTAAAATGAAAGTAAAAAATATCGCATCTGGAAAGGAACAGTTTGTTCAATTTAATGAAGAAACCTATTTTTTGTCGCCAGGATTTAATGACAATTACGATTCCGATGAGATTTTTTACGCATACAACTCATTAACAACTCCTTCAACGGTTTACAAATACAACATGGCAACCGAGGAAAAATCCATTTGGTTCCGAAAAGAATTGTTGGATAAGAATTTTACATCAGAAGATTATGAGTCGAAGCGTGTTTGGGCGACTGCCAATGATGGAACGAAAATTCCGGTTTGCTTGGTTTATAAAAAAGGTCTGAATTTAAAACAAGCGCCTTGTCTGTTGTATGGTTATGGTTCATACGGGTACACCTTGCCAGATGTATTCAGCGCGACGCGTTTGAGTCTTTTGAATCGCGGATTTGTTTATGCTGTGGCGCACATTCGTGGGAGTAAATACATGGGTGAGCATTGGTACGAAAACGGTAAATTCCAAAAGAAAATCAATACGTTCACGGATTTTATAAATGCGGCCGAATACTTAGGTCACATGGGCTATTGCGATAAGGGAAAAATCTATGCTCAAGGCGGAAGTGCTGGCGGTTTGTTGATGGGTGCTGTGACCAACATGGCTCCTTATCTTTGGAAAGGAATTGTTTCACAAGTTCCATTTGTGGATGTGGTTACGACTATGTTGGATGAAAGCATTCCACTTACAACGAGCGAATACGAAGAGTGGGGAAATCCAAACGATTCTGAATACTATTATTACTTGTTGAAATATTCGCCATATGACAATATTTATACAATGAATTATCCTTCGATATATGTAACGACTGGATATCATGACTCACAAGTTCAGTATTGGGAGCCTATGAAATATGTAGCTAAACTTCGCGAATATCGAACCAATAAAAATCCGTTAATCTTTGATTGCAACATGGATGCAGGGCATGGCGGTGGATCTGGCCGAAGCGCAGAAAGAAAAGAAATAGCGAAAGTATATGCATTCATTTTAGGCCTTGAAAACATTACTGAGTAATATTTTTCGGGACGAAACAAAGCATAGCTTTAGTGAGGATTTGAAATAAAATAAAGCATGATGAGCGCAGTGAAAAAATGCTTTCATCCATTGCACGTTAGTGCACGGGTTCAGCGCAGCTAACCCTCCCCAATAAGTAAAATCATTGATGTGATTCTTGTGATTTAAGCCAATTATTATTCAAGCGAAACATTAGCACCACATGAGGAAAACTCAAGGCCGCGAGAAAGATAAATAAGTGCCCCCAACTAATCCCTTTACCATAGGCAACCATTCCTCCTAACACCACGGCACCAAGGGTAAAAGGTAAGGCGTTAAGCCATAACCGCTCATGACTTTTTTTTACGTGGTTTTTTATCGTTAGCCAGCCGTGTACACTATGTTGACCAATAAAAAATATAGCAAAGGCTGGAATTAAGGGTAACGCTTGTAGCAGCAATAACGTCAGAATGGCGTACAGCATTCCACTATGCTTTTTCCATAGGAGAAAAAGTATACCTCCAAGTATAATCCATAGCGTTCCTACCGCTGTATCTACGTCAGCTCCCCCTGGTATGGAAAACCCCATTTCTGATAATACCTGCATGGTTTCGTTTGCGTGACTACTTAAGATTCCACCTAAATAATACATTCCCCACAAAAACATCCCTGTGCGCTCGTTAACGTTCCAATAAATAAAGTCTGCCTCACCAAAATGCCAACAAGAATAAACCAAAAAAAACAGAGTAGCCATGAAGGGTTCCACCGTAAAGAACAAGTAAACTAATGCGCCTAACAGTACATAGAGTACTACATATAAAAGCATGGATCGAAACGTGATTTTCTTAATCGAATGCAAATGGTCCAAGGCTCCATGCGGAATTCCCAAAAGAAGCATTCCCGAAGCCAAAACCGCATACGACAGGTGTCTTTCCCCAAATTGCATTAATCCCAGCATTAACAGCGTTAACCAAAAAACTACGGGTATATTCTTGATAACATCCATGATTCTCCACGCGAAATCCCTAAAGGCGGCCCATAAAAATAGACCCAAAGGGAGGGTAGATAACAAAGCCAAGTCCTGCTTAACGGAGGTGGTTTCGTCTAGAAAGGTAAACACATGCTCTGCCTTATTTCGAGCAAAAAGCTGAGTAAATATCGCTTTACCGTGTTGCGGTTTATCCCGTAACAATTGCAATAATAACCGATCATAATAGGCAAAACGATTTTTTACCTTTTCCTTGGTTATCCGTTGCCGCAATATTCCTTCTGTCAATCGATTAGCATGGTCTAAACTCCGTACAAACGAATAGCCCGTACTCGGTTTTAGGTTCCCTCCCCGTTCACCCGTATTGATCCAAGATCCTATAGCATTTGGTGCGTGTATTTCACTGCAATTCATTGGAATTACGCCCTGTTCTTTTTCTTTTATTTCATACGATATCCCACGTTTCTCCAGGTAATCCCTAAGTTGGGCTTCCGCTTCTTGCTGAGGAATTATTTCCGCACCAAAACGCGTTATCTCAAACAGTGCGCGTTGATCGGAAAAAGGTAATATATACATGAATTGAGTTGCGTTACCTTGACTCACTTCAAAATCCATCATCGTAAATCCATCGGAATCAAAAGTAGAAGACGGAGCCTCTATTTCCCAACCGTAAAAACTTTGATAAAGTGATACGTCACGAAAACGATTTAATGCATAGGATGGAGGTCGGTTGTCAAATACATATTGAGCCGTTATTCTTTTGTCTGCTAGCGTTAACGTACAAAGGCCATTATTAATGACTGGATCCTTGGCATAGGAGACTCGAACGATGGGTATATTATATTTAGACAAGATCTCCCTCGCTTTTTCATACAAGGATAATCCTGTTACATGGTAATATTTTTTGCCCTCTAGCCGTTGGGCCGCCTCCCCTCCTACCGTTACACAGGACCACTCATGGGCGATGAGGGAAGACAATTGGTTTTCTTCTATGGATTCCGGAGACTGCCAAAAACAAAACGTACGATCGTTGGTATCTTTAAGGCTAGGCTCAATGACCAAAACAGAACGGTTTGCCAATAAACCGTGACGTTCTAAAGCCATCAACAGAAGGGAATTTCCGCATCCAAGACCAATAAAAACGTATGAATATGATGTGTCTGACAAAAGTGTTATTTTCTTTTTAAACGTAAGGAAGATACACCTAAATATCCGAACTACAGGCGTTATCGATAGGTATTTGGTTCTTTATACGCTACCACCAATAGAAAACCAAAAAACGGAAAGCTACGAAAGCTCAATATACTTTAGGAATTCTGTCCTTTTACCCTCTTCCAAAAACTGTCCCGTAAAATGAGAGGTCACCGTACTGCTATTCACGTCTTTAACCCCACGAGAAGAAACACATAAATGGGTAGCATCAATAACCACCGCTACGTCTTCCGTTTCTAAGGCCGTTCTCAACGCCTCTGCAATTTGTACCGTTAACCGTTCTTGTACTTGTGGACGCTTCGCGAAATGTTGAACCAGTCGATTTATTTTAGATAATCCAATAACCTTTCCCGAAGAAATGTACGCCACATGGGCTTTACCAATAATAGGAACAAAATGGTGCTCGCAGTTTGAATAAAAAAGGATATTTTTCTCTACCAACATTTGCTGGTATTTATATTTATTCTCAAATAACTTCATGTCAGGGAAATTCGCGGGATTTAATCCACTAAAGATTTCTTTAACGTACATTTTTGCTACGCGATGAGGGGTTCCCATTAAACTGTCATCGGAACGATCAAGTCCTAGAATGTCCATGATTTGACCAAAATGTTCTGCTATTTTTTGAACTTTTTCCTCGTCGCTCAAAACAAAAGCATCAGGCCGTAAAGGCGTATCGACGGAAGTGCTGACATGTTCATCTCCCATCTCATCAATCAAGATCTCCAAGGACTTACCATTCAAAGAAAAACCGTTTTGTTTCATGTTTTTGTTTATTTGTTAAACACACCATGTCGATTTTTGTTCTCAACGCACCGATACCGAACCAATTATTTGCTTCCTTTCATTCAAATCCAGTGTATTCCAGTATATTTGCAAAAAAAATATTGACTATGAAATTCAACCTATCGTTTGCCCTCGTGCTACTGGTAAATGCCTTTTTTTCGCAATCCGTGAAAAGCGAAGAACTTACCTACGGTTTTATTAAACTACCCACCCATCCTGTAAACCCAAAACCAAATAGCTACCAATCGTTTGTAACCGCGAGTTATGAGGCTGAGAACCAAAAAAAGATTGCGCAGTACGAATCAGACAAGGCATTAGCGGAATCAGATTACCAGCGAGAGATGGCAGAATATCCAAATCGCTTAAAAGCAGCAGATGAGAAATTCGAACGAGAAATGAAGGCTTGGAACGAGAAATCAACTGCTTCTAAAATCATTGAAAATAAACTGCTCAATGAAAACAATAAACCGGTTAAGGATTACATACCGCAGCCTTATCGCAGATCCGTTTCCGCCCCTATATTAAAGACATCCTACGACTACAACTCCTTAGCATCTACCTATTTAACCTTGGATGGATATTCAAAAGGAACTTCAAATGATCTCACCTATAGTGTTAACATTCAGGGATTTGAACATTCCAATCCAACAGTATTAAGTGAAGTTAAAAAGGAAGCTACCCGTGTCAACAATGTAAGTACAACGACTGATGTCACCTACTATTATTTAACGTTTACATACCGTCACCCCATGAGTTTTCGCGTAGCTACTGGACAAGGATTAGAGGTATTTGCTTCCACACCGCCAGAGCTTTCAGAATTTAAAACCTACAAAGGACCATCAACCAAAACGGCACCCTCCACGGATATTACCATGGTCATTAAACCTATTGAAGATAAAATTTTACAAGACAATTTAAAATTCATCAACAACCTCGTGAACGATCGAATTGGATATGCCAAAACGGATCGGAAAACCGAACTCTTTTATGTTAAATCCAAAAACGAATCACATGCCGACTTACAAGAAGCTTTTGATGCGGCCTCATTGGGTTTTAAACTCTACGCAAACAGTGAACAACAAGGAGCAAAAAAATTAGAAGAAGCGGTTATAATTTGGAAACGAGCCTTAGAAGAATCGGATCCAGAAAACAAAAAAGCTAGAATTGATAAAGACATTACGATAGCCATTTATTTCAACCTATTGGAGGCGTATTTTATCGGAAGAAACACCGCCGATGGAGAGATGGCCATTAAAGCGTTGAAGGCGCTAGGTCTTTCCAATCGGGAAAAAAGAACGTTGGAGCAATATGAAGAGCTTTTCGTTGATCTTACGTTGCGAAAGGCTGCGAACGGTCTTTAAGATAGCGCCTTTTCCACCCGAGGATTCATTAATTTAAAGAACAAGGGAGGAAAAAAACTTAGAATCATCATACCTGGATACCCGGTAGGCATTAGCGGGCTGTCTTTTTCAATCCGCAACTGTTGGTATGGCCGATCAGGCTTCATATGGTGATCACTATGACGAGTCAGTTCAAATAATACTAATCGACCAATGGCGTGATTAGAGTTCCAAGAATGACAGCGCTTTACCGTTTCAAACGTTCCGTTTTCTCTGCGTTTCCTTACCAATCCATAATGCTCTATGTAATTTACCACCTCGAGCAATAAAATGCCAACAAAAGAAGCTACGAGGAAAAGGAACATCACTTTTAGACCAAAGAAAAACCCAATCCCCGCCACTAAAACAGCCTGCGCCAAGGTGTATTGAACCATTTTGTTTTGGATACCATAGGGCTGTAGGTTCAAAACACTCATGCGTTTAAACTCAAATTTCCAGGCTTGAAGGTAGCTTCCTACATGAGAACGAAGAACAAAACGAAAAATAGGTTCATTTTTTCGAGCAGTGGCGGGATCCTCTAGGGTTCCCACATTATAATGGTGCCCAGCATTATGATAGGGCATGAAATGGTTTTCCAATGAACTCAACAGAAGTATTTCACCCAGAAAACGTTCAAAACGGTTTATCCTATGTCCCAATTCATGTCCAACATTAATCCCAATTACTCCACACATAATTCCTAACGATGTGGTTTTACCCATTAGGTCTGAAATATCGGTTTCTGAGGCAATAAAAAAGAGAAAGTAAATAACAAAAAACCATTGAACTGGAACGAGTCCATATAAGAGTAAACGATGAAACCAGGAATCTTCGTCGGATACCTCCTCCGTTTCTTTAGCCGAAGATGTCGGTGTTACGATTAATTCAATGAATGGAATAATTATAAAAAAAATCACATGCGGAAGGTAACACCACCATCCCGTATTATGAAAACTAATCCAAACGCACAGTGGCAAACCGTATACGGATAAATAAGGTAATTTTTTAAGTAGGAAGTTTTTCATATCATTCGCACCTTTTAATGAGAAAATAACCAACAAATTACTAAGTTATTAAAATTGAAGTTTATGTTTCCATTTTTTTTTAGTTCGGCGCTACCATCGCTAGCTTTTTTTAAAGTCTAATTCTAATTACTTTTGTTTTTAATGGAAATGGAGGTGAAACGATATAGTCGGGCCTGGTGGATAGATTTTCTGTTGTGGTTCGCTATGGCTAGCATTCCCTTGATTCTGCTTCCACCATGGATCGCTGATTATTTTAATCCTCCACGTTATAAAGGAGACATCTTTGATCCACCCAAATTTGCGCTTATCAGCATCCTTGGACTCCTACTTTTTGTTTTAACGGTTTTGGACAAAAAAATCAAACGAGATCTCCTGTTCTGGCTTGTTATTGCGTGGATCGGACAATTATTCATCGCAAGCCTATTCGCCAAGAATTATCTGATGGCTTTTTGTGGAACGGATTTTAAAGGTGGACGGGCTGAAGGGTTTATCACCTTTTGTTTTTACGCTATTTTCTTTTTGTCTTCTCGGGAATATTTACGTTTTTCTTACAAAAAACTTTACCTATTAGGACTTTGTCTTTCCCCCATGATTCTTTACGCTTTAATTCAGTATTTTAGCTTCAATACCACCCCTCCTTGCAATCTAAACAATAACCCCGCAAGTTGGGATCCCCTAGTTCGTTTTAGGAAGTTTCCTCAATTTATTTTCACCACCATTGGGAACCCTAACTTTGTCGGAACCATTGCAGCGCTTTTTTTCGTCTTATTTTCCTCACTTTTTGTTACTTTGAAGCGTTGGTACTTTGTAGTATTTTCGGTTTTATTTTTTGCCTTGCTTGTGGTTGCTCAAGCAAGAAGTGCCTGGGTAGGATCAGGAGTAGCCCTTTTGGTGCTCGTGCTATTAAGTGTTCGATTTTCAACGCAGCGCCTCCCCTTACTGCTATTAATAGGCCTCCTTTCTTGCACTGCCCTTGCGCTAACGAAAAATAAATCTAACAATGTGGTATACGCCAAATCTAAATCCATATTCACCAAGAAAAATTTGGATAAATATGGAGGTTCCGGCAGAATCATGATTTGGAATATAACAGGAAAGATCATCGCGAAGCATCCATTCCTTGGCGTGGGTCCTGAACACCTTAAAAGAGCTATTTCTAACGAACAACCAGCCCTGAAGAACGAATATTTACGAAACAAAGGAAATAACATCGATCGGGCCCATAATGAGCTACTACATATGGCCGCCATTGGTGGTATACCCGCCGCCCTATTGTTTATTGCCATAGCCTTTCTTTCCCTTTACACGGCCCTACCCCATGTGCCAATCAATGCCTTATCGTTGGGCTTATGTTTAGCCATTGTCGCCTATGGTGTTCAATCCTTGTTCAACATAAGCGTTATCGCTGTGGCCCCTGTATTTTGGATCTTATTGGGCGCTTTGGCAGGAAAAAACAACGCCAATAACGAAGCGTTTGCGATACTCCCTAAACCAGCGAGTGATGACAAAAAGTAACGTATCCCATTAGTTTTCGATAAACGTCAAGATTCTCGATAAATAGGCTTCGTAGCCCATTACAAATGGCGTATTTTCGTGGGCTCCACCAGGAACTAAACACGATTCTTTTTCCCCTGGTTTATGATCATAAACCAATTGTCCATGACTAGACACGGTCAAATAGGAATCGTCTAAGCCATGAATCCACAACAAGGGTACATTAACCTTTTTAATTTCTGTGGCATTGTCAATCTTTAAATCCACAAGGTAACTTCCTGGCATACTCAACAAGCCGCCATCTTGAATTAAAATTTCGGCAGAAGCAAAAGGAGACTCTAATATTATTTTGTGCGGCGCCAAGGAAAAACGAGATGGATTGCCAGCTACTTCGCATACCGCGGCACTTCCCAAAGAGAACCCCATCATGACCATGCGATTACCGCTCAAACCATGCGACTTCAACCAATGCAAAGCCGACTCTGTCGATTGATACATGTTTTCCTCGGTGGGTTTGCCCTCGGACATTCCGAAGCCAGGGTAATCGAACATTAGGACGCCAAAGCGACCTAAATGACCGAGATGGCTGTATAACTTCTGACGGGGCCAATAAAAATCCATATGATCTTTATTTCCATGGCAATAAAGCAAAACCGTATCCTGATCGATACGATTCGTATCCCCTACGTACAAGGCATGAACAACGGTTGGTTTTCCTTCGCTGACAATGGTCCACTGAATACGATGAATGGAGGAATCTGGAACGTGATATGCATCCCCTACCGGAATTGATACTTCTCCTGAATAGGCATCCAAGGCGTAAAAAGTGAGGGATGATGGGTTAAATAAAAACGAATCCAATCGTTTTCTACAAGCGAAAAGGACTAGAAGTAAGATGAAAGTTAATAAAAGCGTTTTTCTCATATCATTTCAATGTATAGTACGTAGAAAAATACACACCAAGCGCCCCTCGTTTGCCTAACAAACTCGGATAGTCTACTACAATATTCTCATTCGAATAGATGGGTGCCAGTACCTTGGTCTCCACTTGAAAAATCCATTGATTCTTTTGCCACATATGCCCCAATTGCAAAGAAGGAATCCAAAACTGTTCGTTTTTCCTTCCTTGAGACTCAGTAGCATACGGATCAAACCAATTACTTAATCCCCCATAAACCGTATTTTTTTTAGTGAAACCTTGTTCATTTTTAGGCTTCGTTTTACATGCGCCATAATCCCAATAACAATTCGCATCCAATTGAGGCCAAAAACGATTAGTACCCGTGTAGAAATCCACTGAAGCATTCAATGTCGGTTGTATACTTAGTCCCATGCTTTGGTTTTGCCATACGCGATACACGGCGCCAATATCGGTTTGCCCTATTCCAAAAAGTAAAGATGTCATATGCAGGTTTCCAAAAACGGTGATTCGATCGCTTACCCCATAGCCATATCCTACAGCACTTAAGGGCAACGGAATTACACCAATACCTGGCACCTTCGCCAATGGTCCGCCGAAGTTCGCCTGGATGGCCTGTTCGCCTTTGGATAAGGGCTTAACGTAGCGTGTAGGGGCACAAGAAGCCAACAAAAGAAGGGGAATGACGGAGCGTAGGAAAGTTCTCAGATACAACGAATTAAGCATGCAACAAAAATAAAAATTAATTCAGAGGTGAAACCAAAGGACCGATTTATCAAGATTTCCGCTTGGGCTGTCTATTTATTTTATCTAATTTTACACCCCAGAGAGGGCAATTAGCTCAGTTGGTTCAGAGCACTACCTTGACAGGGTAGGGGTCACTGGTTCGAACCCAGTATTGCTCACATCCAAAAGTCCGTTGAAAACAGCGGACTTTTTTATTTCTATCCCTGTATGCCTAAGGTAGAAAGTAAGTAAAAATATTCGATTAAAAAATAGCATTTACGACCTAAAAGCGAGGTTAAGGAACTAAATTAAATTCCATAACACTCAAAACATCTTTTGAACAAGCCGTTTTCAGCGTCGTTCCTGCCGGAAGCCACATGGGTAGAATATTACTCGTAGCTAGAAAAACTCCTGAACTACCATGACCAGGCGATCCATTGATGAGAAAATAATGTTGACCATTAACAATCATTGGATGATGACGGTCTGTTAAGGAACAGGTCCCCCCTACCTCAATCATATCAGGCGCAGCAATACCGGCTTGCATGTATGACTCCACTTTCCACACTTTTCCTGCCGGTACCGTTTGAATGGTATTGTTAACCATTAACACTTGGTTAAATTGTAAATTATATTGTGCAAAAGCCCCTTGGTTTAGGCATAGAAACATAAAGGTAAATACCGAAATGATGCTTTTATTTGCGTTCATATAATCCTCGAAAATGATCCTTATTCTACGGGACGAAACACCATCCCTGCCGTGGTAAGAAAACCTTCTGGCGTTATACCTACCTCCAAAGAATTATTTTCCTCACCTAATCCAATTAACATTAAACTGGTACCTTCACCTTCGATTCCAAGCGAGGAAAACAGTTTTCGTTTTCCATTGGAATTAGAAAGCACTAAAACCGGTTTTTGATCCAAGGTCTCTACAGAAAAAAACATATCAAAATCTCCTTCGATACTGCCTTTGAAGGTGTGGGTTGTAAGCCAGGTCCAAACCTCAGCCTCCGTATTTAGTGGTGGATTCGTTTGAGAAAACGAATACGAAAAAGAAAACATAAGCACGAACAGGTAAACAAACTTGATCATTGGTAAAAGGTATTAAGGTTGATGGTCAAACATTCACGAACATTATGAGACTCAAATATAATAAGGATTTAAGAAATTATATCTACTTTTGCACGATCAATATTTTATGCAAATGAATATTCAGGACTTTTCCTTTTCGGATTTAAAAGAAAAATTTACAAAAAATAAATCCTTCAGGCTTACAACGATCGTGATCGGTTCACTGATTGGTTTAGTACTTATCTATTTTGCTTACCGTCAATTCATTTGGAAACCCGTTAATGATAAAGCAAATAATTCATATTGGAAAGGACAGCTTCAATTCAACAAGGATTCCATCGATGCTGCCATTAAATTGTTCAAGGATAGCGAGAAAAAATTTGGTGGTTCATACACGGGAGGGGAAATTAGCAAATTTCATTTGGCGCGTTGTCTTATGGAAAAGAAAGATTTTAAAAATGCGGCAAAACACCTAGAGGAGGTTAGTTTTGACAACAAGAACGTAGGCGCTAACGCCAAAGGATTGCTCGCAGATTGTTATTCTGAAATGGGTAAATACGAAAAAGCAATGCAAACGTATGAAGAAGCTTCAACGCTAACGGATCATGAACTCATTACCCCTCAATTACTCCAGTTGGCAGGCCGATGCGCTATTAAACTAAACAAGACCGACCAAGCGTGTACCTATTTCTCTTCCATCAAACATCAATACCCGGTTTTCGCTGAAATTCGTTCGATCGATAAGTTCATTGGGCTTACGTGTGGGCCCAATGGCGCCAAAGCACCCAAGAAATCCTACAGTTACAAATGGTTGTTCTGGTTAACCGGGGGCGTTTTGATTGCTGGAATTACCTTTTACTTTTTTAGTAAGTCTAGAAAATCAGCCTAATGGCAACGGATGGAAATACGTTTTCCGAAGATTCTTTAGCGGAGCTAAACGGATTGAGTTCGCTTCGTGTAGCCATTGTAGTTTCTTCTTGGAATAAACCCATCACCCAAAACCTTCTGGATGGTGCCATTAACGTATTTAAAAAGGCCTCCTGCAAGGAAATTATCGTGCGCTGGGTTCCTGGATCGTTTGAACTTCCCTTAGGTTCCAAACAAATCATACAAAGTGAAAAAGTAGATGGCGTAGTAGCCATTGGAAACGTCATTCAAGGAGAAACAAAGCATTTTGATTTTGTTTGCCAGGGTGTAACACAAGGCATTATGAACGTCATGTTAGACACAAATACCCCTATCAGCTTTTGCTTGTTGACGGATTTAAACCTACAGCAATCCTTGGATCGCTCTGGAGGTAAACTTGGCAACAAAGGCCACGATTGCGCCATTGCCTTGCTTCAGATGATCAAAGGCGAAAACCAAAGCCTATGACCTTAATAAAATCTATTTCAGGATTCCGTGGTACCATTGGAGGTAAAGTGGGCGACAACTTAACTCCAATTGATATTGTATCCTTTGCTGCCGCTTACGGAACGTGGTTAAAAAATAAACACCAAAATCAGCCCCTAAAAGTGGTCGTGGGACGAGATGCGCGGATATCAGGCGCCATGGTTTCCTCCCTCGTATCCAACACCTTAATCGCGTTAGGAATAAATGTATTGGACCTGGGGCTGTCCACTACTCCCACCGTTGAATTTGCCGTTCCTTGTGAAAACGCCCAGGGCGGAATTATCCTAACTGCCTCCCATAATCCGAAACAATGGAATGCCTTAAAACTCCTAAATGAAAAAGGAGAATTCCTATCCTCGGAGGACGGGAAAGCAGTAGTTCAACTTTCCACTTCAGCGGATTTATCGTTCGCCTCAGTGGATGGTTTGGGACAATATACAACCTCCGATGAATACCTATCCAAACACATTCAATCTATACTCGCACTTCATACGGTAAATACAACAGCGATAAAAGAAGCAAATTTCTCCGTCGTTGTTGATGCCGTCAATTCCACGGGAGGAATTTTTGTCCCCGCCCTACTTAAGGCCTTAGGAGTCGAAAAAATCACAGAACTTTATTGTGACCCTACGGGAGAATTCCCACACAACCCAGAACCCCTTCCCGAGCATCTTACGGCACTTTCAAGCAAAGTTATTGAAACCCAGTCCGATCTTGGAATTACGGTAGATCCCGATGTGGACCGTCTCGCAATGGTTTGTGAGGATGGCAGCATGTTTGGAGAAGAATATACCCTAGTTGCCGTTTCGGATTATGTCCTTTCCAAAACTCCGGGTCCAACCGTTTCAAACCTTTCTTCAACGCGTGCGCTTCGCGATATCACCGAAGAAAAACACCAACAACTATATCGTGCAGCATCGGTAGGAGAAGTGAATGTAGTGGAAACAATGAAAGAAATAGGGGCGGTCATTGGTGGCGAAGGAAATGGCGGTGTTATCTATCCAGCCTCGCATTATGGACGCGACGCATTGGTGGGTATTGCCTTATTTTTAAGTCATCTTGCGGAACAAAAAATAAGTGCATCTGCATTGAGAGACTCCTATCCCCGATACACCATTTCCAAAAATAAAATTGATTTGGATCCAAGTATAGACGTGGATGCGCTTCTTAAAAACATGGCCGCTGCATACAGCAACTATGAAGTAGATACCCGTGACGGCGTGAAAATATATATAGAAAAAGAATGGGTTCACCTCAGAAAAAGTAATACCGAACCCATAATTCGAATTTATACAGAAAGCCAAAACGCCCATTCCGCGGAAGCCTTAGCAGAACAAATGATTTCAAAAATAACGTCACTATTGAAATAGTTTTTCCTAAGTGAACCGATTCAATCTACGTTTGTACGGGGGAGCCTAAATTTAATCTTATGAAAAATTACATTGTCCTTATTTCGCTCCTCGCTTTGGGATTCACCGTGCGAGCTACAGAACCAATAACCACAAAATCCTCTATTACAGAGGTCACCGTTTTTTCGCAAGGTGCCCAACTCTATCATACAGCTTCTTATTCCATTAAACCCGGGATCACAGAAATCCACATCGAGGGAATAAGTGCTTTTATCGACGCAAAATCCATTCAATTACAGGCTACCGGTAATAGCGTTATCCTCGATACTCGTTATCGCCTGTTTTATCCCCAACCCGATTCAAAAAAAACCGATGCCAACCTTTCTAAATCAAAAAAAGATCTCGAAGCCATCCAAGACTCCATCGAGCTTATCCAATACGATATCATGGAATTAGAGGATGAAATCAATGTGCTTAATGCAGCAAAAAACATCATCATCAACAACGGTGCGGTTCGTGGCAATGGAAAAGTGAACGATTCCATCAACCTTTTAAAGCAAACCGTTGAGTATTATGCTTCGAAAATGAATGAAATTAACAAGCGTATTCTGTCGCTGGAAAAAAAGAAAAAAGAAAAATCCAAAATTAAACAGCGGTTAAGCCAACGCTACAGTGAACTTCAAACGTTCATCAATCAAAATACAAACCCTAACGCTTCCCAACAAGGAATACCTCAAATCATCGTCACGCTTTCTACCTCAGAAAATACCACGGGAAAAATTTATTTAAGCTATTTGGTCTCAACCGCTGGCTGGACCCCGATTTATGACATTAGGAGCGACTCTAAAACGGGAAAGATCAGTTTAACCTACAAAGCGCAAGTCTTTCAAAATTGTGGTTTGGATTGGGAAAACATTAAACTAAACATATCAACGAATAACCCTTTTGTCAACAAAACCAAACCTACCTTGAACCCTTGGTATGTAGATTACCAAGCCTACAGATACAAAACATTAAACGAAGTCGAGGTCAGAGGGGCGCGACAAATTCCTCAAGCGGCATACAATCAAGGATTCATGCTTAAAGATAAGATGGAAGATTTACCTCCTGCCATGGATGCCGATCAATTTACCACCGTCGTACATCAACTTATCGCTGCCGAATTTAAAATTGACCTACCCTATTCCATCAAGTCAAACAATGAAAATGTCATGGTGCTCATCAAGAAGCAAGATTTAAATACCACGTTTAAATACTTTGCCGTTCCAAAGTTAGATCCAGGCGTTTACTTGGTGGCTCAAATGACCAAAATCGATGAACTTCAGCTTATTCCAGCCTCGGCGAATATTTTCTTTGATGGTTCTTATATTGGAGAGACCTACATCGATCCAACCAATATTGACGATACGCTTAACCTTTCGTTAGGGAAAGATCCCAACATTGTAACAAAACGCAATTTGTTAAAGCAAAAATCTAAAGATAAAATTGTTCAAGATAAACGAGAACGTACCTTTATGTACCAACTTGAAATCCAAAACAATAAATCAACGGAAATACAAATCGTTGTACAAGATCAGTATCCCATCACGACGCAATCGGAAATTCAAATAGAACTCACCGAAAAAAGCAACGCGAAAGAAATTTCAGGAAAAGGCATTTTGGAATGGGAATACAGCATGAAACCAGGCGAGAACCGAAAAATGGAGTTTGGATATAAAGTCAAACATCCAAAGGATCAACCCATAACACTGGACTTGTAATACAACCGTCCTTTGAAAAGCTACCCTAATCGGTAGCTTTTCTTTTTATCTTTGTTTTGGGAACATTCCATGAGTTACCTTGTTGAAACGTTATGAAGCAGTTCGAAATTCCTTCTTTTTATCGATCCCCTATCATTGCTAAGGTGAAGGCCAAGCGAAAACTGGAAGACCCTAGAAAACAAAACTTCCTTCCTTCTACCCTATCCTTTTCAAAGGTATCGTTCATTATTCCGCGTCATTTTGGATTTTGCTACGGGGTAGAAAATGCCATCGAAAAGAGCTATAAAGCCATTACGGAAAATCCCACAAAGAACATCTTCCTACTAAGCCAAATGATACACAATCCGGATGTAAATGAAGATTTGCTATCCCATGGCGTTCGTTTTTTACAAACTCCCGAAGGAGAACAGCTCATTCCCTTTGAAGCATTAACAGAAGAGGATATCGTGATTATTCCCGCCTTCGGAACTACCTTGGAAATAGAGGAAAAAATTCGTTCTACAGGAGCCAACATAACCTCTTATAATACCACGTGCCCCTTTGTGGAGAAAGTATGGAATCGCGCTCAAAAACTTGGCGCATTAGACCATACGATTATTATTCACGGTAAGCACGCCCATGAGGAAACTAGAGCAACGGTTTCCCATAGTAACCAAACCGCTCCAACGTTAGTTATAAAAGATTTGCATGAGGCCGAATGGCTAGGACAGGTGATAAAAGGAACGCTTTCTACGGAAGATTTTTATCGTATTTTCGAAGGAAAATACTCGGCAGGATTTGACCCAAACCGTGACTTATATAAAATTGGTGTAGTAAACCAAACGACCATGTTAGCCTCCGAAACACAGGCCATTACCGATTACTTGCGCGCTGTATATATTGACCAATATGGTGAGGAAGAAATTCGAAACCACATGGCCGATACTCGAGATACCCTTTGCTATGCCACAAACGATAACCAAACAAGTACCTATGCCTTAGTTGAAGCTAAACCGGACATTGCGATTGTTATTGGGGGCCACAACAGCTCCAACACTAACCATCTAGTAGAAATTCTTGAACAAAGCATGCCCACCTTTTTTATACAAGGTGCCAACGATATTTTAAGTCTGGAGACTATTTCGTCTTTTGATATTCATGAAAAGAAACTAGAAAAACGCGCTTTCCTACCCTCTCTCGATCCAGTAAGAATTGCCATAACTTCCGGAGCTTCATGTCCAGATTCCATTGTTGACCAGGTAATGACAAAATTGCTCTTGCTAATGAAGGAGCCGAAGTCCATTGAAGAAGTATTACAACACGCCGAATAAATTGCTAAAATGAAAATATATACAAAAACCGGAGACGATGGGACCACTGGACTTCTCGGGGGTGAGCGCGTATTAAAATGTGATGTAAAAATAGAAGCCTACGGCACCATCGATGAGTTAAACGCTCACATTGGATCGATATGCGATTTATACAAACATGAGAGCATTAAAAATCAGTTGCTTTCCATTCAAAACCATTTATTTATCATAGGATCCCATCTCGCTACGGCAGAAAAAGGAACCAAAATGAACCTTCCTAAAATCGAAGATAGAGATATCCAAACCTTAGAAAATTGGATGGATATTATGGAAGAGTCCCTTCCTCCGTTACAACATTTTATTTTGCCTGGAGGCCATTCGGCTAGTTCTGCAGCACAAATAGCGCGCTGTGTATGTCGAAGGGCTGAACGAAGAATGGTTGAAATAGGTGATCGGAATGAAAATGCAATTCTACATTTGAAGTACATTAACCGCCTCAGCGATTACCTTTTTATGTTATCGCGATTCATATTACAAGAATTTGGAATAGAGGCTATTAAATGGGAACCAAAACGTTAATTTCAAAAATAAATTAATTTTCACCAAATTATTCATTTTCATTTGGAAGATTTAAAATAACGTTTACTTTTGCCGAAAAATAATCTGTAAGAAACGCTTTACGCTATGTATTGGACCCTTGAACTTGCCTCCTACCTAGAAGATGCCCCATGGCCAGCAACGAAAGACGAATTGATTGATTATGCCATTCGTACAGGAGCCCCTCTGGAGGTTGTTGAGAATTTACAACTGTTAGAAGACGAAGGAGAAGTTTATGAAAACATAGAAGAGATCTGGCCTGATTATCCTTCCCGAGAAGACTTTCTTTTTAACGAAGACGAATACTAATAGGTTGTAGCATCAACCGATAAACATTACCTGTTTTTAAGGTGCTGTAATGAGTGCGGTTGTATTTCCGTGACATGAATTGCAAGCCCCTGTCGTCAAGGCACTTCCCATGTAGGCACTTCCATTGGTCGTTTTAATCGAAGGATATAGACCGATGACGCTTTCCGATTGACTTGAATAAAAATTTCCTTTGGCATCCAGGTTTACAATATATTTCAAGGTACCTCCACCGTTTGGTTCCGTGTAAAATTAGACTACACCATTGGTCTGAGGACCTGTCTGCTGGACATTACGCACCGATCCTGCTACAGCAAAACAACCTTCTCCCCCTCCGTCAGGATGGTGGCATTGCATGCAGTTATTTCCGAAGTTATGGCTTTCATTTTCATTGGCTAGGCTAACTTTATTCAAACAAGCGCCTTCTTTTTCGCAAAGGATAAACAAGGTTATAAAAACTAAGTAAAAGAAAAGATCGGCAAAAAATCGCTTCATACGGATTGTTTGATAAATAAAGATAAGCAAAAAAGGGTAAACCTTTATGGATTAAAACAATTGGACGTATTACCAATAAAATTTAGCGATTTTCTTGGGTATAATATCCCATCAAACTGAATTTTATTTTCGTATTTTTGAAACCAAAACTACCCATACCATGAAATCCATTTTCGTATTTCTTCTTTGTCCATTATTTGCTATTTCACAAAAAGAGAATAGCACCCATTGTTCCAAACGAGACCACCACAGTAACCATAGCCTAAAAAGTAATAGCTTATCGATTGCTCAAATTTCCCAGACAGAAAAATACGATGTGAGTTTCTATAAGCTCGATCTCAACATGACCAATACTAGCACGACGCTTTCAGGTTATTCTGAGATGAAAGCTACTACCCTTGTTTCCATGGACACGATCCTGTATGAATTATTCTCAACGTTGAGTATTTCGTCCGTAAGTTTAAATGGCGTAAACGTTCCCTTTATTAGAACAAATTCCGCCGTTAAAATTGGTGTGAATTATCCGGCAGGGACTGTGTTTACCATTAGAACCAATTATAGTGGTACCCCTCCAACCGCTCAAACCAATCCCCTTGGTGGAAGCGGAATGTCCAATGCAACCTCTCCCTCTTGGGGTAATGAAGTCGTATGGTCCCTATCTGAACCCTTTGGTGCATATGAATGGTGGCCGTGTAAACAAAGTTTAACGGATAAGGCTGATTCTTGTGATGTTTTTATTACCGTTCCCAATGCGTGTAAAGCGGGTTCAAACGGAAAACTAATGAACGTCGTGAACCTAGGCAATGGAACCAGTCGCTATGAATGGCAACATCGGTATCCCATCGATTATTATTTAATCTCTGTGGCCGTTGCAGAGTACGTAGAATATAACGTATATGCGAATCCAGTCAATGCACCTGCACCGATTTTAATTCAAAACTATATTTACAACAACCCACAAACCTTACCAAATTTTCAGGCAGACATCGATGAAACGGCTGATTTTATTGAATTATTCTATGAATTGTATGGTCCATATCCGTTTGAAAATGAAAAATACGGACACTGCATGGCTCCTTTTTCCGGCGGAATGGAACATCAAACCATGACCAACCAAGGATTTTTTAATCCGACCCTTACCGCGCACGAATTGGGACATCAATGGTGGGGCGATTACGTTACGTGTGCATCGTGGTGTGATATCTGGGTGAATGAAGGATTTGCATCCTATAGCGAGCAACTAATGCTTGAAAACCTATATCCGGGGCAAGAAGTACAAAACATGCAGTCGGTTCATGATAACGTTATGTCACAAGCCGGTGGAAGCGTATGGGTGCTTGATAGCTTGAACGAAGCACGCATTTTTAGTGGACGACTCACCTATGACAAAGGAGCGGCAATTATTCACAGCATGCGCTATTTAATGAACAACGACAGTTTATTTTTTGCCACCCTACAGCATTTCTTGGCGAACAATGCATACTCCACAGCCTTCGGAATTGATGTGCGAGATGCCTTCACCCAAGCTTCCGGAATAGACTATACCCCATTTTTTGATGAATGGTATTTCGGAGAAGGCTTTCCAACCTATTCGGTTCAATGGAAACAAATGGGAAATAATGCCTTGGTACAAATCTCCCATACCGCTTCGAGTCCCAATGTAACGCCAACCTTTACGAATCCCATCAATCTTAAATTCGTTCGTCCTGGAAATTCAGACACCACGATACGATTTGACATAACAGGGAATACAAACCTCTTTCAAGTGAATGGTATTGGAACCATTAATAATTCGATAACCATTGATCCTCAAAATTGGATTATCAATCAGAATGGAACCATAGGTATGAATAGCTTACTTGACCTTAACAACCTAGGAAAAGATCAAGCACTTACCCTATTCCCGAATCCAAGTTCAGACGAAATTCAAGTACTACACTTGGAAAATTCAGCTAACTACAAAATCTATGATATGTATGGGAAAATTCAACTCAATGGAAACGTGACGAGCAACCATTCCATTTCACTGAAATCCCTTTCTGCTGGAACCTATTTAATGCTAATTGAAACGGAAGGAAAGCAACTGAAAAAATCGTTTGTAAAGCAGTAAGAAGGTTTAGCTTAACTGATGTAAGAGTGCGTTACGGGCACTTTTAATATCATCGTGAAGATAACGATCTGTTTCCATAAAGGAAACCACATCGCGAAGTTGATTATGCATCGATTGCACGGACGGGGATAATTCCCAGCCTTGCCTGAATCCGTAAGCTTGTGCGGCGGTTAACCACTCCATCGCAACCACAGAAATCACGTTTTCTACCACTCGATATAATTTAGTGGCCGCATTCGCGCCCATACTTACATGATCTTCTTGCCCGTTGCTAGAATCGATCGTATCGACGCTTGAAGGGGAACAAAGCTGTTTATTCTGACTTACAATCGACGCCGCGACATATTGCACGATCATAAACCCGGAATTCAATCCGGCATGCTTAACTAAAAAGGTAGGTAAACCTCGGGTGCCCGAAATTAACTTATAAATTCTCCGCTCCGATATTGACCCTAATTCGGCAAGAGCAATAGCAAGAAAATCCATCGCTAAGGCTAAGGGCTGTCCATGAAAATTACCAGCTGACACCATTTGATCCTCCGCTGGAAACAAGGTTGGGTTGTCAGTTACCGCATTAAGCTCGTTTTCAAAGGTGGTCTTAACAAAATTCAAGGTATCAAGCGTAGCGCCATGCACTTGTGGTATGCATCTAAACGAATATGGATCTTGGACGTGGGTTTTAGCTCGAGTTGATGCCTTTAATAAATTACGCATCCGAGCAGCCACCTCAATCTGTCCTTGTTGTTTTCTTAATTCATTAATATTCGATTGAAAGGGTTCCTGCCTGCCATCATACGCCTCCATGGATAGCGCTGCAATTTTCAGTCCTTCCGAAAATACCTTAAATCCTAAAGTAACAGCAGAGGTACCGTACGCATTCATAAATTGGGTTCCATTTAACAAGGCCAGACCCTCCTTCGCTTGAAGGGTAATTGGTTTAATACCGAATTTACCATGAAGTTCCTGTCCGAGCATACGCTGACCATTTACCCAAACTTCCCCCTCACCGATCAGCGGTAAACACAAATTGGCTAAGGGTGCTAAATCACCAGAAGCTCCAAGACTTCCTTGCTCATATACCACCGGTGTGATGTCATTATTGTACAAATACAACAAACGTTCAACCGTTTCGAGTTGCACCCCAGAATAACCTTTTGATAGAGCGATTGCTTTGAGTAAGAGCATCCGTTTAACCAAGTGGGAAGGCACTTCAGCTCCAACACCGCAGGCATGGGATCGAATCAAGTTTAACTGAAGTTGGTTCAAATCTTCGGTTGATATTAACGTATTACATAGCGAACCAAAACCGGTATTCACACCATAATGGATAGCACCTTGTTCATTGATTTTCCTATGTAAAAAGGAATATCCCTCAAGGATGGCCTTTTTAGCCTCCGTTCCCAGCACCACTTCGTTATCATTTGACAAGACTTGTTCTAACTCCGTTATGGAAATCCATTGATTATTAAGAATAAACTTCCCCATTGCTATCTCGTAAACATTGCAAAATCTTTAGCAAAATAGGTTAATATACCGTCGGCTCCTGCACGGCGCATACTCAACAACGTTTCACCAACAATTGCCTCATAATTTATCCAACCTTTTTCTGCGGCTGCATAAACCATGGCGCATTCTCCACTTACATTGTAGGCGGTAATTGGTACGGTAATGTGCTCTTTCAGTAAGTGAATAACATCTAAATATGCAAGGGCTGGTTTCACCATGATAAAATCCGCACCCTCCTCCGTATCCAATGCAGCTTCCAATAATGCTTCTCGCTTGTTAGCTGGATTCATTTGGTACGTTTTCTTATCCCCCATTTTAGGCGCAGAATTCAATGCATCGCGAAACGGACCGTAAAACGCACTTGCGTATTTCGCGGAATACGCCATGATGCTCACATCGGTATATCCCTCTGCATCTAATGCTTCTCGAATATACCCAATGCGTCCATCCATCATATCACTTGGCCCAATGATATCAATACCTGCTTGTGCCTGAGCGATGCTCATTTTAGCAAGAATGGGTAACGTTTCATCGTTTAAAATCTTTCCATCGTGAACAAGTCCATCGTGTCCGTCCGAGGAATAGGGATCCATCGCTACATCGCTCATTAATACAGCCTCCGGAAAGCGCTCTTTTATCGTTCGAATTGCATGCAAATAAAAATTATCGGCAGCATAACTATAGGTAGCTGTTTTATCTTTCAAGTCATCAGAAACAGCCGGGAAAAGAACAAATTTATTTAATCCTAATGATAAGCAAGATTCAATTTCTTTGCACATCAAATCTAGGGACCAGCGATAGTTTCTTGGTAAGGAGGAAATTTCATCCTTTACCCCTGACCCATCGACTAAAAACATAGGATAAATTAAATGTTCTGCACCCACGTAATGCTCTTGGATCATATCGCGAATAGCGCTCATTTTCCGATTTCTTCGAGGTCTAATATTCATATGCCTACATTAACATTCCACCACATACATGCAGTGTTTGACCGGTGATGTATGCTGACATATCAGAAGCTAAAAAAACCGTAGCATTGGCTACATCCTCTGGCTGACCTCCACGTTTTAACGGAATGGCATTTCTCCATTGATCTACTACCGCCGGATCTAGCACTTCAGTCATTTCGGTTTCAATAAAACCGGGAGCAATGGCATTACAACGTATATTTCTTGAACCCAATTCTGCCGCGATTGACTTGGTGAATCCAATCAAACCTGCTTTTGAGGCAGCATAATTGGCTTGACCGGCATTTCCTTTTACACCGACTACCGAACTCATGTTTATTATAGAACCGGTACGCGCTTTTAGCATGGGTTTAATAACCGCCTTCGTAAGATTAAACGCCGATTTCAAATTGGTATTTATCACTTCATCCCATTGTTCTTCGGTCATTCGCATCATTAATGTATCCCGAGTAATTCCTGCATTATTTACCAACACATCAACGGTTCCGAATTGTTCAACAACTTGATCGATTAACGCATGGGCTTGGTTAAAATCCGAAGCATCGGACCTAAATCCAACCGCTACGCCACCTTGGGCCGTAAGTTCAGCCTCAAGAGCCTTGGCTTTTTCATCAGAAGATAGATAGGTAAAAGCCACCTTTGCGCCTTGATTGACGCAGGTTTGAGCAATGGACTTGCCAATCCCTCTCGAAGCCCCCGTGATGATAACAACCTTGTCTTTTAATAACATATATATTTTTTTCCTCAAAGATAAGGAAAGGGATTGAAATGGATTCTACGGTTAAAACTTCTTACCTTTGAAGGATGAATTTTTCTCACACCTTCTGGTTTACTGGACTTTCTGGGGCAGGAAAAACAACCTTAGCCGAAGGATTGGCTACTCACTATCGATCCCGAGGAATTCATTTGGTTGTTTTAGATGGTGATGCTTTGAGAAACACTCTTTCGAACGATTTGAGCTTCACCGAGGCCGATCGCCTTGAACAAAATCGAAGGGCTGCTGGCATTGCAACGCTTCTTAATGCGCAAGGAATCGTAGTTTTTGCAGCACTCATTTCTCCAACAACCCTTATTCGAGATGCCATCAAACAACAAATGGGTGAAGGTTATCTACACTTTATTCATGTAGACTGTTCTTTAGAAGGATGCATCAAAAGAGACGTAAAAAAACATTATGTTGAGGCACTTAAGAAAAAAAATGGAACGTTTACCGGTATCCATCAAACCTATGAAATTCCTGTCAATCCATGGGTAACGATACAAACGGAACATCATTCACTGGAGGAAAATCTTTTGGAACTTATCAAAAAAATAGACCCATTAATCCTTGAATAACTCACTATATTTACACGATGGAAGTTAAAAGTGCCAAGGTTTGCCAACGCTTGATTAAAAAAGGAGAGGCTATTGCTTTTGATATTCGAGAGCCTTACGAGTTTGAATTTAGTAATTGTGGGTTTAGGCACGTACCAATGAATGATTTACTTTATTCGGCAAAGGATTTTGACAAATCAGAAAAAATTATTTTAATGTGTTATTCGGGTAAGCGAGCACAAGCCCTTGGGAATCTGTTGGAAACGGAGTTTGGGTTTAAACACATCATTATTCTTGAACATGGGATTCAAGGATGGAAAGCGCTTGTTGATCCAACGTTAATCCTAGAGTAAGATGCAAGAATTTTTTCAACACCTTTTCGCACTCGACCTATCGTGGTTTGTTTCCACCTACGGAACAGCGGTTTACATCGTTTTATTTCTTATTATTTTTATTGAAACCGGATTAGTGGCAATGCCTTTTTTGCCAGGAGATTCCTTACTATTTACAGCCGGTCTATTTTGTAAAAGCGGAGAGCTCACGTTATGGTATCTTCTCCCCCTCCTTTTCTTAGCAGCCTTCGCTGGTGACCAGGTCAATTATTGGGTAGGCCGTAAACTTGGACTCAAGGTTTTTAATTATCAATTTCGAGGAAGACCGATCGTTAAAAAGGACTACCTTGATAAAACCAGAGAATTCTTTAATAATCATGGGACAAAGGCCATAATTATGGCTCGTTTTGTTCCCTTCGTACGAACCTTTGCACCTTTTGCGGCCGGAGTTTCAAAGATGAATTATCGTACCTATGTATCGTTCGATATCCTAGGAGGGGGATTGTGGATTGGATCCATGTGTATGGCTGGGTATGCTTTAGGTGAGATCACTTGGATTCGAGAACATGTAGACATAATGGCCATCGGAATAGTGTTCGTTTCGATTAGTCCTGTTTTGTGGTCCTCTTTTAAACATCGCGTTCTTCACAAAAAATCTTAATTTATTTTTTTAGGCCATGCAATTTTGCCGTAACTTCGTACGTCTGTTTCAGGTTGAAATTTAAAACTGCTACTGTATGAAAGTAATCCATCTACTGCAAACGTTCTTTTTATTGATGTCCATAAACCTTGTAAATGCGCAAAGTTCCCCGTGTTTTAATGCGGATTTTGAGGATAATTCATTTACGAATTGGACAGGATATTATGGTAGTTGCTGTGCCATTAACACCCCTAATCAAGGATTCACCAACCAGCACCAAATTATGGTAGGTCCAGGTATAGATCCTGCAGTACAAGGCTGTACCAACTTATCTATTGTTCCTCCTGGAGCGAATTTTTCTGCCATGGTTGGAGACGGTATGGGGACCGGAGCGCAAGCGTCACGCCTACAATACAACTTCACCATTACGCCTCAATCGAATATGATTGTTGTGAGTTATGCCGTAGTA
>JBJTWF010000150.1:0-4626 GCA_046081565.1 Flavobacteriales bacterium | reverse complement strand
TTTTATCGTTTCGCTTTTAAGTTCATGAATAAGCATTACTTGTTTTTTTTGTGGTTTTGTTTTGCCACCCCTTTTCTTTGGGGACAATGCGATAACATCGTAGTTCAAGGCAAAGTGTTAGATACCCTTATGAATCCTGGTTTTTATAATCTTATGGTTATCAACAAATCTACGGGTAAGGCGAGTTTTGGTCAGCCCGATGGTAGTTTTGTGGTCTACGCCCAAGAAAACCATCAATTGGTGTTATCTACCAAACAATATGAGACCATTACTTTCTTAGTGCAAGCTGACGCCAACTGTCAGTTTAATCGCGTATATATTCTTTCCCCGGTCGCAAGAACCACCCAAGAAGTTGTCATTAAACCTCTAAAATCGCTGGAGGAGTTAAAAGAGGAACGAGCGAAATTGGCCATGAAAGATTCCCGGCTTGTGTACGGAGTTAATGCGTTTCAGAGTCCTATTACCGCGCTCTATCAAGCCTTTTCAAAGAAAGAGCAGCAAAAACAATGGATAAATGAGCAGGTCTTTAAAGATAACCAACGAAAAGTAGTACAAGAATTGTTGCGTACCTATATTGCCTATGACATCATTTCGCTTACGGATCGCGAGTTTGACGCCTTTCTTACCTTCCTTAATTTGGATATAAACTTTTTGAAAACAGCGTCGGAATTAGAGTTGATTACCTACATTAAGGATAAATACGAACATTTTAAATCGTATCGGGTTGGGGATCAATAAGCCTTGTTAGCGCGGCGATGCTCTCTTCCCAATCGTAGTTTTTTCGCACAAAAGCCTTTCCATTTTGTCCAATGGCGTGAGCTTCTTCAGGATGTTCCAGCAAAAAGGATATGTGTTCTAAAAGTTCTTCAGCGGTATTTCCTACTAAAATTTCCTTTTGGTGTGTAGCGCGCAACGAATCGTTAGCCAATGAGGTCGTGATACAGGGTATACCAAGGGCCATGGCTTCTAATAATTTGTTTTGTAATCCACTTCCCATAAACATCGGTGCAATAAAAATACGACCTTGCTGATAAACCGATCGTATGTCCTCTTGCCAACCAAGAATGGTTAGCTGGCGTTTACCCTTTTGTAGTTGGATTAATTCGTTGGTTGGATTAGCCCCTCCTACAAGTAAACTTAGCTGAGGCGCTTGGGTAAGTATTTCATCGTGAAGAAATCGAACCGCATTTATGTTGGGGGGATAGCTTAGGTTTCCAACGAAAACTAAATCAGACGTTTTGGAACGTTCTGGAATCTCGGTATAAAACCTATGGGCAACTCCATTGGGGATAACCTTGATGTTTTTTCGATCAGGGTGGGCAATGTAATAGGTATCCTGAAGGCTAATCATGGTGTGATGCTCGAAATAGTTGAAAATTCGAAGCTCGTATTCTCGAAGCCTGTTTTTTTCCATACGGTATACGATGGACCATGGGAACCTTGCACGTTGATGCCTACGTTCCATTCCCATCGAAAGGGCATCCATGTAGTCCAAGGTTTTCGGACAACGATGATAATGTTTGACGTATTCTGCAGGTCGAATCATCTGACATAAAATGTGATTTGGAGCCACGTCAGAAAGGATTTTTTTTACTTTTTTCTTTATGGAAGGATCGGTGAAGTAAGCTACTTGAAAAGGTTTTGCGAAAAACACATTGAGCATCAACCTCCAAATCAACGTATGTTTTTTGAGGGTAAAGGGATGCAAGCCTACTACATAAGGTCTTATTTTCTCTAAGGAATCAGCGGCGATTTCTTCATCGCTCAAACTGATTAAGGTAATGTCGAATCGGGTGGATAGGCCTTGAAGCATGTGAAAAGCCCTCAGTTTATCCCCTTTCTCCAATGGATAAGGAAAACGAGAAGTAATCATGACTAAGGAGGGCTTAAGACTCATGGAAAAAGGCTTCTAATTGAAGAATCTGGGTGGTTTCATTACAGTGTTCCTGAATAAACTCTTCTGCTTTTTTTGTGGTAACCCTATTCGCTTCGACATGCGTGATTTGTTCAAGGCAGGCGCTAGCGAAGGCTTCTGGCAAGGGGTGAATCGACAACAGTCCGGCTTTTTCAGGAAACCCTTTAGCGCTTTCTGGGGTTGCAATACACGGTTTTCCCATAGCCATGTTTTCCAAGATTTTAATATTAATTCCCGTAGCCATGCGTAGCGGAGAAATCATGGCCTGTTTATCCGCCACAAAGGATTTAAGGTCTTGTATAAATCCATAACCCTCGATTCCCGCTTTTTTATTCGTAAATCTAGCGGTGCCTTTGCCCGCTAAATGAAGGGTAACTTGGGGTAATATTTCTTTAATCTTTGGCCAAACGCTGTCAATAAAAACCGTGATCCCATCTCGGTTTGGAGGCCATGTACAATCTCCAACAAAGTACAAGGTATAAGCCGTTGGGGCTATATTCGATGGTTGTAACGCAAAGGTTGGGTAAAATAGGTGCGTTGATGGATTTATATTACTTTTTATACAGGAATAATCATAGGTTGATAAACAAAAAATAGCGGAACATTTTTTTAATAAGGCTGTCTCGTAGGGTTTAAGTTTTTGGCTTATCTTATGGTAAAACCAACCGAATATTCCTGATGAGAAAGAGGCGCGTTGGGCCCAATGTTCAAATTCAAGGTTATGGGATCGATATAGTATTTTTTTACACTCAAACCATTCGTTCGGAATGACGGAAAGGGCATATAGTCCATCACAAATAATCCAGTCATAGGAATGGTTAGAAGCGAGTGTTTCAAGTTTTTGCCGAGTGCTTCTCTGTTGATACCTTCTAACATTCATGGGAATAGGCGAAAAAATCGAAAGAAGGTGTGGGGTCAAACGGTTTGGGTCAAGCGCTAGCACAACCTGTGGAATGGTTTTAAATGCTGATGCAAATCCGAGGGCATCATGTGGATGTTTTGGCGTTGAAATAGGAAGGTACGTGACATTCAAATCTTTCACGTTGGAAACAGCGGAAAGAAAGGAATGGATTGCGTAGGTTCCCCCATCTACTACGGGAATACAGGGTTTCTGCGAAATGTAAAGCACGTTTATTTTCTTTTCCATGCGTTTCGCAGTCTCGGTATTGGATTGATCTTGTCAAAAATTGCGATATCCCGATTGGCAGCAAAGGTAATGAATGCAGCAAAAGGCGTAAAAAACAACGAGGGAAGCCACATGCCCCAGAACGGAGAAAGAACGTAGGTATCGGCTAAATTTTCACCAATGCTGAGTACAATAAAGTATATCATGAAAAGTACGGCGGCAATGATTACAGGGAGGCCAAAACCACCCTTTTTGACAATTGCACCCAATGGTGCTCCAACAAAAAACAAAACCAAAATGGCATAGGTAAGGGCAAATTTTCGATGAAACTCAATCCAGTATTGGTCCTCGTCATGCTCCAACGTAACGAAATAGTCGGTGTGATTTTTTACGTTTTGGTTGATTTGATACAGTTTGGTAATCACTTCGCCACGGATCGAATTCAATGCCGATGGATCCAATTGCTCAAAAGGAATTCCCGTTGAATTTATTGAAGAGATCTTAGGGGAAATGGCGGGGGGAAGTATGGTATTAGGTCCTTTGGAAAGGGATGAAAACGAATGTTTAAGGTTGCTAATGAACGTTGTTTTCATCTGCATTCTTCTTCTTTTTATCGAATCCGTAGCCTTATTAATTTGAAACACATTCAGCATTTCATATTTATCTTGAAAAATGTCTTCATCGGATCGCTTCAAACTGAAACCCGTAACATTTAACTTATAGGTTGCTTGTCGAAAACTGGATATTCGGTCGGGATGGTTAATGTCCTTTCCAATGGGTTTGTTTTTTGGATCCACCACATTATCCATCGAAAGTTCCTCCATTAACGTGCCATGCCTTAAATCAAAGAACAGGTAATTGCCATTCAAGGATTTATATAAATTAGCCGTATCTGCTTTTATCGTTCGTAGCGCATTGGGTTGGGTATGATCGTAAATTATAACCTTTTGAAAACTAGATTCTTTCCCTACGTTGCATTTAATGGCATATCCTTCAAGGGCCGTGGTGTAAACTCCTGGTTTAATAAGCTTGGTCAGTTTGGTGTTTTGAATGTCATAAATTAAAGAATGCCACTTTAAATTAGCCACGGGAATTACGTAGTTGGCAAAATAAAAGGTCAAAAAAGCAATAAAAACAACGATTACCATTAAGGGCCGCATGATTTTTAACAACGATAGACCACTGGACTTTAACGCCGTGAGTTCATTGTTTTCAGCCATATTACCGAAAGTTATTAACGAAGATAGAAGTACGGCCAAGGGAAGGGCTAAGGGAATCAAACTCGCGGAAACATAAAATAGCAGCTCTAAAATCACGGTTAAGCTTAATCCTTTTCCCATGAGGTCGTCGATGTAAACCCAAAAGAATTGCATAATGAGGATAAACATCGAGATAATCAAGGTCACAACAAAGGGACCAATAAACGACTTAAAACTGAACAGGTATAACCTTTTCAAACCTATTTTTTTACAAAAGTAGAATTACTTCAAGATTACGCACCAATTAATCGCCGAAGATTTTGAATCTGTTGTTCCCACATGCGTGTCGCATCGTCCAGCTCATCGGGTTCAGCGAAATCCGTAAC
>JBJTWF010000149.1:0-15352 GCA_046081565.1 Flavobacteriales bacterium | reverse complement strand
GAATTTTACCAACGAAAGTTTCAACGCAGGCACCTTTCAATGGAATTTCGGCGACGGCGGAACGTCCAATCAGCTGAATCCTTCGCACACGTATCAAAATCCAGGTCTTTATACCGTGACCCTCATAGCCAGCGGAGGTGCATGTGGAACAGATACTTTAGTGATGGTGGATTACATTAACGTAGACCCATCCTTGCCTTGTGCGATAACCATGAACCCAAGTGGATTAAACCAGACCCAAACTTCGTGTACCGGAACCTTGTTTGATCCGGGAGGTGCTGCCGCCAATTATCAAGATTTAGTGACGAGTGAAATTACGATTGCTCCTACAGGGGCCGCTTCCATCTCCTTGAATTTCACCGTTTTCGATTTAGAGGCCAATTACGATTATTTATACATCTATGACGGGCCATCGAATACAAGCCCTTTAATTGGACAGTATACAGGAAATACCTTACCCAATGGAGGAGCCATACAGAGTACGTATGGTGCAATTACCTTGAAGTTTTTCTCCGACACCTATGTTACCAATGCAGGATTTGTAATGACTTGGAATTGTTCCATTCCTACCAATCCACCAAACGCAGACTTTCAAGCGAGTTCAGTTACCAGTTGTACAGGAGCTATTGATTTCATAGATCAATCCACAGGGGGTCCTCAGACGTGGATGTGGGATTTCGGGGATGGAGGGACATCAAGCCTTCAATTCCCCAA
The DNA here is from genome assembly GCA_046081565.1 of Flavobacteriales bacterium. Taxonomy (GTDB): domain Bacteria; phylum Bacteroidota; class Bacteroidia; order Flavobacteriales_D; family Crocinitomicaceae; genus UBA952. The sequence continues at coordinate 14,638 of JBJTWF010000149.1, read as the reverse complement.
CCATGTTTATCTTCAAGATGGTGTTTATTCGGTGCAGTTGATTGCAGGAAATGCTTTTGGAACGGATACTTTTGCTATTCAGCAATACATTACGATTGATCGTCCTGATGCTCCGGTGGCGTCAGATGTCATCCGTTGTTTTCCAGATTCGATAACGGTTTCAGCGACTGCATTAGGGGATATTTCGTACTATGATGCAGAATTCAACGGAAATTTATTGGATACCGGTGCTTTGTATGCTACCTACCTAACACAAACGGATACAGTCTGGTTGGAAAGCGTTGAAACCAATTCTGCACAATATGTGGGGCCATTAAACAACAGTTTTGGTACCGGTGGGCAACATAATAATACCTCAATACAATATCAGATTTTTACGGTCTCTGAGCCCTTGACGATTGTTTCGGCTTGGGTAAATGCAGGTTCAACGGGCGATAGAACCATTACGCTGTGGGATGCAAGTGGAAATCAATTGGATTCTCGTTTTCTAAATATTCCGTCGGGCGGTTCTAGAATTTCGTTGAATTTTCATTTAGAACCAGGGGTAAATTACCGCATGGGGGGATCCCAAATGAATTTGTATCGCAACAATACAGGCGCAGCATATCCTTATCAAATTCCTGGATTGCTTTCCATCACGGGTTCAAGTGCTGGAGCTGCTTTTTATTATTATTTCTATGATTGGGAAATTGTTAAAGATCCTTGTATTAGTCCACGTACCCCAGTGAAATTAATCATGGATGAGGTAACGGCAGCTGCCAGTATTTCCAGCATAGGAATGACGGCAATGGTAGTTGCGAATGCATCGAACAACGCCACCCAATACAGTTGGGATTTTGGGGACAATACTACTTCCACGCTGTCTACCCCAACGCATACCTACACCATTCCAGGAGCTTATCCCGTAACCTTGGTGGCGTACAATGACCATTGTTCAGATACGATCATGTTAGAAGTGATCGTGGACAATGCGGGAATTGCTGCTATGGAAAACTCCTATGTAGCACTCTATCCTAATCCTGCAAATGATTTTTTATACCTTGAGGCATTTGGATTGGAAAATTCGACGTATTCGATTTATGATGCATCGGGGCGATTGGTTCATCGTGGTCAATTGGAGAAAGAGAATCAAGCAATTCCCATAATACATTTGGCTCGAGGGTCGTACCAATTCTTGATGACAATGCCCAATGGCACTGCCTTCATTAAACCGTTTATAAAAATGGATTAGTGTCCGAAAATTACCTCGTCTGTTAGGGATCGAACCATTTTAAAAAGCTCCTCTTTGAATTGTTTTGGATCGTATTTTCCACGTTCCATCTGTCGTAGTTTGTGTTCCCATTGCCCTGTTAATTCCGGACTTTTTAAAAGGTCATTCTTAATGGTTAATATGAGTTGAATACCCATCTCGGTAGGGATGAGGTTTTTCTTTTTCTTCTCGATGTATTTGCGTTTAAAAAGGGTTTCAATAATGGACGACCGGGTGGAAGGTCTTCCGATACCGTTTTCTTTCATAAGCTCCCGCATTTCTTCGTCCTCAACGAGTTTTCCTGCCGTTTCCATGGCTCGGAGGAGTGTAGCTTCGGTGTAAGGTTTTGGTGGGGAGGTCTTTCCTTTGTGAATGAACGGTTCATGTGCACCGGATTCTCCCTCGGAGAACAGTGGCAATACCTTTTCCTCGCTTTCCTCCTTTTTTGAGGTTTTTGTTTCAAGGTCATCGTATACGAACCTCCACCCTTTTTCAAGAATCTGTTTTCCCGAAGCTTTAAAGGTAAGTTGATCTACCTGACCGATGACCGTTGTATTGGATACCTTACATTCTGGATAAAAGGCTGCAATAAACCGGCGTGTAATCAGATCGTAAACTTTTTGTTCATCGGGTGAAATTCCAGAAGGGGCAATTCCGGTAGGAATGATGGCATGGTGATCCGTTACCTTTTTGTTATCGAAAATCGTTTTCGTTTTAGGAATAGGTTTTTCCAAAAGAGCCGCTGTGAAACGAGTGTAATCCCTCAGACCGCGCAATGTATTGGGGATTTTTGGGTGTAAATCTTCCGATAAATAGGTTGTATCGACCCTCGGATAGGTCACCAGTTTTTTCTCGTATAAATTTTGAACATGTTTTAAGGTTTCGTCCGCACTAAATGCATACCGTTTGTTGCCATCCACTTGCAATGAGGTTAAATCATATAGCCTTGGGTTACCTTCTTTTCCTTCCTTTTGTTCAAACGAAGTCACGATAAACGGTTTTTCTTTTAGATAAGCCAACCCTTGATGAGCGCGTTCTTCGGTTTTTAAACGATCGATTTGGCAAAGAAATTCAGTCTCGCGGTATTTGGTTTTAAGTTCCCAATATTCTTCCGATTTGAATGCGTTTATTTCCAGTTGTCGATGAACAATCATCGCAAGGGTAGGGGTTTGTACTCTGCCAACCGAGAGGGTCATCTTGGCCTGGCCATATTTTTTGGTGTACAGCCTTGTGCCGTTAATTCCCAGCATCCAATCACCGATTGCGCGCGAATTTCCCGCGGCAAAAAGGTTGTCAAATTCTTTCGCGTCTTTAAGCTTGGTAAATCCTTCTTTTATGGCTTCGTCCGTCAACGATGAAATCCATAAGCGTTTCACGGGAACTTTACATCCAGATTTTAAGAGAACCCATCGTTGAATAAGTTCCCCTTCTTGTCCGGCATCCCCACAGTTAATTACTTCACTGCATTGACCTACTAACGTTTGGATAACGCTGAATTGCCGTTGTACGCCGTCGTCTGGCATTACTTTGATGCCGAAGGTTTCGGGTGCAATGGGTAAATCTTCGACCCGCCATTGTTTCCAATGTGGGTTGTAATCTTCAGGTTCTTTGAGGGAGCATAAATGGCCAAAGGTCCAGGTTACCCAGTATCCGTTGCCTTCATAAAAACCATCTCGCTTGGTATTTGCACCTACTATTTGGGCTAAATCCCTTGCTACACTTGGTTTTTCGGCTATGCAAAGTTTCATATCGGGTAATAAAATCCTGAGTTAACAAAGGAATAAAAAAAGCAATTCGAAGGAACCGGTTGTTTTTTAATCTAACTTAATTATTCTTACGGTTTGTGATTCTTTTTTCCCGTGCGTTAAGGTAACGAAATATATTCCGCTGGTAAGGCGTTTGACGTTTATCGGTTGATAGGTTTCACCGTGAATAGCTATTAACTCTTTGCCTTGAATATCCCTAATCTGTAGTAAGCTAGCGCCATTTTCAAAATTATCTATGTGTAGAAAATCTTTTACAGGGTTAGGGTATACTATGAAATTGGAATTTATTATTTCTTCAATTCCGTTCGTCGTATTAACGATATAGGGTTCTCCTGTTGTACCACAACCATCCTCATTTGTGATGTATACGGTGTAGGATCCTGGACTATTCGCAATGAAAAAGGAAGATGTTGCGCCAGGGATTAAAATTCCATCAAGGTACCATTGGTAAGTAGTAGCTGATGAGCAAAATAACGTATCGTTTGATCCTGCAGTAATTGTTGGAGGAAGTGGGTTGCTTCCAGCATTAACAATTACGGTATTGCTTGGCCCACTTGAACAGGCCCCATTGACATTTGTTACGGAATAAGATCCAGCGGCAAAAACCCAAATTGAATCGGTTGTCTCACCGTTTGGTGACCAAAGATTTCCACCGCTAATGTTAGAATATAATTGTATTGCGCCATCAGCACAAACAATGAGTGGTCCAGCTGGCGTAACCACTGGCGTAGCTGGACTTGGAATGACGGTAATAGAAATAGGATTAGAAACTGCTTGACAACCATTAGGATCCGTGTAGGTTACCAAATATGTATCGGAGGATGTAACTGCAATGGTTTGACCAGTTAAACCGTTAGGGCTCCATGTATTTCCAGAAGGATACGAAGAAGTTAAATATAAGGTATCACCAGAACAAAGGGTTGTTGGTCCCGAGGGCGTTATAATTGGGTTGGATGGACTTACATTGAGTGTAATAAGATTGGGCATTACCAAGGTATCATAAGTGTTTCCATTCCCAACTATCAGTGTTACTGGATAAGTTCCCGGTGAACCGTAGCAGATGTTTAATGGGTTTTGGACATTGGAAGTAGCGGGAATTGCACCAGGAAATGACCAAGACCATGAGGTAGGGCTACCGTTGGAGTTGTCGGTAAAACTGACGCAGTTGTTAGAAGGACAAATTTGTGTTTGGTTTGTTTGAAATGAAGCATTTAGGGAAGGGATACCGCAAATGACCGTAGTTGTTCCGCCAGAGGAGAAGGTTCCGCCCGTGCCAACGGTTCCTCCTGCTGTAGCACTACTTCCTCTTGTAGTGTTGGTCGGACCAGTTCCTCTATCGGCTCCACCAGTACGCACCGTACAACAGGTGTTAAGATTGGCGTCAAGTTTTACCAAGTAAAACTCATCGGGATAGGTTCCAGCATTTATTTCTTGCGAGTATCCAGCAATCATATATCCACCGTCATTCGTTTTAATAATCGATTTTCCAATATCATTTTGTGCGGTTCCTATGATGTGGGTTGACAATAAAGTCCCCGTGTTGGATACTCGAATTATATAATATTCCAAACCCACTTGTTGGCCTGTAGTAAAGTTGTAATTGAAGGAGAAGGTATACCCTCCAACCAAATAGTCTCCATTTGCCATTTCAATGACTGATTCGGCATAATCACTTCCATCAGTTGAAAAGTTAGGTATTAGTGTCCCGCCATAATACCGAGTCCAAGAAACTTGGCCGGCACCATCAAGTTTTACCAATAAATAATGCCAATTAAACCCGCCATTAACTTTGGGCTGACCTGCTTCCCCTGCCACCATATATCCTCCATCGGAAGTTTGGATAATTGAACGGGCATAGTCTGGGTATTTGGTTGTATTTACATCCTGTATAAGTCTTGACCACACCATATTACCATTTCCGTCTAATTTTACCACATAGAAGTCGTTAGATGAACTGTTTACATTCCCTGTCCAAGTGTAAGCGGTGCCGGCAACAGCAAATCCACCATCATTGGTGTTTGTAATAGAATAGGCAATGTCTGCAACCGATGCGGCTCCAACTTTTTTATCCCAAATTAAATTTCCATTATTATCCGTTCGAACCACATAAAAGTCATTAGGAGATGCTCCAAAGGATGCAGTTTGTCCAGCAATACAAAAACCACTATCTGGGGTTTGAACCAACTCCCAACCTTGGTCTGTTCCACTCCCACCATAAGTCTTTGTCCACTGAACGGAACCATTCGCATCTAACTTTACTAAATATAGATCGTCACCCCCTGCTCCAAAAGAGGCGGTTGTTCCAGCAACTGCATATCCACCGTCGAAAGTTTGAACGATGGATCTCGCGTAATCATTTCCACTACCTCCCACGGTTCTTGTCCACAAGACAGTACCAATTGTACTGGTTTTCATAACATAAACATCGGTTGATCCAGAACCAAAGGAATTCGTCTGTCCAGCTACCACATAACTTCCATCAATGGATTGTATCATGGAATGTGCTTGATCGTTTGCTGGCCCACCGCCTTCTATACAAAGTTGATTTTGTCCCCAAGTGAGAGAGGTAAATGAAAGGAAGCACATTAAATTAAAGGTGTAAATACATTTTTTCATAGTAGTAGTACAGGATAGGTTAAGGTTATTATTTAAAAAGTCATTATTTATTTTTCGCTTCGGAAAGCCCTTTTTCAAGCCAAGATTGAAATTTCTTTGGATCGTGGTGGTTTTGATAATCCGCGGAGCCGTTATTAAGATTGGTTCCATCTGGCATTTGCATAACATAATAGGGTTGAGTGGAAGCTCTAAATTCTTTAATTTGTTTTGCGGACCATTTGTTTCCAACGGTTTTTATTGCCATCGCATGGCCATCAATGTTAATCGTAGTTTGTTCACTTGGGGGGAGGGCTACTTCTTCATCCACATACAATGAGGCAATGACAACGTCATTTTTTAGACGCTCAAGTACTCCAGGTTCACCCCAAACTCCTTGTTCCATGGCCCTGCAATTGATGCAATTCCAACCGGTGAAATCCAAGAATAAAGGTTTGTTAACTTTTTGAGCATAGGCTTTAGCTTGTTCATAATCCTTAAAAACAGGGATTCCCAGTGGACCATTTTCCATTCCGGATTCCATAGTTCCTGCGGCAGGATTTGCGGGCCCCGATTTTCCTAAACCACCGGGTGATTCAGCGTAAAAATCTGGAGGAAGAAACCCATTGATAAGTTTTAACGGTGCTCCCCAGAGTCCAGGTAACATGTAAAGGGTAAAAGCAAGTGCCAGGCTAGCAACCATGGTTCTCCCAACGCTTAACCGTTCAAGGGATGAGTCGTGAGGTAATCTAAAAAATCCAAAGAGGTAAAGGGTTAATCCGAGGAATAATGCCACTTCTAGGGCAACGAAAAGTTCTCGCTCCAACCAATGTAGTTGAAGTCCAGTGTCCACCTTGGAAAGGTAGGTAAGCGCAAAGGCAATTTCTAAAAAACCAAGAACCACTTTAACAACATTTAGCCAACCACCCGATTTTGGCATAGCATTCAACATCGAGGGGAAGATGGCAAACATCATAAAGGGTAAGGCGAGAGCCAAACCGAATGCAAACATGCCAATAATGAGTCCCATTCCTCCACCTTTGGCTGAAATTCCAACGAGTAGGGTTCCTAAAATGGGGCCAGTGCATGAAAAAGATGCTAAGGAAAGCACTAAGGCCAGAAAAAAGATGCCTGGAATCCCTCGTCCTCCAGCCATATTGTTCACCTTGTTCAACCAAGACGAAGGGAGTTGAATTTCAAAACCTCCAAGAAATGAAAGTCCAAAGATTACGAGCAGTGCAAAGAATGTCCCGTTAAACCATGGATTCGTAGCCATTTCATTTAATAGGCTTGCGGATCCAGTTATAACTACGAGTAGTCCGAGCAGGACATGAACGAGTACGATAAAGAATCCATAGAGCATTGCGTTTTGTATCCCTTGGGCTCGTGATTTGCTCTTAATAAAGGTACTCATGGTCAACGGAATCATTGGAAAAACGCAGGGCATGAGGAGCGCGGCGAAGCCACTTAAAAAAGCAAGAATAAAGATGGACCAATACGATTGTTTTGACGGGGCTTTAGGCGCTGAATCTACCTTTTTAGTGAGGGTTTCCTTTGGATTGTTGGGTCCTGGCTTGTCTTCGGACGGTGATGTAGCAATGCTAGCCACCGATTGGGTGTCGGCTTGGGCCACAACAACTATATTCGTATCCTTGGGGGCATTGCTAATTTTTACCGGTATAGAAAAGTCTACGGGGTATTCAGGTAAGCATTTACCTACTCCTTCTTCATCCGAGAAGCACGTTGTAAAAAGGAATTTTCCTTTAAGTACAAAATCTTTCTTTGCGGCAATTTTAATTTTTTGGGTAAAATTCACCTTCCCTTCGTGGTAGGCAATGGATTCGCCTAAATCTTTAATCTCAAGAACCGTTGGTTTGGGTTCTTTTACATTTCCCACCAAGGAGAAATCTGAGGACTTCGTAAGGATGAGTTCGCTTTCTTTTGCGCTGGTTCCAGGCGGTAATTTGATTGGTCCGATATGCCAGTGAGGAATACAAGAAATCGATGCTATTACCTCCGCATCTGCACCTTTTATGGAAATGGAAAAATTGGTTTTAACCTTGTCTGGGGCCCAATCAATAGCTTGGGTGAAAAAGGAGGTAGATAGAAAAAGGGCAAGGATGAATAATAGATTGGCTTTCATTCGTTGTGTATGTTTAACGTCCATGTTTTGTCGATGGGAGGAAGGCAACGGGTTTCGTCGCAAACCATGTAATTTAATGTGATTTTTATTTCGCCGGATTGTTTAACCGAAAGTTTTTGGGACAATTCCACCGTGTTTTCCCACGTGTAAACCATCCCTCCGAAGTTTTCGTCTTGGTGTGCTTGCGCCTCCGTCAAATAGCGCACGCTTCCTTTCGGTTTTATTCCATCCGTAGCAGTAATCTGAGCGGATAGGGGAATTGGACCAAGCGATCCTTTCGTTTTAGGGGAATAGAGGTGCCAAGAAGGATCAATGGTCCCATGGATAACCAGTTGACATGATTCTTTATCATATTTGGCATTCCATGAAACATGGTTTTGGGAGAAAACCAAAGAATTAAAACCCAAGCCTAAGAAGATAAAAAACATCCACAACCCTCTCATCTCGCGAAGTTAAATAATTATCTCTATAATTCTAGCTATAGGAATCCATAGGCCTCCTTTTAGTAAAATTACCCGCTCATCAACCGCCCAAACCGTGGTGTCAACGCTTTTCATTCCTTCGTCGTCACAAAATACGATTTGTACTTTTCGCTTGTGGGCATTACCGAGCACCATGGCTTTGCGAAGGCATTTAAGCAATTCAGGTTGTGAGGGAATAAAGGCTCGTTTAGCGAAGGAACATGCCGTAACTTGTTCCTTCGGGATTTTTTGTAATTCTAGAAACATAGTAGAAGGTTTTGGTTTTCTAATCTAATGAAAAAGATTGAAAATTCCAAGAATTAGGTAAAATATTTAGAAAGGTAAGCGGGCATTAGCTGCAACGGCTTGCGTAGAGAATATCCCGCTTTCAAAAAGAAAATTTCCCGTCACGGCAATCATTGCGGCGTTATCGGTGCAATATTTTTTATGGGTTACAAGGATGGTAAGGTTAGGTTCTTCTCTTTGCCATTCCTCTAATTTCATACGCAATCCATGGTTTGCAGAAACCCCTCCACTTACAGCGACACACGTGATTCCAGTTTCTTTTTGTGCCAATTTAAGTTTATCCAACAACGCCTTGTTGATTGCACCTTGTATGGATGCGCAAAGGTCATGTATATTTTCCTCGATAAAGGAAGGGTGTTCTGCCTGCGCTTTTTTCAAAAAGTAGAGAATGGAAGTCTTAAGCCCGCTGAAGCTGAAATCGAGTGCAGCGATCCTAGGAATTGAAAAGGTAAAGCGGTTCGGATTGCCTTTTTCTGCTAACTGATCGATAACAGGACCTGCTGGATAGGGAAGGCCAAGCATTTTTCCCGCTTTATCGTAGGCCTCTCCTGCGGCATCATCAATGGTCTTTCCGAGTATTTCCATATCCACTGCGCTAATTACCCGAACGATTTGGGTGTGACCTCCACTGACCGTTAAGCACAGATAAGGGAAGGTGGGGTTTGACATCCCTTCTTCCTCGATAAAATGACTCAAAATATGGGCATGCAAGTGATTAACGGCCAAAAGGGGTTTGTTGATTGCCAAGGATAATCCTTTGGCAAAGGAGGTTCCAACTACCAGTGAACCCATTAATCCAGGGCCTTGAGTGAAGGCAATGCCATTTAGGTCTGAGAGTGCTACCTTGGCTTCCTTTAACGCTTGTTGAAGGGTTGGAATGATCGATGCAATATGAGATCGGCTGGCAATTTCAGGGACAACACCTCCCAAAGCCACATGGTCTTCTTGGCTATTAATTACACTGGCGCAGACCTTAAACCCTCGGGTGATCGCTACAGCGGTGTCATCACAAGACGATTCGATGCCCAAGATTAGCCGATTATTCAACTCCATTGCGTAACTTTGTATAGGAATGTCAAAGATATTCAAATTCATCCGAATCCTTCTTGGGGTGTCCACGGAGTGGGGCCTTATCCTTGCTATTTCCCTATTATTTCTTATCCGAGAATCTTTTTTTCAAACCTATTTGGCGAAAGCTGGGATGGAATACCTATCTCAAACCCTACATACCAAGGTGCGGATTGGGAAAGTGGATATAGTGTTTTTTGATCGCATATATTTGGATGAATTTCAAATCCAAGATACTTCGGGTCGTTCCTTGGCGTCTTTGGGTACCTTAAGCATCGATGTACGTTCTTTTTCCAAATCTCACCTTACGGTTGGTGAAGTTTCCCTTGTTGAAGGTCAGGTATGGATATGTAAGGAAAAGTCCAATGGTCGAATGAATTTCGATTTCATTGCAGATTATTTCTCGGGTAGCGATACCACCGCAAAAGCTTCTCCCTTTCGGATAGCCGTAGGAAAAGTGAGTCTTAAAAACACCTCGGTCCGGTACGATGATTTTAGGATACCATCCCTGAAGGCGCAGTTTGATCCGAATCATATCAATGTAAAACATTTGAACCTGGTGGTTCAAGGCTTTTCCAAGGCCAATAAGATCTTGCGCTTTGGGGTAGATCGTCTAGCATTTGTCGACGGTTCAGGTTTTAGCATCCGTGATGCAAAGGGTCAGTTCGAAATTCGACCGAATGGTATATCTGGAAAAAATGTCTTGTTATCCTTGAATAATTCTATCATTCGTTTGAATAAGGTAGGGTATTCCTATCAATCCGAGTCGGATCTCAACGATTTTAATAACAAGGTTCAAGTATGGGTGGATTTGGATAAAACCCGATTAAACACGCAGGATTTTGTTTGTTTTGCCCCAGAACTCAAGGCCATGAATCAGGAACTTGAAATTCAAGGTAGCGTTAGGAATACAATAAACAAGTTAACATTAACATCAGTTAAGGTAAGGTACAAGCAGAATACCCGGTTGGAAGCAAGCCTTACCCTTCCGTCCTTGGATTCGTTTTCGGTAGCGGGTTTACTTCCAAAAATCTCGTATGCCTATCTAGATTTTAATGAAATAAATCGTATGCCCCTACCGGGAAATCAGACCCTAACCTTACCGAAAGAAGTAATGGCTCTGGGGCATGTGAGCTTCAGCCAATTAGGGTTTACGATGTCGGATTATGGAATTGTTGTCCAACCAGTAACTTTAGCTACGGGCATAGGTAGTGTGGCGTTGAAAAGTCCGATAAAAGTCACCTATGGTTTGCCTTTAACCGTGGAAGCATTGCAACCAGGGGCACCGCTGTTATCCATTCAAAAGTTGAATTTATCGGGAATCATTCCCTCGGGAGCGTTGAATTATTTTGATGGAGACTTAGCTTTTAACAAGGTGGTCTGGGACGGAAACAACGTCTCCGTGAACAATGGAAGTGGCACCATTAATCACATTAAGGGCATGGGAGAGGCGTTTGAAAACCTGCGGTTCGATCGATTGAACTTGGTTGGTGATGAATTGGATATTCGAGCCTCGAGCAATGATCCAAGAATTGGAATTTCGTTGGAAGGACATGCCAATATCCGGGGTATTCCTAAGGCAGAATTGACCTTGGATATTCACCATGCTCGGTTGAGGGAATTGAACCTCACCGATGAGCCAATTCAGGTTTCAGGAAAGATAGCATTAAACGTTGATGGTGCCTCATTGAACTCTTTTTCTGCCGATGCCGCTTTTGATCAGGTACGACTTGTTAATCAAGGCCTAGATTTCACGTTATCCGAAGCCAACATGGATTTTGTCAAACATCCGGAGCGCGATCGATTGGATTTTACAAGTAATTTGGTGAATATTGCCTATGAAGGGCGAATTGATCCCCAAAGTTTACAAGCAGAAATAAAATATGCTTTTTCTAAAGTAATTCCTGCCCTTGTTAAAGCCAAAGAACCTCCCAAACGAAGTGTTTCCAATGAAATTTCCCTGGTTTTAGATATTCAAGATGCCAATGAATTGACTCGGCTTTTTGTTCCTGATTTGAATGTAGCTCCGAATTCTTCACTAGAACTTTATTATTCCGGAAAAGAGGATACCTTGACCATGCGCATTAAATCTCCTCGGCTGGAATATCAAGGGTTGGTGGTAGAGGATTTAAATTTGATGCAGCGGATCAATGAAAATGGGATTTTGGCCATCTATCTTGCTGATCGCGTCCAAGTCACCGACTCATTGGTCTTCGATAAACTGATTTTTACTACTACGGGGGAGGAAGGGATTCTAAATTCTAAGTTGCGTTGGAATCGGGCAAAAGATAAATCTGCGTTGGCGTGGTCTACCAAAATGTTAAGCGAAACGGATTATGAAATTTCGATTCTGGAGCGCTGTGAATTTGAACTTAATGGAATGGGATTGAGGATCAAGGAAAAAGGGAACATTCGCTGGATAGATGGGAAGGCAGTGATTGAAAACCTCGCTATCCACCGATTAAACCAACCGAGCCAAGGGGTTCGTTTTGATGGTGTTTTATCGGCCTCTGCCCTGGATACCTTGCATGTCACCTTTGATCGATTGCCAATGGCGGATGTAAGCCAATTGGCCGATTTGGATCAGAATATGAAAGGAGAATTAGTGGGAACGGTGCATTTGATACAGGTACTATCTTCCCCCAAATTTGCCTCTGATGTTTGGTTGAATAATTTTTATTTAGACAACGAAGAAATTGGAGATATTCAGGTAATTGCCAATTACATCGATAGCACAAGCATCATTGATTTAACCGGGCAATTGAAGTATCACGCAAAACCAACGTTACGGTATGCGGGTCTGTATGAATTGAATAAGCGTTCGAATAATTTAAATATGAATTTAGAATTCGATAAAACCGATATCGCTTTTGTCAACGCGTTTATGGACTCCACGGTATTAAAAGACATTGAAGGAAATTTGGATGGAAACCTTGTGGTTAAAGGATCGCTCAATCGACCGAAGATAACCGGTAAATTGAAATTAAATGAAACCTCCGCCATGTTTCCTTTGTTGGGGTGTAAATATTCACTAAATGGAGCCATTGACGTAGATGAGGGGTCCTTCAAAATAAACAAAATGCCCATTACGGATCAAGAGGGTAATGTGGCCTGTGTTAATGGGACGGTGAATCACTATAATTTTACTAAATTCAATTATGATGTCAATTTAGATTTTGAAGATGATTTCTTCCATAAAGGAATAGGATTTAAGCCCAAGAGAATCGATCGCTTCATGTTGTTGAATACCACCTATGTGGAGGGTGATGTCTATTATGGAAAGGCGTATGGGCGAGGAACAGCCAATATTTCCGGCTATGGTTCCAAGATGGATATAACGGTGGAGGTTGAAACGCGAAAAGGGACGAAAATGATATTCCCAATGTATGATAACAGCGAGATCGAAGAGGATCAAGTCATCCGCTATATTTCGGATATCGAGGAGGTGGTTCAAAAGGAAATTCCTAAGGATTTATCGGGGGTAGATTTAAACATTAAGTTTAAGGTAACGCCGGATGCCGATTTGTTTGTTGTCTTTAACGAACAGACGCAAGATGAAATACAAGCCAAGGTAAAAGGAGATCTGGATTTGAGTATTGATCCCTATTATCACTTCCGGTTGGATGGTACGTTGAATATGCTGCCTGGCAGTATTTATAATTTTTCCATGGGTCCTGCGAAAAAGCCTTTTTACATCAATACGGGAACCATATTCTGGTCAGGGGATGTAGAAAATGCCGCCATGGATATTCAGGCATCCGCGGTAATTAAAAATGCAAACATGTTGGAATTAAGCCCCGAGCAGTTTGATAAATCCCTTCAAAACCAAGAGGCACATTGTGTTATGAATTTAGGGGGTTCTTTAATTGCACCGACCGTTGCCTTTAAAGTGGAGGCCCCGAAGGCCCCTGAAACAGGAAAAGCGTTAATCAATCGGGTAAATGAAGACGAAGACGAGTTAAAACGTCAGTTTTTCTCCTTGTTGATTTTTGGAAAATTTCAACCCTTGGTGGGGACAAACAGTGCAAATGAAACCGCAGCTTTGGATTTGGTGGAAGGGCAAATCAATGCGGCTTTGTCTCAAATGTCTAAGAATTATAACATTAAAATGGATTTGGGAAGCAGTAATGTATCTACTTCGTTGCAAAAAGCCTTTTTCGATGACCGCCTTGTTGTTTCAACCACCTTTGGAGTGCAGAGTCCAACGGGAGCAGCGAATGCAACGGCTGGCGGATTAATTGGGGATATCAGTTTGGAATATTTAGTCAACGAGAAAGGTACCTTTCGGGTTAATGCCTTTAACCGTTCCAATACGAATACCGTAAAAGAAAATGCGGGTGCCTTTACGCAAGGGGCAGGGCTGTCTTACCGGGAAGAATTCAACGATTGGAGGGATTTCATTCTCTTTCAGTCGTTTTTAGATGTCTTTAGGTCTTCCAACCGAAAAGTATTGGGAGAGGATCGCAAGAATTCGAGGGTTCCTTTACCCATAGAACAAGGGGTATTGAACGAAACGAAAGAACCAAACCGAAAAAAACGCTAAGCAAAATGAAAAAAGTATTGGTGGCTAATCGAGGAGAAATTGCCCGAAGGGTATTGCGAACGCTACGAAAAATGGAAATTGCAAGTGTGGCAATTTACAGTGACGCAGATCGTTTTGCGCCGCATGTGTTAGAGGCCGATGAATCCGTTTATGTCGGTCCAAGTCCATCGGCGGAGTCCTATTTACAGCAAGCTAAAATTATTGAAGCGTGTAAAACGTTGGGCGTTGATGCCATACATCCTGGATATGGATTTCTATCGGAAAATGCTGGTTTTGCTCGTGCATTAAAAGCCGCGGGCATAAATCTCATTGGTCCTTCGCCTGAATCCATGGAAATCATGGGGGATAAACTGAGCGCAAAGCAAGCGGTGAAGGGCTTCGGTGTCCCATTGGTGCCTGGAATCGATGAAGCGGTAACGGAGGTAGAACTTGGAAAAAAAATCGCACGAGAAATTGGATACCCTGTACTCATTAAAGCCTCTGCAGGGGGTGGTGGAAAAGGAATGCGAC
>JBJTWF010000148.1:0-62353 GCA_046081565.1 Flavobacteriales bacterium | reverse complement strand
TTTTTAGACCTCATTTTGTGCCAATTAATTAGAATCTGTAATTTCGAATAGATTTCTTCTCATTTTCTTTTTTGTTTTTTTCGTTGTACCCCAACAAATTCATCCCATTGCTTGCCCGTTATTTTAACGTTTATTGGATTTTATATTCCCCTCAAAGAATTTACTTTAGAGGATAAACCATCAAAACTCGTATGTAATGAAACGGATGTTAACTAAATGGGATAAGTTTAAACTCGGGCGACGATTACACTATTTACAGAAACGCTTACATCGGGCAGAAGAAAACGGATATCAAGAGAAAATAAAAACCTACCAACGGTATATTCGAGAGGTTCAAGAAAAGTTAAAACATATCAAGGAATAGCGGAATATTCCGCCCCCATGGCTTCAATCCATGCCTCCACGGTTTTCGCTTCAGCTACCGAAAAATTACCCGAATGGGTTCGGCGTAAAGCCATTAACGTTGCGCCACTCCCACAGGCTAAGCCAAAATCACGGGCAAGGGAACGAATATACGTTCCTTTGGAACACGTAATTTCGAAATCGATTTCAGGAAAGCGTTGCCCGTCAACGTGGAAGCGTTTAATTTCAATCGTGTTGGCCTTCATTTCCAAGGCCTTTCCTTCCCTTGCCAATTCGTATGCACGCTTTCCGTCGATTTGTTTAGCGGAATATACCGGAGGTATTTGTTGCTGTATCCCCATAAAAGATTCTGCAATTGAAGCCAAGGCGACAGTATCTATGTGTTCGATTGGATAATGGTGGTCAAATGCCGTTTCTAAATCAAAAGAAGGCGTTGTCTTTCCAAGTAAAAACGTTCCGGTGTAGGTTTTTTCTTCCGCCATATAGGCTTCTACCATTTTGGTTTTTTTTCCCGTGCAAATAACCAATAATCCCGTAGCAAGCGGGTCCAAGGTGCCTGCGTGCCCAACTTTTATTTTTTTGACCTTTAAATGGCGTTTTAAATGCCAACGAAGTTTGTTGACCGCATCAAAAGAAGTCCAACCGTACGGTTTGTCAACCAATAAAACTTCACCTTGTATAAAATCCATGTTAAACCCGAACCTCCTGTTTAGGATTTGCTGTGGTAATTTTTCCCTTGGAAGGGGCGGGGCTAAACGTGAAGTAAAGCAACAAGCCAAGCCCAACTACCATCCGATAAAAGCCCCATATTTTAAAACCATACCGGGTTAAAAACCCTATAAAGCTGCGGATGGCCAAAAAGGCTACGAGAAAGGATATCGCGTTGCCGATAAAAAACAACCCTGTGTTTTGACTGGAGGATAAAATCATTTCATATCCTTTCATCGGAACGTTAGCATAGTTCCATGTTTTTAGGAAGACCGAATATAGGGTAACCGCCCCCATGGTTGGCACGGCAAGAAAAAAACTAAATTCAGCCGCTTTTTGTCTGGAAAGGCCTTGTTGCATTCCCCCAATAATCGACGCCGCTGAACGGCTCACACCAGGCATTAGCGCCAAACATTGCCAAAAACCTATGCGAATCCCTTGGTTAAGGCCAACCGCTGGGCTCGTATCTTGAGCCTTTGGGGTGAAAATAAGATCAATATAAACCAGGATTATCCCACCTACCAATAACACCAACGCTACAGGAATGGGCTTTTCCAACACGGCTTCGATTTTGTCGTCGAATAATTTACCCAGGACCAAGGCAGGAACCACCGAGAAAGCCAACACCTTGTAAAAGGAAAAACCTTGGAAAAACCGCTGCCAATAGGCAACTACGACCGCAAGGATGGCCCCAAATTGTATCGAAACCGTAAACATTTTCGTGAAATCCGTCGGACTTACCCCTAACAGGGTTTCGGTGAACATCAAATGCGCCGTGCTTGATATGGGTAAAAACTCAGTAAGGCCCTCTACGAGGGCGAGAATAACAGCGTCTAACCACGTCATGAACGAAAAAAGTTAAGTAAAACTATTGGTCGATTTTTTTGGTGTCGTCGTCAGCAGATGTAGCATCCTTTTTCATGATCGAATAAAAAATAACTACATACCCCAAAACAATTAGAAAAGGAGCCAGCGTAATGCGAATTGGACTGAATAATTCTGATTCATTAAACGTATTGGGGTCGTCAGACCCTCCTCCAATCATGAGTAAAAACCCTACAATATTCACCAATAATCCTCCAAGCAATAGCTTGTAGTTTTTAGGATTAAACCCAAAATGTTTTACGTCTTTCATGTTAGTATAATTTGTCCAGTGTAATTCTTAAAAACCGATTGAGGGCTATTAAGGTGGAAACGAAAGTAATAAAAACACCAATGATAAGCAACGACAAGGAAAGGAAGATTACGTTTTCTGTAGAAAACGTAAAGGTAAACGCATCAAAATAAAACGCTATCGCATAATATAACCCTAATAACAGCCCCATGGAAAGCAGTGCAGATAAAAAACCGCTCACCATGGCTTGCCATAAAAAGGGCCGGCGAATAAACCCCCGTGTTGCTCCCACCAATTGCATAGTCTTAATGGTAAACCGTTTGGAATAAAGGGAAAGACGTATGGTGTTATTAATTAAGGCAAAAGCAATTACCACTAAGAGGCCCGCTATGCCTAAAAAAACAAAAAGAAATTGGCGAAAGCCCCCATTTATTTTTTCAAACGAAGTGGGATCATAACTCACCTCGGCCACGGCCGATGGAAATTCCCGTAACATCCGGGCGCGGATGCTTTCCATGCCTTGTCGGGTAGCGAATTTCAACGAAGGATTAAACGTTAGGGTTGGGGGGATGGGGTTTTCTCCTTCCAATACGCTTAAAATTTGTTCTGATTCAGCGCCAGAAAATTGTTTTAAAGCTTGCTCTGAAGAAACAAAAACTACCCGTTTCATCGAATTCCAAGTCGCTATTTTCTTACGTATGGCTTGAATGTTATCAACCGTTTGATCGGATTTAAAAAACACATCCCCTTGCAAACTTTCCTTGGTCTCTTTTTCTATGTTTTGTAAAAGAAAAAGTCCACTCAACAGGATTCCCACCAAAAAAAGAACCAAGGTTACGCCGATAAGGGTGGAAAAATATCCAGTCCTAATTCCTCTTCGTGTGTATTTTTCTAACGAATCCGCCATGGGGCGAAAATACAAGGATATTATATATCCAATCCCTGCGCATGAATCCAGTAATCAACGTTGTTATGTTTATAGTGGGTCCGTCGAAGGGTCCGTCCAATCCCCATGTTCCTTTATCAAGGAAATAAGGGCATCCACAGCGCCCTCTGTAGGAACGTTTTTTTGCACCACCGTTTTCTCTTTGTATAGGGTAATTTTTCCAGGACCAGAACCAACGTATCCGTAATCGGCGTCGGCCATTTCACCGGGCCCATTCACAATACAACCCATTATTCCAATTTTCAATCCTTTTAAGTGGGCTGTCTTTGATCGTATTTTCGCCGTAGTCTCCTGAAGATCAAACAGGGTTCTTCCACACGATGGACAGGAAATATATTCGGTTTTCGAAATTCGTAGCCGAGTGGCTTGTAACACCCCAAAAGCCGTGTCATGTACTGTTTTTGGTGCTTGTTTTTCGCACGATATCCATATGCCATCCCCTAAACCGTCAATAAACAGGGACCCTGCTTGCACCCCCACATCCAACTGAAACCCCTCCTCGGTGGGTTCCACGGAATCCAACCTAATAATCACAGGGTTTGTTTTTCCTAGTTCCTTTAAACACTGAAATGCTGCGCGAAAAAGTTGGGTGTGGTTATCATAGGAGGTATGCAGCACCAAAACATCTGAATCGCTTAGTTTATCGATATGGTTGGCTAATCCCTCCGCAGGAACCGTACAAAACACCGTTACCTGTGGAGCAACAAGAGGGCGTTGTTCAATGGGTATCAAGGGAAAAAATCCCGCTTTTTCGCTATACGTTTTTGTCCATCGATCAAGGTCTACCAACACCCGTAACGTACCTGGAAGTTCAAAAGAAAGTTCTTGGTCGCCGATATAAATGAAATCGGCAGCGGCATCAAGGATGGTCCATTTGTCCAGTGCCTTCGAATATACATAACCCGAAGAAAAAAGCATGGCCTCGGTCAGGGGTTTCCTTTCCGAATACGTGGCAACCACGACTGGAACTTGACCTCCCCCAACAATAGAAATCGATGTAGATGGTCTACGTGAAAAAACAAAAGGGTCATAAGGAAGTGCGTCTCCATGGGTGTCGATAGGGTGGCAACGGGTGTGCTGGGTTAATTGAAGAAGTTTTTGGGCCACCGGGATTTCCAATTCAGGAGCTTCGGTGAGGGAAACTCGAATCGTGTCCCCAATTCCATCCACCAACAATGAACCAATACCTACGGCCGATTTAATTCGACCGTCTTCTCCTTCTCCGGCTTCCGTTACACCTAAATGAAGTGGATATATTTTACCCCTTTTCAACATTTCTGCCGTTAAAAGCCGATAGGCATTAACCATAACAATGGCATTGCTTGCTTTCATTGAAATCACCAACTGATCGTAACCGTTTTTTTCGCAAATGGCGATAAATTCATACGCAGAGGCTACCATACCTTCGGGGGTGTCCCCATACCGACTTAAAATTCGATCAGACAAGGAACCATGGTTTGTGCCGATGCGCATTGCCCGATTCATTTTTTTACACAACAAGACCAGGGGCGTAAACTTTTCTTCAATGCGTCGTAATTCCTGTTGGTAACTTTCATCGGAATAGGTGATTTCTTCGAATTTCTTTTTGTCGGCATAATTTCCTGGATTAACCCGAACTTTCTCAATATGAAGCGCAGCAATTTCTGCCGCATTGGGTGTAAAATGAATGTCTGCTACTAGAGGCTGATTATATCCGCGCGACACCAACGCTTGCTTAATAATCGCCAAGTGTTCTGCCTCTTTTTTACTCGGTGCAGTCAGGCGCACCAGCGCGGAGCCTGCATCTAAAATTCGAATGCACTCGTCTACGGTAGCCTCCGTATCCATCGTGTCCGCGGTGGTCATAGACTGAACAAGGATCGAATGGTTCACTCCTAACGTTACGTTTCCAATCGCAACCTCCATGGCGGGAAGACGATTTTTTTGGTATGGATTGATGCAGTACTTCATAACGATAAAACACGCGATGGTTTGCGTTTGTTTGGATTAGGGATGATGGCGATGGCCTTGCTCCATCAATTGGCCGAGTGTTTTCATAAGGTTGGAAAAATCTTCCTCCGCCGACTGATCGTTTCTAAATATAAAATTTGCCTTGGGTTTATGTGGTTCTATATAGGCCCTGAAGCAGGGTAATACATGGTTTTCCCATTGATATATAATGTCACTTCGTTTGTATCCCCGTGTATCTTGGTCTCGATAGATCCGGCGATCCAATTGAATGGCATGATCCACATCCACAAAGACCGAGAAATCCAATGCCTCAAACACGGCGGGATAATGATATAAGAACAAGCCTTCAACCAAAATTACGCGGCTAGGTTGAATCGTTAATAAAACATTTTTTCCGGGGTTCGCATTAAAAAAATACTCCCTTACCTCTATCGGATTGCCTTGTACTAAAGCCGTCAGGTCCAAGCTAAGTTGTGTCTCATCAAGTGCCGTGGGTAAATCAAAATTAATTACACCATTGGCGTCTACTGCCTGTTGGTCTATGGGGTGGTAATAATTATCCATGCTGAAAACAGCCGGCTCTTCCCCTTGGAACTCCTCTGCCAACCGCCTAAGCAATGTTGTTTTTCCCGAACCACTTCCTCCGCAAATACCAATAACAAGGGGTTTTTTAGACTTGATCATCAAACAAAGATAGCCATTCAATAATTCTCCGTTTTAATTGTTTCATCATTAATTTTTAACTAATCTTGTATTATATTAACAATCGTATGAAGTTCTTCTTCTCTCTCCTCTTTTTTTTCGTTTTTTCTCCTTTTTTTTCGCAATTAAAGGTTAAAAACAAAGCGCCTCTTAGCACCCTTTCCATGCGCTCAACGCAACAAGCTGATTACCGTTTGGAACAATTGATTCAAAAAAATGGCTTACTGGTCATTTTCTCCTGTAATTCTTGCCCCTTCGTAGTGGGTTCTGATGATTTTCCGGGTTGGGAAAAACAATATGACACCCTCTACGCGTTGGCTCAGCAAAACCAAATCGGAATGGTTCTTCTAAATTCCAACGAAGGAAAACGTGAAGGCGCCGATAGCTTTGAAGAAATGATGCGCCATGCAGCCTCTATGAACTATCGTATGCCTTACCTTGTGGATGTAAATTCAGTTATAGCGGATGCTTTTGGGGCTAAAACCACCCCCCACGTTTATTTATTCGACGAAACGTTAACGTTGATTTATACCGGATCAATTGATAATACCTGGGATAAACTTCGCACCAAAGACGAACATTATTTAATGGATGCCCTTGCAGCAAAAGGCGCTGGAAAGAAAATAAAAATTAACACCACAGATCCAAAAGGATGTGGTATCAAACGAACGCCACCCCCCTCTAAAAACTAGAACCATGAAACGACAACACCTCTTTTTATTTCTTTTTTTATGGTCGACTCTTGCCTTTGCCCAACAAGGCGATGGCGGTTTGGGACACATGTTTCCTAATCTCGGATGGAAATCGATTCCCACGGTATCCTACCCTACCCCGGACATCAATGCCTTACAGCAAGAGGACCGTTTTTTAGACTCTGTGGGCGGGCAACCTTGGCGATTCGGCTTTAACTATGCTACCCAAATCAATACGGCAAACCATGGGGTTTGGATAAACACAAAAGAAGGGCATTCCCTTTGGTTAATGCGTGTTTCAAGTCCGGGAGCGCTGACCCTAAATTTAGCCTTCGATCAAACCGATATTCCTGAAGGAAACGAACTATATGTTTACAATTCCGACAAATCTTTTATTTTAGGAAAATTCACCTCCAACCATTTATACAAGGGACAATTAGGAACAGAACTGGTTCCTGGTGATGAGGTCATCATTGAATACTTTGTGAGGAAAAATAATCCAAAAGGATTTGTTCAAATTAACAACGTAACACATGGGTACCGGACAGCCCATGAATTTTATGTAAAAGCCTTCGGAAGTTCTGGTAACTGCAACCTAAACGTAAACTGCCCTGAAGGGGCTCCATGGCAAGTAGAACGAAATGGCGTGGTAATGTTGGTTTCAGGAAACAGTGGTTTTTGTTCAGGGTCGCTAATCAACAACACCTTAAACAATGGAAAACCCTATGTGTTAACCGCCAACCATTGTTTTAGTAACCCCGCAACGTGGGTGTTTCGGTTTAATTGGCAAAGTACTGGATGCAACAATCCTGGTGCAGAACCAACCTTTCAATCGTTGAGTGGCGCCATCCTTCGTTCTCGCGCATCAGCATCCGATTTCTGTTTGGTAGAAATTACAGGAGGCCTACAAGGTGGAACCGTGCCTGCCACCTATACGCCTTACTTTAATGGTTGGGATAACAGTGGAAATACACCGTCCTCCGCGGTAGGAATTCACCACCCTTCAGGAGACATTAAAAAAATATCATTTGAAAACGACCCGCTTATTTCAACCTCCTTTGGTGGTAGTCCAGCAAACTCCCACTGGGGCGTTACGGGTTGGGATCTTGGAGTCACCGAAGGTGGATCCTCTGGTTCGCCTTTGTTTGATCAAAACCACCGTATTATTGGTCAACTTCACGGTGGCGCTTCGGCGTGTGGTGCTCCTGTGCTGTCGGACGAGTATGGGAAAATAAGCTACTCGTGGTTACCCAGTGGTAGCGATAGTACCAACCAGTTAAAATATTGGTTGGACCCCAACCAAAGCGGCGCTTCATTTGTCAATGGGTACGATCCCTCGGGAGGGGTTCCCGTTCAAGTAGATCCCTTCCTGTCTACCGTAACAGGAGTTTCTGGAACGTTTTGTAGCGCGGAAATTTCGCCGACCCTAACCTTGTCTAACGGAGGAGCAGTCCCGCTTACCGGGGCACTTATTACGTATGGCTTTGATGGCGCAAACAACTTAAGCTACCCGTGGAGTGGAAATTTACCGCAATGGCAATCGACAACAGTTACGCTCCCAACCGCGCAATTAGGTTCGGGAACGCATACCTTTAATGCTACGGTATCTAACCCAAATACTGGCGTAGATGAAAACAACCTAAACAATTCCCAAAACAGTAGTTTTAATGTCGTATTGAATGGACAAGAAGTAATTCTGGGGTTAACCTTAGATTGTTATGGTTCCGAAACCACTTGGGAACTTCAAAACAATGCAGGAACCGTGTTATTCTCTGGAAACGGTTATGGCGACAATACGGCTGGACTCATCAATATCTCTTGGTGTTTAGATTTTGGGTGCTATGCTTATATTATCAATGATTCCTACGGAGACGGAATTTATGGGCTTCCGTGGTGCCCAGCTAATGGAAGCGTTGAAATTTCCTCATTAGGAGATTCCCTCACCGGAATTTCAGCCGAAAATGCGGATTTTGGTTTTCAAACCACCTTGAACTTTTGTGTAGATGGGAACGGTATTGCTGGATTAGAAATTCCCGCTTTGGAAGTTCATCCAAACCCTGCACAACAGGTAATTTATTGGAAATCTCCCCTGCCAGTATCTCGATTTTGGTTGGTAGATATTCATGGGAAAACCATACGGGAAGAAACCGTTGAAAACCAGTTGCAATCAAGCATCAGCATGGAAGGAATGGCTAAAGGAGTATACTACATTAACTGCGAACTTTCCTCGGGACAAATGCTTACCAAAAAGGTCATTAAAGAATAATATTGATGTCCGGGATTTATATCCATATCCCGTTTTGCAGGAAAAAATGTGCCTATTGTGATTTCCACTTCTCTACTACCTTTGAAGGATATCGTACCGCGATGGTGGAACAAATGCTAGAAGAGCTAGTATGTCGCCTGCAAACATGGAAAAAACCCATTGAAACCATTTACTTTGGTGGTGGTTCCCCCGGTTTGTTGACTCCTTTTGAAATAGAAGCATTTTTGACTAAAATTCATGCCCATACAAGCCTCGTAAAAACAGTAGAAATTACGCTTGAGGCAAACCCAGAAGATTTAACCAAACAAAACCTGAATGCATGGAACCGTTTAGGAATAAACCGCTTGAGTCTAGGGGTACAAAGCGTACAAGACCGTTTGCTCCAATGGATGAACCGAAACCATAACGCAAACGATATATTTACGGGGTTAGAACGATTGTCGCATTACCCATTTTCCCTTTCGATGGATGTGATTTTTGGTATTCCCAACCAGAACGTAAGCGATCTTGAACCTCTTATCGCTTTGGTTAAGGCGAATAGAATTGATCATGTATCGGCTTATGCCTTAACCAAAGAACCAAAAACCCTATTAGACCATTGGATTAAAACAGGGAAACACAAACCCGTGGACGACGAAGAACAGATTGTACAATACGAGTACCTTCGTGAGCAATTGCTCACCTTGGGTTTTGAACAATACGAAGTATCTAACTATGCACGAAACAAAGCCTACGCAAAACATAACAGTAATTATTGGAAACGAAAACCCTATTTAGGGGTCGGTCCCGGAGCTCACTCGTTTGACGGTTTAAATGAACGAAGGTGGAATGTCAGCAACAATGCCCGATATTTAAAACAAACATCGTGGTATGAATTGGAAACCTTAGATGCTATTGACCAATGGAACGAGCGTTGGCTAACAGGATTACGAACCCAATATGGGGTTTCGTTTCAGGAACTGAACGCTTTAGGGGGATTAACCACCGGAGAAACAAAAACCATTAATTCCTTGATACAATCAAATAAGATGATGCTCAACGAAAAGGGATATAGCTTACCCAAAGACGCATTTATTGAAGCCGACAGAATAAGCGCAATGCTGTTTCGATTACACGACTAACAGCTAATTTTTGCTACTCTATTCGCGTGTCTACCTCCTTCGAATGCTGTGGTAAGGAATGCTTCAATAATCGCAATTGCCGTTTCATCTGAAATAAATCGCGCCGGTAAGGACACCACATTGGCATCGTTGTGAAGACGGGCTAAGGTCGCAATTTCTGGGTTCCAACACAAGGCGCAACGTATTCCTTGATGTTTATTGGCCGTCATGCTTATTCCATTGCCAGAACCACAAAGTAAAATCCCTTGGTCAACTTGTTTCTGTTCTACCGCTAACGCTACTGGATGTGCGTAATCCGGATAATCAATGCTATCCTCGCTGTGACAACCTAAATCAAGGATGTGGTGACCTAAGGATTCAAGGTGATGAATTAATTTTTGTTTAAGTATATAACCGGCATGATCAGAACCAATAGCGATGTTCATGGAATGAAGAAGATTAAGGATAATAAAACCATATACATAACAAAGGTATATAGCAAAAAGAAATACCACGCATTTTCTTTTCTATTTCTTTTTTAAGAAACAGCATATAAAGCGAAGATCGTTCAAAAGTGCTTACCTTTAAGTGGACACGATTACCCAAATTACACCATGAACCAAGTAGAAGATAAAAAGACAGGCCTTTTTTCCATATTAACCGCATCGTCGGTTGGAACCTTAATTGAATGGTATGATTTCTATATTTTCGGAAGCTTAGCAACCGTAATTTCTATGCAGTTTTTTCCCAGTGAAAATCCGACGTTGGCGTTACTCTCAACCCTAGCGACGTTTGCTGCGGGTTTTGTTGTTCGACCTTTTGGTGCACTTTTTTTCGGTCGAATCGGAGATGTGGTTGGACGAAAATACACGTTTTTAGTTACCCTTGTTTTAATGGGACTGTCGACCTTTTTGATTGGCTGTATTCCCAATTATCAAACCATTGGTTATGCAGCTCCTATTTTGGTTTTACTTCTCAGGTTATTGCAAGGCCTTGCTTTAGGGGGTGAATATGGTGGTGCCGCAACGTATGTTGCAGAACACGCTCCCGTGGGATCTAGGGGTTTTTGGACGTCGTGGATTCAAACCACAGCAACGATTGGGTTAATGCTGTCCCTGGTGGTAATCCTTGGAGTTAAATCCTACCTCACTCCAGAAGCTTTTTTGCGTTGGGGGTGGCGTATTCCGTTTTGGATATCAATCGTTATGGTCGCTATTTCGTTAATTATCCGCCTGCGAATGAGTGAATCTCCCTTGTTTTTAGAGGCTAAGAAAGAAGGCAAGTTGTCTAAAAATCCTTTGCGTGATAGTTTTACCAAACGAAGTCATTTTAAATTAGTGTTGTTGGCGTTACTTGGGGCAACCATGGGACAAGGAGTAGTTTGGTATACTGGCCAATTTTATGCCTTAAATTTTATTCAGAATACCTTAAAAATTGAGGTCGGGCAATCCAGTGAAATCATGATGTGGGCCTTACTTTTAGCTACCCCTTTTTTCATATTTTTTGGATGGCTTTCCGATAAAATCGGCCGAAAAGGAATCATGATAACCGGTATGTTATTGGCGGTAATTGGATACAGGCCTTTGTACGATGCTATGGTTGAAATAGCCTCGACTGATGTTCTGTATCAAAATGATTTTCTAGTACTATCAAAACACGGATTCTGGAAAATGGTGTTTTTTATCTTCATTCAAGTGTTTTTTGTTACAATGGTTTATGGACCCATTGCCGCGTTTTTAGTAGAACTCTTTCCAACGTCCATTCGCTACACCTCCATGTCTCTTCCCTACCATGTTGGCAACGGGATTTTTGGCGGATTACTTCCAGCCATTGCCTTATACCTAACCACCAGCGCTTCGGTTGCTAATGAAAAAGCACGCGTGTTAGGACAAGCGTTAGCCTATGAAAAACCGTATTTAGAAGGCCTTTGGTACCCCATTGGAATAGCGAGCATTAGTTTTATCATTGGCTTACTCTATTTACAAACAAAACCTTCTAAATGGCTAACAAAACTACAACGTTACCTGGGTGTTGTTTGGATCCTCTTCGGCCTTTTAGCAGGGATATATTTAATCGGCTCTCAAGCCATACCTAAATTTAATAGCGGTATCGCCGCAGATAGGATACCCGCGATTATATATGCCTTTGTATTAAGCCCTTTAGTTTCGGGAAGTTTTATCCTCTTTGGTTACTATGCCTTGTTAGGAGAATACGGTTCTAATACCCTCATGAATGAAGAGGAATAAGAAAAGTGGTGAATTACCTGTTCATATGTTGGTGAATTATCCTTGATAAATAAGAAAAACTTAAGGGACTGAAAAACATAAAAAAGTACATATAGCAGAATAAAAAAGAATAAGCCTTGTTTTTTATTTTTTCTTCTCTCTTTTTTATCAGCGTGTTATACACAAGGTGAGGTTTTAATTTGCAAGAAAGGGTAAGTAATTTTATTTTTGTTGAAAAGACTTCTATTCATAGAACGGGAAAGGTTTTTTAAGAAAATATTTTGTTTACAAACCAAGGAAAAAAGGTTCGTAAATAAAGATAAATAATGTGATTTTAAGGTTATTAACAAATCAACAACCTTAATAAAAATTATAAAATATTTTAAAAAAAATTAATTTATAAAAACCTATTATAGGTTGTTAACAACTTCGCCAAAAACGGACGCTTAATTTAGTTAAACTTGTTGCCTGTGGTTGAACAAGAAGAAATAAAAAGATTACATAAAGAGATTGACGCTTTTACCCATAAATTTTATTGGAATAAAGCCATTCGTGGTATGCTCTTGTTTACCTCAGTTTTACTCTCCTCATACCTTCTCTTTACCACGTTAGCCTTTTTCTTTGCATTAAATGCGTGGATAAAATTCTCGTTTCTAGTGCTTTTTACCTTGATCAATGGATTGTCAATTATAGGATGGGTTTTTATTCCTATACTGAAAAGCGTTGGAATCTTACCAACGTTATCAAGGATTCAAGCCAGCGAGTTAATTGGAAGATTCTTCCCAGAGATTGCAGACCGTCTTACCAATACCCTGCAATTAATGGAAGCCTCTCAAAGCGTTCCAGAAAACATAGAATTATTAACCGCTTCTGTTGCCCAAAAGACGAAACAACTGCGTTTGTTCCGGTTTTCTAATGCGGTTGATTTCAGGGTTAATACAAAGTACATCAAATATGTTCTTCCAGCCTTACTAACCCTCTTTTTTGTTTTAATTTTTATTCCTGGAATTCTTACTCAAGGAGCCCAACTCATTTTGGATTACGATAAAAAGATGGTCCCTTTCACCTTTGAACTACTAAAAGGTAATGAAGCATATGAAGAGGATAGCGATATTTTAATACGGGTTAAATTAAAAGGAAAAAGGCTGCCAGAAAAGGTTTACATCGTTTCAGACCGAGGTAAATTTTTAATGAAGAGAATCACTAAAAACGAATACCAAACTACCCTTAAAAAAATAAAAACTCCAGGAACGTTTTACTTTACGGCAAATGATGAAAAAAGCTCATCGTACGCTTATACCATTACGGGTAAAAATGTTTTTGGTAAAGTGAATGTTACCGTAAAATACCCTGCTTATTTGGGTAAACCCACGGAGCATTTAGTTAATATTGGCGATTTAACCGTACCTGAAGGAACCGTCATTGAATGGTTTGGTCAAACCAAGAATACGGATAAAATCAACGTTTACAGTGGAAATAATCGCTTTCAGTTCAACGGAGAGGCGTATAAGTTTTCACAAAAAGCCTTACTCGATACCAAAGTCAAGGTCTTGATTACTAATAAATATTCTAAGAAAAAAGATTCGACATTTCATCATGTTACGGTGGTAAAAGATGCTTTTCCAACCATCGTAGTGAACGAAACCAGCGATTCCCTTAAAGAAAGCATCCGTTATTTTTCAGGAGAAATAAGCGATGATTATGGAATTCAAAACCTGGTTTTTAGTTATAAACTTATCCGAAAAGGAGCGGTCATTAAAACCAAAAACTTACCGGTTAGTTTCCAAAAGGGAACCAAAAGTAAATTTGAGTATGCGGTTGATTTCTTAAAGGAAAACGTTGAATTAGAGGATAAAATAGAGTACCATTTTATGGTAAGCGATAACGATGGGGTAAACGGAAGTAAATCAACAAAAAGCTACACCGGGGAATTTATTCTTCCCAACCTCGAACAATTAAATGAAAACCGAACGGAACAACAAAAAGAAACGCGCGATGAATTAGAAAACATATTGAATCGAACGCAACAATTTGAAAAGAACATCGAAAAGTTAAAAAAAGACATAAATAACAGTAAATCAAGCGATTGGTTAAAAAAAGAACAGATAAATCAATTGCAAGAAGAGCGTAATTCTTTGGAAAAAGAACTTAATCAAAT
The DNA here is from genome assembly GCA_046081565.1 of Flavobacteriales bacterium. Classification (GTDB taxonomy): domain Bacteria; phylum Bacteroidota; class Bacteroidia; order Flavobacteriales_D; family Crocinitomicaceae; genus UBA952. Next base: position 48,129 of record JBJTWF010000148.1, on the reverse strand, counting down.
CAAAGAAAAACTGGATAATCAGACCAAAGAAAAAGACCAATTATCTCCCATGGATAAGGCGTTATTGGAAAAACAAGAGTTGATCGAAAAATTACTTGAAAACGTAATGGACGAAGAGTTGAAAAAACTATTAGAAGAAATAGAGAAATTATTCAATCAACAGGAGAATAAAGCCCTACAAAAAGAAATGAACCAACTGGATAATGCAGCGGAACAGATGCAAAAACAGTTAGATCGTACCTTAGAAATGCTGAAAAAATTGCAATTAAATGAACGGATAGATGACCTTGAAAAAGAATTAAAAGAGAATGCAGCGAACCAGGAGTTATTAAAAGAAAAAATAGATAAAGACCTTCTTTCCAAAGAAGAAGCGTTAAAAGAACAACAGGCCATTGAGGATCGTTTTAAAAACATTCAAGAGAAATTAGAGGAAATTAAAAAGGATAATGAGAAGTTAGAGAACCCAATGGATTTGGAAGGAACGGAAGCGTTAGAAGAGTCAATCCAAAAAGAGTTATCCGAAGCAGAGGAAAACATTAAAGAAGGTAAAAAGAATAAATCCAAAGAAAACCAGCAAAAGGCCTCTGACCAAATGGATCAACTCTCGGATATGCTAAATAGTAAACAGGAATCCTCCAATAAACAGCAGCAGGAAGAAGACATGGATATGGTTCGAGAAATTTTAGAAAAATTGATGTACCTGAGTTTTGAAGAGGAGAAGCTATTGACACAAGTGAACCGTTTGAATACCAACGATCCAAAATTTAAAGGGGTTGGGAGAGAACAAGTAAAAATAAACAGTAAAACCGTTATGGTTCGCGACAGCCTTTTAGCGTTAGCTAAACGGCAACCTAATATTGCTACATTCATTGACAAGGAGTTAAATGACATTCGATTTTCAGAACAACAAGCCTTGGAATCCATTGCCTCAAACGACAAAGCAGGGGTTGTTAAAAACCAACAATCCACGATGACTTCATTTAATAACCTTGCTCTTCTCCTAAACGAAGCCCTTCAACAAATGCAGTCTCAAATGCAAATGCAAATGGAGGGATCAGGAAGCTGTAGCAAACCAGGCAAAGGAAAACCCAAGTCTGGAAAAAACATGTCTTCTGGAGACATGAAAGAAATGCTTAAAAAACAGCTCGAGCAAATGAAAAAAGGTTCAAACCCCGGCGGAAGTAAACCAGGAGAAAAACCGGGGAAAGGGACTAAACCGGGTGGACAAGGAAAAGAAGGCTTAGGGTTAAGCAATCAGGAAATAGCCAAAATGGCCGCGCAACAATCAGCCATTAGGCAACGCCTAGAGCAATTGAAAAATGAATTAAATAAAGATGGACAAGGAAAAGGAAATCAGCTAAACCCCTTGTTGGATGAACTAAAAAAACAAGAAAAAGAAATCATCAATAAGAATTTTACCAACGAAATGGTCGAGCGACAACAAGAGATTTTAACCCGACTTCTTGAAAGCGAAAAAGCCTTAATGGAACGAGGTTTTGAGGACCAAAGGCAGTCAAAATCTGGGGTAGATAAACCAAAAAGTAACCTTATTGAATTAAAAGAGTATACGAAAATCAAACAGAAACAGATTGAAATGTTACGGGTGGTAGACCCTTCGTTTAGTACGTATTACAAACAAAAGGCCGCCACGTATTTCAATATTGTTGATTAATTTTAACCAATGGATAGGCAGTTAACCGTTATTACAGAAGTTCAATTACCCTCAACACCAGCCTCAATAGCAGACGTAGAACGCCTCATTGATGCAGCATGTTCCAACCTAGCGCTAAATGAAGATTTGTTTGGTAATGTCCTGATCGCGGTTACCGAAGGCGTAAACAATGCTATAATCCACGGAAACCAAATGAAAGCGGAATTACAAATTACAGTGTCCGTAAGAAAGAACGAAGAGTGGGTTTGTTTTTCCATAAAAGATCAAGGAATCGGTTTCGATCCAGAGGTCGTCCCAGATCCAACAGAGCCCGAGAATATTTTGAAAGAGAACGGTAGAGGGATTTTCCTTATGAAAAACCTTTCAGACGACTTAACCTTTGAAGAAAACGGTACACGGGTAAACATCTTTTTTAGAAAATGATATCCATAGGGTTTCTTAGCGATAAATTAACATCCCTTCCTTTTCATACCATTAAACCATTGATTCCAAAGCTGATTCAAGAGGAAAATGCCGTATGCGGTGAAATTTCTATTGTAATTTGTTCGGACGAAGAACTAAAAGAATTAAACCACAAGCATTTACAACACGATTACTACACCGATATCATAACGTTTGACTTTAATACGCCCTCTAAAACTAACGGAGAATTATATATTTCATACGATAGAATTAAAGAAAATGCGGAGACATATCAGGTTACTGTCTTAGAAGAATACACCCGTGTTTGTTTTCATGGCGTACTACATCTTTTAGGGTATAAGGATAAAAAGGAGAGCGATAAAATGACAATGAGAGCGAAGGAAGATTATTATTTATCAAAATTGTTTCACGTGAAACATGCGTAAGCGCTGACCATGTTAAATCGTTACGATATTATTGTTGTTGGCGCAGGCCATGCAGGTTGTGAAGCGGCGAATGCTGCTGCGAAAATGGGAAGCAAAGTGTTGTTGTTAACCATGAACATGAATACCATCGCCCAAATGAGTTGTAATCCCGCTATGGGTGGTGTGGCAAAAGGTCAAATTGTTTGCGAAATTGATGCGCTTGGAGGAGGATCGGGTGTAGTGAGCGATAAAAGTGCCCTTCAGTTTCGCATGTTAAACCTGTCCAAAGGACCCGCGATGTGGTCACCCCGAACCCAAAACGACCGCATGTTGTTTGCTGAAACGTGGCGATACCTATTGGAAAAAAATCCGAATGTAGATTTTTGGCAAGACATGGGAACAGGGATTATCGTCGAAAATAACCGTGTGGTTGGGGTTAAAACCAGTTTAGGAATAAACATCTATGCCTCTGCGGTCGTATTAACAAATGGTACGTTTTTAAACGGTCTTATACACCTTGGAGAAAAACAATTTGGAGGTGGTCGAGCTGCAGAGAGAGCTTCGATAGGAATTACAGAAGCGTTGGTTTCTTTAGGCTTTGAAGCCGGTAGAATGAAAACAGGAACACCACCAAGGGTAGATGGGAGGTCCTTGGATTATTCAAAAATGGAACGTCAAGAAGGAGATGAAAATCCAAAAACGTTTAGCTATTGGGAAACCAAACCCTTAGCGCGTCAATTGCCTTGTTATATTACCTATACCAATACCATTACCCACGAAGAACTTCGGCTTGGATTTGATCGGTCACCCATGTTTAATGGGGCAATACAAAGTACAGGCCCTAGGTATTGTCCGAGCATAGAAGATAAAATAAACCGATTTGCAGAGCGCGATAGACATCAAATATTTGTTGAACCCGAGGGATGGAATACCGTGGAAATTTATGTAAACGGTTTTAGTACATCCTTACCCGAAGACGTTCAAATAAAAGCAATAAAAACCATTCCTGGTTTTGAACAAGCGAAACTGTTTCGACCGGGGTATGCCATCGAATACGATTATTTTCCACCTACCCAGCTTCGACACACCATGGAAACTAAAACCATTGAACATTTATATTTTGCGGGTCAAATTAATGGAACCACAGGATACGAGGAGGCGGCCTGTCAAGGGTTAATGGCAGGAATCAATGCACATCAAAAACTCAACCATAAGGAACCATTCGTACTGCAACGAAGCGAGGCGTATATAGGTGTTTTAATCGATGATCTTGTGACAAAAGGAACCAAAGAACCGTATCGGATGTTCACCAGTCGTGCAGAATATCGCATTTTATTGCGGCAGGATAATGCCGATTTACGGTTGAGTGAAAAAGCCTTTCATTTAGGGTTACTTTCTGAAAAGCAATTGAATAAAGTGCAACAAAAACAGGAACAGACCGATGTTCTAAAAAAAGAACTTCGCTCCCAAGGCATAACACCAAATGAAATTAACCCCGTGCTTTCCGAAATCGATTCTACCCCGATTTCACAACAAGTGAAATTGGCTTCCATCCTAACCCGACCTGGAATCACCTTGAAGAACCTAAAAGAAAGCTCAAAAACATTAAATAACTATCTGATAAACAATAACATAAGTGAGGATGTTGAGGTTCAGGCGGAGATTCAACTGAAATACGAAGGGTATATATCGAGAGAGGAAGAAATGGCCGAAAAAATGCAACGACTTGAAAAAGTCATTATTCCCACAGACATAGATTTTAAACAACTTAAAAGCTTAAGCTCAGAAGCGATAGAAAAGTTAACCCAAATACAACCGACCTCGATCGGTCAAGCATCGCGAATTTCTGGGGTTTCCCCTAGTGATATTTCAGTCCTTCTGATTTATTTAGGCCGATAAGTGCTTTTTAACGGGGTTTTATGGTGTAAAAGGTTGAAAGACCAACGAGGGCCAACGAAGTGTTTGTAAAATCGAGTTATGAAGGTCATTTTTTTTTCAACTAAGAGGAAACCCTACCCTTTCATTGTGTATTTTCGTCCTAATGAAGGTTTTTTTTCTGGACACAGTCCATGCTATTTTAAAGGAACGGTTAACTAAAGTTGGTTTTGACTGCATTGATGCGACAACGTTTTCTATTGAGGATTTGGTAGAACATAAGGAGGAAGTTCAAGGCCTTGTGGTTCGAGCAAGGATTCCACTTCATGGATCTTTTTTGAGCCATTTTAAGAACCTTACCTTTATTGCTCGCGCCGGTTCGGGATTGGAAAACATCGATGTTTCGTATTGTAAGGAACAGGGGATTCCTTGTTTTAACTCTCCAGAAGGGAATCGTAACGCCGTTGCAGAACATGCCCTTGGTATGCTCCTGTCCCTGATGAATAATATGACCCGGGCTAATGATCAAATTAGATCGGGCGAGTGGAAAAGAGAAGAAAATAGGGGAGAAGAATTAGATGGAAAAACCGTAGGAATTATTGGTTTTGGTAACAACGGGGCCGCTTTCGCCAAAAAATTGAAGGGTTTTGAGGTAAAAATATTAGCTTACGATAAATATAAAAGGGGGTTTGGTAATTCCCAAGTTCAAGAATGTACCCTAGAGGCTTTATGTATGGAGGCCGATGTTCTTTCATTACACCTTCCTCAAAATAGAGAAACCTTAGGGATGGTTGACGATGTATTCATTCAATCCTTTGCAAAACCGTTTTATCTTTTAAACTTATCACGGGGAAAAATCGTACAAACCGAAGCCTTGTTGAGAGGCATTGAACAACAAAAAATTAAGGCTGCAGGGTTGGATGTACTAGAATACGAATCCAAAGATTATGAATCCCTATTTTCTACCGAAACCCCAACAGCCTTAAGACAACTAATCCAATCCAATAAAGTGCTTTTAACTCCCCATGTCGGAGGATGGACGAAAGAGAGTTATTTCAAATTAAGTGACGTTTTGGCCGACAAAATTATTGAGCACATGGTTCATTAATGGACTTGAATTTTATCTGTTTTTGTATACCCTTTTCCCACCATCTGTAGATAATAGACGCCCTGGGAAACGTTTAAAGGAACCACACCATCTGATAGAAGCGAATGGTTCTTTATAATCCGCCCGTTTACATCGTAGACATACAACTGAACAGGAAAAGGTAATCCACTGACCTGTAGGAAATCACCAGTATTGGGGTTTGGAAAAAACTGTACCGAAACCAACGGGTTGGCTTCAATCCCAGAAGAGGCTAAAAAAACCTGACCATCGCTGCTTTGCACCGACCCGATTCCGGCTTTATTGATGGCATTAATCGAAGTGTATGCCGTTAATCCGGATTGTAGGTTATTAAGCGTAACACTGTTTGTTTGGTTTAACCCCACATTATTCCAAGGAATTAAATCCGTACCCCCTAAGCTGCTTCCCATAGCGAATTCAAAGTGTTGTATTCCTGAATGAGGGTCTTGAAAAGACCAGTGGCTCGAAACGGGATTCATATAAAACGTATCAATATCGGTTGCGGTTCCATCGGCGACAAACCCAACCACTGCGGGGCTCCAATCTACCTGAACCCATTGATTAACAGGATTCGACCAGTTGCCTGCAGGATCTCGTCCGATGAGCACAATGTTTCCTGACGGTTGTTCATTGTCGCTTTGATGTTCAATGGCTTTCCCGTTTCCAATTTCAATGATTTCTTGAGGGGAATGGCTGTGATAAACCCGAACGTCATCAAACGCGACCGAGCAACCACCGCTTCGTAGGGAAATGGCATTTCCTTGGAGAAGAGGATTGCTATCTTGCCACTGTGCAACGAGCGAAAAGTCTGAAAACACATAAATAAATCCTGTCGTTGGATTATATTCTACAGCCATGGTATACCATTGATAAGCTGCGATAACAACGTCTGCTTCATATACCAAAGCATATTGATCGTTGGTAACTTTATAAATCTGAACCTTATCGGTCTCTTCTCGAAAATATACAAAATAGGAATTACCTCGGTTTGGTAAGGTAGCGTCACTACAGAAAAAATGAATTCCCGCCCGTTGATTAGGGTTGGAGGAGGTTATTTTTTGTTTCCATGAATATAAATAGGAATGGCTTTGGTCTTGGGAAAGCAACGCATAACTGTTCGAATTACTTTGGGTTGCATCTTGGTTTGTATAGACCCCAGCCCCTTGGACATAGGTTCCTGTTTGGTTGGTCCATATGTTGCTCGACAAATGGAATTCATCCTGAAAAAAACCATAGTTTTTGTTCGCGTATAATGGGGTATTTGCGGCTGCCCGAGAGGTTACCAAGTAATAAGAAGAAAACACTCCGGATTCATTATCCTGGGCATTCAACTGCGCAATGAAGTCGTTTGTTTGCCACGTACCATTATATGTTATGGTACACGTCGGTGGTGTAGTATCTACCGAAATGGCTTGAGATTGAAATTGGGCAGACCAACCACTAAGCGTAGTCGCACAGTCCGATCGAAATTCTAAGGTTAATGCCGTTGAAGTAGATTGAATGGTGGGAGGTATTGTACTTCCCGTGTAAGATCCAATAAGGGGTGAATTAACGGAGTTTCCATCGTAAATAAACAATTTATCATAATCGTTTTCTAAGGCAAAGGAAGAAAAGTTCAGCGAAACGGTAGACAGAATGGAAGGCTCAATAACCCAAACGGAACGTTCGTCAGAACCATAGTTTCCATTTGCACCCCCTGTATCATACAAGGTTCCGCTGCTGCTTGTAATGACCGTAGGGCTGACGCTATTATTAATGAGTTTATAGTATTTATTCCAATCCCAATGAATTCCTGGATCCGTATGGGTTTGGTTTGCATAATGCTGGTGTCCTTTGATCTTAACACAAGAACCTAAGAGTTGCGTGCTGATATTACTCGGTCCGTCATAGGTTCTTAAGGGATTAATACCATAACCACTTTGGGTAATATCCCGGACCAGGGTTGCAGAGGATTGGTATAGTGCTTCTGTGTACCATGAAGCATTCGATACATAACCTTCATGCTCAATGCCAATTGTAAAGGCATTACTGGAGCCAACATGCCACGCTTTATTACTTTCTAATACCATTTGGGTTACTTGACCGTCGGAACTTCGAACCACATAATGGTAAGAAACGCCAGCGTTGCAATTTAATCCCCACGATATGGCACCGGCATAGGACCCTTGTACTGTATGTACGGTGACTGCGGAAATGGGCGTTCCGTTTCTAGAACTATAATTACAAGAGGGTGCCTCGGTCCATAAAGCGGGACCATAATTGGCGCTTTTTACGTGTCGGGGCTTGGTGTATTCTTGGTTGTTTTCTCCACGAATTGCCGTTTCGCTTATGGTTATTTTGGGAGCGCGTAATAGCTGATAATTATTTTTTCCAAAAAGAGAAGAAAGGTCTACGTTGTATGGAGAGAAACTGAATCGGGCGGCCTTGTCTTCGTCGGTTAAAAACAAGAAAACATCATAAACAGAGGTTTCAAAGGCAAAAGCATTTAGCGTGCAATTTTGAGGGATTTCTGTAAGCGCAAGCAGGAGGGCGTAAATCACCTCGCTGGGCTCCATTTTTTTTCGGTTCAAGGAGGACAAAATATGATCACAAGCACGGGCATAAGCTTCAATTTGTAAGTCGACGGATGATTTTTGTTCAGCAATCGAGATCCCACTAAGGGTCGCTATGTATCGAGCATTTTCGGTAAAGTAACCGGCACCATCTTCAAAAACGCCCATTACACCGAAAGGGAGGGGCATTCCTAGACAAGACGGTATTTCATCGGGCGAAAGGTTTTGGATTTTTGTGTGCGTATAAGAAACGGCCTCTAATAATCCCGGGGGTATGTTGGGGTGTTTTTTATAGGCGGATAAAAAAAAATCGCTTTGAGAAAAACCTACAAAGCGAAAGAACAAGAGAAATATAATTAAAAGGGTTTTATTCATAGGTAAAATTTCGCCATGAAACGAATCGTTGCCAGCAAAATTTTATATTGAAAAAAAATTCCTTAGAATTTAACAGTTATTCCCGCCATGATTTGTATTGGCATTACAGGGTAATTGTAAAACCGCAAATACCGTTGAGAAATAATATTATTGATGTTTAAAAAACCAGAATATCGACTGTTATAACGGTATTCAAAACCAAGGTTTCCATCCACAATACCCCCTAACGCATAAGCATATTGGTTGCTGATTTGATCGATGTTTTCTCCCGGTCCATAAACCTTACCATATCGATTGAAAGCCATGTCGAGGCTTAGTTTTGCAATGAGTTTATCATATAAATTATAAACCCCGCGCAGGGTAAAATCCCATTGCGGAAGATTCCAAGCCTTGGCCTCATGAAACATTTCGTAGGAATGAAAACGACCGATAAAGTCTAGTTTGATTTTTGTTGAAAGTTCATAACTGATGTTTCCCTCAATGCTCGCATAATTCATACTATCGTAGATAACCTGGAAGCGATTTCCTGAGGACCTTAATGTGTCAGTGATAAATAGGGATACGTTATTGCGTTTTGCAAAAACACCCTTAACTTGATACGTAAGGTTTTTTGATAACAAACCTTTAACGCCCAATTGGATTTGGTACGGCCTAATTTCGTTATACAAAGTAACATTGGTTTGTATGTAAGGGTTCTGACGATACAAAGCGTAAAGGGAGTTTTGTTTTACTTCTCCCTCCAAGGTTATAAACGGAATCACTAGATCTTCTACAAGGTTGTATTGAAGAGACACTTTTGGAAAAAAGTATAATCGCGTTTTTTCGTGGGCATCTATGCTTACGTTAAAGCCAGCGTCTAGGGTTAATTTTTGGTTTAAAAAAGAAGATTTGACACCAGGATGTAAATCGATGATGGTGTTTCTTCTCACTAACCCACTATCACCCGCTTGCAGGGTGGAATCAAGGATACCGTATTGATATCCATTGAACCGCAATCCTAAAGAGCCATGGAAAACGTCATTTCCAACCCGCTTTTTTCCCATAGTCAACAAGGAAAAGGCTTGTTCTTTCGGTTTCCATAGCAACAAACTATCTACATAGGGGTCTTTGGTGTTTGTGGACCGAAAATAAATACGAGCATCCACGTTAAAGGCAGTACTATCGCTTTTTCTCGTCCCAACTGAAAAATCACTCTGAACGGTATGATAACGTTGTGCTAAGGAGTCTTTGTTTGCCGAAGGGTTAGCTAATCCGTAGTAATGAAATCCATCGTTTAGGTAATCAATACTCCCATCTAAAGCATAGTTTGACGCGATGTTTTTAAAGGAAATGCCTAGATCTGTTTTATCAAAACCCGCAGGCGCAAGTAGCTGCTTATCTCTGGTTTTAATGTCTCCAAAAAAACTTAGATGTTTAACATGTAAACCATAAAAACCCGACCGTTGTCGGGTGGAATTTACGTATAATTCACCCATTGGCATGAGGGTGCTACCCATACCTAATTTTAAGTAAAAAGGATACAGTTTATCAATGAGTTTATCTAACGATACGCTTGCCGCTTCAATCGAGTCATAGGTAATCTTAGTTTTAGTAACCAAAACCAAAGGTTTTTGAGCGGGGAGGTTCTCGATTCGTTTAGGTTCGATAATTTTAGGAGCGCTAATCACCCGCTGTTTGCGGTCGATTTCTCGCAAGCCAATTCCTTCAGCTTCAAAAACATCTTTTTGTGCGAAGGTGAAAACCCCGAGAAAAACGGTGATACCTAAAAGCAGTAATCGCATGTTAATTGTTTTTGATTTCAATTTTTAATTCCTTTTTTTCTTCCGGAGCTTGGGCAGGATTCTTTAACTGTTCTACCTCATCCAACATGTTTTGAGCCTGTTCAATGATTTGATCTGTTTTTATAGGATAGTACTCAATGATAGATAATAGCGTTTGAGTGGCCTCTACAAAATCTTTTTTATCGACAGCAATTTGGGATTGAAGTAATAACCCTTTTGCCACCCAATAGTTATAGCTAGGTTTCATTTTAATGAGCTGTTCTGCCAACAGGTTTGCAGAATCCAAGGCTTGGTTTTTATATTCAATTTCTGCTAATAAATATCGGGCTTCCGCACTTCGTATGGTGGTGGTGTTTTTTACAACCCAACGCAAGGGAGCTTTTGCTTCATTCCATTCGTTGTCAAAATAATGGCTTGTTCCAAGCACATATTCTGCCTCTAAAAGCAGTAGCGAATTAATTCCTGTTATTTGTTTTACGGCATTGGCATACTCCTTCGATTCTGCATATTTTTTTAAGGCATAGGTGGAGCGCATTAATCCCGTTTTGGCCGTTGTGATATTGTTGGGTTTTACGGCATATTTATCTAATATCCCATAATAGGTTAGCGCTTTTTCGTATGATTTTTTACCATAAAAATAGGAAGAGAGCCTCAGGGATACGGGCTCAAAGTAGGTGTTTGAAGCCCCAGAAAGGTAGGCGTCAAAATAAGGAACCGCTTTAGCAGTGTCTTTTAAGCGATAATAACTGTTTCCCAAATAAAGGTTTGCATCTTGTGAAAACGTTCCTGCTGGAAATTTGGAAAGGTAAAGGCTAAATTTTTCCGCAGCCTCCGAATAATTGGAATCAACATAGGCTTGAAAAGCGGGGTTGTAGTATAGGTTTTCTTTGTCGTCCGCACTTACTTGTGCACAAGCATATTGATCCGCCACAGATTCAGCCTTTTCTGGATTTTTCTGCGCAACATAGACCGCCATTAACCCCTTGGCAGCCAAGGCACATATTTCATTGTCATTACCATAATCGGACAAAATACGCTTGTATGCTTCCTCTGCTTTTATATAGTCCCACTTTTTATAATAAATATCGGCGAGTTCAATTCTACAGTTAATGGTTCTGCTATTATTGGGATATCGAAAAATATAGTCTTTAAAGTGTATCGCCGCTTGATCCAAGTCTTTCTCTGATTTGTACGTCATTCCAAGTTCGTAAATCGCCGACTGCGTATACTTCGATTGTTTATAATTAGAAAGCAAGGTTTCAAGCGTACTAATTTTTTGTTGAGCTTGTTTGTTAAACCCATAGGCTTTTGCTAAATAAAAACAGGCCCGATCTTGTGATTCAGAGGGGATTTCAATTATTTTTTTGTAATAAGCAATGGCTTGCTCGTCTTTGCCGAGTTGATAATTACCATCGGCGAGTTGAAAGTAAGCATCTAAGGTTTTTGGATGTTCTTTGGGGGCGTTTTGGATGTAGGTAGTAAAACAAGGCAAGGCCTCAGGGATTTGATTTAAGTTTAAATAGGCATGTCCCATACTATAATAGGCGTCGTTTTTTTCAGGAACTAATGCGGCAGATGCATAGCTTAAAAAGGTTTTGAATGCCGCAATACTCGATTTGAATTCTCCTTGACGATAAAGGATTTCTGCCAACCAGAATTTAGATTGAGCAATTAATTCTGACTCCATTGGAAAAGCCTCAACAAGCCCAAAACTGCGTTTTGCAGAATCCAGCTGATCTTTTTCCAAATACTCAACGCCTAAATTAAATGCGGTCGTTTGATATAATGATTTCTGTTCTAAGTTTTTATTTGGGATTTTATTCAAAAATTCTAATGCTTTTTTGAAATTGCTTGTAGAAGCATAAACGGTAATAAGAAATTGATAAACCTCATTTTTTCTTTTGGATTCTGGATATTGTTCCATGTATTTTTCAAAGGCACGCACGGACTCGTCATACGGGTTAATATCGATTGAAAACGAGATCAAGGCACACTGGTATAGCGCATCTTCTGCGACGATTGGTAATGATTTCATTTTGGAAGCGCGCTCAAAGGCATTTCTAGCCGCCGGCATTTTTTTCTGATTTAGGTAACACACCCCAATTTGATACATCGCATTTTGCCCTAATGAATCATCGATCCGAGCCGCCTTTTCAAAATAGGTAATAGCTTCCTCTGGCCGATTAGAGGACAACAACGAATAACCAATCGTGTATTGGTCTTCTCGTGTTGTTTTTGCATTAGTACCAAACGTAGTGAGGTATTTTGCCGCCTCATTAAACAAGGACGTTCGCTTTTGGGGGTTTCGTTCGACCAACCCCTGTTGGTAAAACGCATCGCCAAGAAAATGTAAGATTTCCGATTTATATTCCAGTTCGCCAGATTCGATCTTGGGCAAAATGTAGGAAATCAAGGTTTGCCATTCCTGTTCAGCGTGATAAATTTGTACCAAGTAATAGGGAACAATGCTGGGATATTCTCCCGCCTCGTTCAGCGTTAAAAAGGGTGTTTTTGCCGAACTATAGTTTCCTATAGCAAAATAAATATGCCCGAGATAATATAAACTAGGATACCGATAATCGTTTTTATTTCCTATGCATCGACTAAAACACGCCAAAGCTTCAGTCATTTGTTGTTCCTTAAAATGGGCATATCCCATTTTAAAATATACCGGCATCGACTCGACGCTATCCACGTCCGACAAAGAAGCTTTCGAATACCACGAAACCGCATTTAAATAATTTTCCTGATCAAACTGTAAGTTTCCTAATGCGATATATACCGCCGTTTTATATGGCGTTTCAGGAAATTCAACCAAATGGTTGGTCATCAGTTCTTCGGCATCGCCATGAAACAAATTAAGGGCGCTCAACGCGTGAAGGTAGGAAGCCTTGACGCGAAAGGCATGGGTTTCTCCGTGTTGTTCTTTAAGGTATTGATCGAAGGTTATGCGTGCTGCCGCATACTGTTTTTTATCAAACAACTCTTCTCCGCGATAAAATGAGGCGTTTTTCCCCTCAACATGAGCCGTTCCTTGACTGAAGAAATTAGAGAATAGACCCGCCAAACAAAACCAAAAAATTAGTATACGCATGATGCAACAAAAGTAAATTCCGCCCCGGCAAACCAAAGCGTTTCGACCAAAAGTTATAAACGCAATCTTGTTAAGAGAAAATCCCATACCCAAGGCCAGCGCTTATAATTCTTAAACACCTTTGCGTTACAAATTTACCTATGTCCGAAACCATTGTGAGCCTGCATCATGTTTCTTTAAAGCAAGGGAAAGAAACCATCCTTACCGACATCGACCTTTCTCTTACCGAATCGGAGTTCGTGTACTTGGTAGGAAAAACTGGAAGCGGTAAAAGCACCTTGTTAAAAGCATTGTATGCGGAAATTCCTTTGTTTACTGGCGAAGGGAGTGTTGCAGGGTTTTCACTTACTTCCATAAAAAAAAGAAGCATACCATACCTTAGGCGGTCTTTAGGAATTGTTTTTCAGGATTTTCAGCTTTTGATGGACAGAACCGTAATACAGAACATGTATTTTGTTTTAAAAGCAACAGGATGGAAGAACAAATCCGAAATTCATAAACGCGCTATGAGCGTTTTACAATTGGTAGGAATGGAGCAAAAAGCGGCTCATTTACCTGGAACCTTGTCGGGAGGAGAGCAACAACGGGTTTCCATAGCAAGAGCCTTATTAAACGAACCCAAGCTAATTCTGGCGGATGAACCAACCGGCAACTTAGATGCAGAAACGGCGGATGAAATCATGCAATTACTTGTTGCCTTATCTCGAGAAGAAAAGACGGCCGTCATAATAGCAACACACAATTTATCCCTTGTTGAAAAACACAAAGGACGCATCCTTCGTGTAGAAGAAGGAAAGGTGAAGATGGCCGGCTAATTATAACCAGTCGTTGGCGAGGTTCGCCAATTCAGAACGCTCCCCCTTTTCTAATTTTACATGAGCAAACAAGGGTTGGTTTTTAATTTTCTGAATTAAATAAGCTAGCCCATTGCTGTATTCATCTAAATAGGGTGTGTCAATTTGATGAACATCTCCGGTAAAAACGATTTTCGTATGCTCACCAGCCCGGGTAATGATGGTTTTAACTTCATGAGGGGTTAGGTTTTGCGCCTCATCAATGATAAACATAATGTTGGACAGGCTTCTTCCACGAATGAACGCCAGCGGCGTAATAATGATTTTCTTGTTTTCCTCCATTTCAAGGATGGCCTTGTGTTTCTTTTCGTTTTCACCGTATTGGGACTTGATAAACTTTAAATTATCCCACAAGGGTTCCATATACGGTCCTATCTTGTCGTTTGCGTCTCCGGGTAAAAATCCAATTTCTTTGTTGGATAACGGAACGATCGGGCGCGCCAAAATGATTTGGTTGAATTTTTTTTCTTGTTCTAATGCGGCCGCCAAGGCAAGCAAGGTTTTTCCTGTTCCTGCAACCCCTTGTAATGCTACCAATTTTATTCCGGGATTCAACAAGGCATGTAAAGCAAAAGCTTGTTCTGCGTTTTTGGGTTTTATCCCATAAACAAACTCTTTTTCTATTCGCTCCAGCATGTTTTCTGCCTCGTTAAAATACACCAAACTGGATGTTTTACCATTCTTTAAAATGTAATACCCATTGGTTTTTTTTAAAGAACCTAACACCCCCCGCTCTTCGGCCATTCCGCGGGTAAAAACCTCTCTTATTAGTTCGCTTTCCACCCCATCTATCGCAAAGGACGGTGAGAGGTCATCTTTGATTTCATAAACCTTTCCTGTTTCATAATCTTCTGAAGGTACTCCCAGCGCTTTGGCTTTAATGCGTAAATTAATGTCTTTTGTAACCAAGATAACTGCCCGATCCGGAAACTCTTCTTTTAAGATCAGCGCGGCATTAATAATTTTATGGTCGTTTTTTGCAGAAGAATAAATCGTTTCAGCATTTAGTTTTTTGGGATCTAAATCCATTACGATTTTCAATTGCCCCAAGCCCTCTTGTATCCTTATCCAGGATTGCAACCGAACGTTTCCTACGAGTCGATCTATAAACCGAATGACCTCGCGAGCCGAAAAGTTTTTCGTGTCATTACCAAGCTTGAATTTATCCAACTCCTCCAATACCGTTATCGGAACAGCAACGTCGTGTTTTTTAAAATTAATTATCGCATGATGGTCATGAATGAGGACGGAGGTGTCTAGAACAAAAATTTTAGTCTTTTTTCGCATGGGGTATTGAGCTTAGGGTTGGGTTTTTAATGGGGTATCCAGTCGCAATTAGGGATTCCGTGTGCACCTGAAGAGATCTTGTAAGAAGTTGACCCATCCTTCCGAACAACAGGTAAATAACGAAGGAAGGAATGTTGGGTAATCGAATTTTTTTTTCCTCTTGTCTCGCGATGAAATGCGTAATATCGTGCATGGTTGAATGATTGCTCACGCCATGAATCAACGTGGGTGATGGATTAGGATCAACGCAAAGATGATGGAGGAGTCCAACCACATCCGATAACGAAATCCATGGAACCTTCTGATGGCCATTTCCTACCACAGCGCCAAAACCAAGCCGAATAGGGTTTGCCATCTTTTCATAGGCCCCACCACGCGGGTCTATCACCATCCCAAGCCTAATGATCGTAGTTGGCACACGTTTTTTAAACAATTGATGTGCTTTTTCCCACGAAGAAACCAAGCAAGACAAATAGTCTGTACCCATAGGGTCTTCCTCATGAAACACCTTGTGGTCTGAAAACCCAAACGCATTGATGCCAGAAATTCCAAGATAATGACGAAGATTAGGGCAATGTTCTTTTGTTACTTTATATAAATATTCTGTTGCCTCGACCCGCGAAGTGCGTAACACATGCTTGCGTTTTTTAGTCCATCGTTTTTCAGCAATTCCAGCGCCGTTTACATTGATGATATGGGTGATGTTTTCCAAAGAATCATAGGCTCCTTCTTTATGGATTGGGTCCCAAAACCGATGATGTGTTTCGCTAGGATTTCTTGTTAATACGATTACAGGAACGCCTTTTTCTTGAAAAAAATGGCATACCGCCTGCCCAATAAAACCCGTTCCTCCAATCAGTAAAATCTCCATATTTCAAACCCGAAAGGTATACATTTTAGAAAAACACACTTCACACAAATAAAAATTAATATACGGTTAAAAGACGAAGGGGATTTATATTTTTGTACACAAATGAAGCGGGTTCTCTTTCTTACTTTTTTATTGTATTTTGCTGAGCTCTTCAGCCAACCATGCTATAAATCGACGGATTTAAAAACGGATTTATTAAGGGACCGACTCTGTCCGGGAATCATGCGTGCAGATTTGAGCGAACTTTATGAAAAACTGCAACAGATACACCCTGATTTATACCGATATACAAGCAAGCACCAGGTTGATGCCGCCTATCAAAGGGCCTTTAAGCGCTGCAAGGTTTCTTTAAGCACCTATGCTTTTTCCAAGGTTTTAATGGAGTTTTTGTCTGAACTAAAAGACTCTCACACCAGTGTTAATCCGTATGATTTTATGTCGAATAATTTCTTTAAAAGACACTATTTACCGTTTACGTTGGCCTTGGTGGACAATCAATTTATTATAACTAAATCCTGGGAAAACAAAATTCCTGTAGGGGCGGAGTTGCTTTCTATTAATGGAAAACCTATTAATAGTCTTTATAAGGAGGCGAAACAATTTAGTCCTATGGAGGGGGGGGCTAAAAAGGCCCAAACAGAAATAGCCGTGGACTTATTACCAATGGTTACCAATTTACTCATGAATAGGGCCCAACATACGTTTTCGTGGGTTGAATCCAAGGACACCCTTTCGGCTTCTTTATCCTCACCATTCCTTTGGTCTGTATGGAAAGAACTAAGTGGAGAAAGTCAAAGGACTATTACCCTCGTTCGCACCAATGGTCAAGCTACACTAACCATACGCTCTTTTTCTGTATATCACACAGGCAAATTCCGAAAGCAGTTGGACGATATTTTTTCCGCTCTCATTGCCAATCCCCCAAAGCAACTCATAATTGACTTCAGAGACAACACGGGAGGCTATATTCTTTTACAAGAATACTTGATGAGTTTTTTTGTTCCCCCGGGGACGAAATACAAAGCAAATTATATCTACAAGCGTTCGGAGTATGATCGTTTTTCTGAATTATCTTCTTTTCAACGGTGGAAATTCGTACACAGCGCGAAAAAAGCACCCATAAATAGCACCTTAGCGAACGAATACCTGTTTTATAAAAGCCCGTTTGGCTCTGTGGATACGTTACTCAATGCACCTACTCTTAAAAACAATAAAAACCTTTATTTCTCTGGAAGGTGTGCCCTATTGGTAAACGGAATGACCATGTCCGCCGCCGCGAATTTTACCGCGTGGTTTAAAAGTACTAAGCGCGGACTTGTATTTGGTTCCCAAGTAAGCGGTACAAACGGAGGAACGTTTGCCAATCCTACAGAATTTTTTTTGGAGAATTCTGGGGTTAGCATTTCTATTTCTACCATGAAGGTAGACCTTGTTCCTAGGGATGAACAAACAGTAGAGGCCATTTTACCCGACGTATGGATTTTTCCCAGCAAAACAAACCAAAAACAATGGGATGATTTTCCTATTCAATTTATAATGAATTACAAAGCTGAATGAAAAACCGAGTAATGGGCCCCAGCATTTTTTCAGAAATGAGCCATTTGGCGTCAACCTACGGAGCCATAAACCTAGCCCAAGGGTTCCCAAATTTACCCATTGATGCAAGGCTTCTGGATTCATTGAAAAACGTTATTGATGAAAACTACCATCAATACGCACCCTATCAAGGTTCGCCGAACCTTCGAGAAGCAATCGTTGAGTTTGTAGCAAGAACGCAAGGTTTTAACCTTTCAGTCGAGGAAATTTTAATTACAGCAGGGGCTACTCAAGCGCTTTTCGCCACCATTCAAGCCTTGGTTTCATCTGGAGAAGAAGCCGTGTTACTTGACCCTTGTTATGATTGTTATGAGTATCCGCTTTTTTTGGTTGGCGCCAAACCAGTTCACCTTCCACTAAACGCAGAATTTTTACCGGATTGGAACCTTATTTTTGATTCGGTTACTGAAAAAACAACGCTTATTGTTATTAATTCACCGCACAATCCTAGTGGGGTCATGTGGCGGGAGGAGGATTATAAGCAGTTATCGATCTTACTCGAAAAAAACCCTCAACTTAGGGTATTATCGGATGAGGTTTATGAATTTCTTTACTTCGACCAACCCCACAAAAGCTTGCGGCGGTGGACAAATGTTATGGATCGAATCGTTGTCATTTCCTCCTTTGGAAAGTCTCTTCAAGCGACGGGATGGAAAATGGGTTATTTAACGGCTCCCCCAGCGTTAATGAAGGCCATTTTGTCGGTCCATCAATATTTGGTGTTTTCTGTAAATTCAGTGATGCAAGAAGGCATTGCACGTTTTTTACCCACGTTCGATCCAGCGGAAGTCCGTAGCCTTTACCGCCATAAAAGGAACCGCTTAAACGAAGCCTTGCAAAAAAGTAAGTTTTCGATACTTCCATGCGAAGGAACCTATTTTCAAGCCCTGGGTTTTAGTTCGATAAGCGACCAAGGAGATGTTGAATTTTGTCGGTGGTTGACTATGGAAGTAGGCGTTGCCGCCATTCCCTTCTCCGTTTTTTATGAAAACAAGGTCGATAACCAAAAAATTCGGTTGTGTTTTGCAAAAGACGACCAAACCCTACGATTAGCAACGGAGAAATTATGCAAGATTTAACAGTAGCCCTCGTACAGTTTGATCAACACTGGGAATCTCCCAGTAAAAATCAGGGTAAAATAAAGGCATTAATGGAAATAATTCGCAATAAAAAGGTGGATTTAGTGCTTTTACCAGAAATGTTCGATACGGGATTCTCAATGAATACTTCCTTGTGTAAAACACTGTGGAACGAATCGGAGGGGATCCAATTTTTAAAGCGGATTTCCGCGGATTTTAACACCGCTGTTTTTACTTCGTTGATGGCAAAAACGGAAAATGGCTTTGTAAATCGAGGGGTGTTTGTGGACGCAAAAGGAACGATAACAACCTATGATAAGCGTCACCTTTTTGCGTTCGGCGGGGAAAAAGCCGCGTTTCTTTCCGGAAGCAATGAAGTGGTCGTAGGGGTTAATGGATGGAATGTGATGCTACAAATTTGTTTTGACTTACGCTTTCCTGAGGGATCAAGAAACCATGTAAAGCCAGGGGGAGGGTTTCGTTATGATGCGTTGTTATACGTAGCTAATTGGCCAGCGAAACGTATAGCTCATTGGGATCTTCTGTTAGCCGCTCGTGCCCTCGAAAACCAGTCCTATGTTTGTGCAGTAAACCGTACAGGAATGGATGGAAATCAAATTCATTACAATGGGCATTCCTCCATCTATTCTCCTGAAGGAGCCTTGTTGGCCTCACTTTTGGATAAAGACGAAGCGGTTCTTTGCTTTACCCTGTCGGCTGCTTTGCTCTCTGAATCTCGAAAAAACCTGCCTTTTTTAAAAGAAAGATTCGTTTAATTGCTTTGCTTTTTATATTTTTATCCATTGAATTAAATTTAATCTATGAAAAGAACACTACTCTTTGGTCTATTGGGATTTAGCACCCTAACTATGGCGCAAAAAAGCCCACTTATTCAAAACGCAAATCACTTGGTGCCAAGACAACACCAACTCAATCAAAAACCGTTAGAATCCAGCAAAAGCTTAGGGGTTACCCTTTGGTCTGATAATTTTGATAATGTCGCCAATTGGACCATAGATAATAGTGGTCAATCTGGGATCGAATATGGATGGAACATCAATAACGTCTCGGATGGTTGGTTTTCGGCCAATGGAATAAATTCTACCGGAGGAGGAAACTATGCGGAATTGGTGAACGGAGACCCAACGGTAACCCCAGGAACACAAGCCTTAGCGGTTACCTACACCTTAACCACAGCGAATCCAATTAATATAACGGCTTTAGGAGGCACTAATCAAGTAAGCTTATCCTTCGAACAATACGGCGCAAGGTTTAACGACTTACAAGAGATTCAAATTAGTACCAATGGAAACACTTGGACAACGGTAGGCGACAACTTAGACAAATCAGTTCTTTCGGCTTCTGGTGGCTCTGCTTACAGCAATCCAGACCTGAAAACGATTAACTTAGCCACCATCCTTCCCGCAAATCCAGGAAACGTTTGGGTTCGATTTAGCTGGACAACAAACTACCCTAATTCTGCAACCAATCCTAACGTTTGGATTACCTATGGGTGGTACATTGATAACGTTAAGATTGTAACCAATCCTACCAATGATTTAAGCGTAACCGATAAATATTGGGGAACAGCAGGGTTGTATTACTATCAAATTCCAATAACACAAACCGCTCCAATAGATTTTGAAATTAAGGCGTTCAATGGGGGAATAAATGCACAACCCGGGGTCCAATATAATGTTAACGTTAACGCAGGAGCCTTTACCGGATCATCAACTGCCGTTACCATTCCGTCACTTGACACAGCAACGTTAACGGTTTCTACAGCGTTTACTCCCGCTGCGATAGGAAACTACACCGTAGTTCACACCCTAACCGCAGACTCTACGGACGATGTTCCAGCAAACAATGCCTTTACAAACACCACGTTCAGTGTAAACGACTATATTTATGCACGTGACAACGGAACTCCTGCCGGGTCCACGTCGAACGGAGCAGATGGATTTGAAGCAGGTAACTTATATGATGTTTGGGCCGATCAAGAATTGAAAGGCATTGATGTTCGTTTGTTGGGAGGAGCCAATGGTACAACGGTGGGCACCGAGGTATTCGTTAAGTTATATTCTATAGATCCGACTACCGGTGATTTCGTTTTCGAATCAGAATCAGATCCAGTAATTGTTGCTGCACCGGATTTAAATGTAAACAAGATGATTGCATTGAATGTTCCTGTAAACCTTATGGCAAACAAGACATACCTCGCGGTTGTTGGTGCCTATGGTACTGGATTAAAGCTTGTAAATGCTGGATCTTCCGTACCTCAAACGTCTTTCTTTTTGGACTTGCTGGACAATACGTGGTACTACCAGACTTCTACCCCTTGGGTTCGTTTGAATTTTAATCCTACCATTGGGATAAACGAAAACACATCGGCTATTGGTGCAGTTGTTTATCCTAACCCAGCGAATGATGTTTTGAACATTAAGGCTGACTTCAAAGGCGCGAACAGCGTTGAAGGAGCAATTTATAATCATTTAGGAGCGGTAGTTACTGACTTGAATTTCACGCCAAACAACGGTGTTCAAGCGCAACAAGTTGCAATTAGTGATTTAGCACCCGGAATGTATGTTGTGAAACTTCAATCAGAAGAAGGAGTAGTAACCAAGCATTTTGTAAAAAAGTAAGTATAAAGTATTCTTGAAATAGGCCGGATTTCCGGCCTTTTTTTATGGACTGGATTGCCTGGGGATATTTAGGATTGTTTTTAGCCGCGTTTTTAGCCGCGACTATCTTGCCTATTGCATCAGAAGCACTTTTTGTCTTGATGCTTTTTTCTTTTAACCCTTGGCTCTGTTTGCTGGTAGCAACCGCAGGAAATACCTTAGGAGGATTCTTGAATTATGGCATCGGATATTTAGCCAAACCGATATGGTTAAAAAGGGTGGGAGTATCCCAGGAACAAATCGAACGATGGAAAGGAAAGGTCCACCGTTATGGCCCGTGGATGGCCCTACTTTCTTGGCTTCCGTTTATTGGCGACGTCTTATCGGTTGCATTAGGTTTTTTTAGATCCCCTTGGAAAAAAACCTTTTTGTTTATCTTTATCGGTAAGGCATCCCGGTATGCTTTGCTTCTCCTCTTTGGGTTTTATATCAACAAAGCAGAGCCCTATCCAACCGGAGATGGAATAGAATATATTCTAACGACGGAAGCATGGAAAAACCATGGGTCTCCAGATATTCGGTTAACAGATTATCGTTCGTTTAAAACAGATTTTTTAGCCCACCAGGCGTGGAAGGATAATTATAAGAAACAAGCGTTTGATGAGGTAGAACAGTTTTTAGCATCAAAAACGCGATCAGAATATGGGGGTTTTTATAGAAACCAAGCGGGTGATGTGTATGGATATCATTTTGTTTTTTATTCCTTGGTAAATACGCCCATGAGGTGGGTCTCTGAATGGGTTGGATTCCACCCGATAAAAGCGTTTATTTATACCAACGCGATGTTTTGGTTCGCCTTTCTGGTATGGGCTTTTTTTCTTCTTTTTAAAAGGAAAAAGCTTGCGTTTTTATCCCTTTTGGTATTGTTTTTTAGTGGAATTTTTT
Organism: Flavobacteriales bacterium; assembly: GCA_046081565.1. Lineage (GTDB taxonomy): Bacteria > Bacteroidota > Bacteroidia > Flavobacteriales_D > Crocinitomicaceae > UBA952. The sequence goes on along the minus strand of JBJTWF010000148.1, from coordinate 25,574 downwards.
ATTATTCGAGTTGGACCCATCCCGAAGTTTTCACCTTTGTTTTACTGGCGTCAGGGTTTATTGCTTGGACTCATTCCTTACGATGGTTGGCATTGGTTTTTGTGGGGCTTGCCACCCTTCAAAATCAACCCTTGTTTCTTGTTTTCCTATGGATGTTGGTTCCTCTTGGGTGGGAAAGCAGAACGGAGGCAAAAAAAATGGTTTTACTGGGGATATTATCCATAATCCCTTTCATGCCGTCGATTTATTTTTGGGTTTTGTTCGGTAAAACAAGCCTAATAAAAGAGGCGGGTTTTCTATCAGTAAATAACATTACACTTGAGCGCATCTATGGTTTTTTTATGGATTGGAACCAGGGAATGATCCTAGGCATCGGTCTTTGGATTTTTGTCTATATTTTTCTTTTAATTCAGCGAGGATTTAGGGTTTTAAAAAATAAAACGATTACCCATTGGGATTTCATTCCAATGGTCGTATTGATGATGACCCTTACCGTTTGTGCCATGAGCAATTGGAACCACGGGATGGCCATTGTAAATCGATACGCAACATGGATTGCGGTACCGCTTTTATTTCATGCGTTTTATCTATTAGCAACCTATTCGACTCGTTGGCAACGGGTAATATTCCTTTTTTGTCTTTTAACACAGGGCGGGTTAATAAAGTTGCACAACCCTCATAATCGCTTTGATTGGTCAAATTTATCCCATATGCCTATCGCCACATGGTTTTTGAACCAGGTCCCCTCTTGGTATAATCCTGATCCTCAAATTTTTATTGCTCGGACAACCCAGCAATTTGATTTTTCGGAAAGGACGCCCCCCGTTATTTACTGTAACAACACCAGTACAATTACTAAAATGGCGGTTCATAACCACCGATTAGACGCGTTAAAACCGTTTGGTATTCTCCCTTCTTGCCGCAAGGATTCTTGGAGGCTAGTTCGCTCCGGGAGCGAGTGTTGGTATTATTTAGATGAGCAATCGTTGAAAAAGGTAAATGCGACAAAATCAATTCGACATTCACTAAGAGAAGCAGAAATAGCTAAGATTATTTTAAAAATAAATCGCGATCCAGTATGGAAAAAAGATATTCAAACAAAAGCGAAGATCAATCATGTTTCTGAAACCGAACAACAACGATTGGATGCGGCATTTATCGTTGATCATCCGTCCCCATGAATGGGATTATCGTTCCCTTATGAACCACATACCCTTTAATCGCTTTCTGTAGTATGATTTCATCGTCCTGGTTGTCTGAATAAGCCACTTGAAGACAAAAGGAAGAATAACGTTCCTGGATTTTTTTCCACTTTATCTCTCCTCTACAGTTTATTTCAATACGCCACCCTTTTGGGGTAGAAACGAGCTCCGTGCCGATTACAGCATCCAGCATCAGGTTGTTTTTTACAGGGTTTAACAATATTTCTGGTGAAGCCGACACAACGATACAGGTATATCCTTGTTGTCTCGCCATAGACAACGCATCCAAAACCGCCTCATGGAATCTTCTTCGGAGAGCCCAAAAGTCGTTTATTACGGCCTCCACTTTTTCCATCGAGTCTTTTTGCAAGAAAATTAGGAACCGAGATTTAAACGTAGTCGTATCAATTATTCCTGTTTTCCACAAGAAAAACGAAATGAGTTGATGAAAACTAAACCTCAACCTTAACGGGTTTTTACGATAAAAAAAAAGACAAAAATCGACAAAACAGTCTCCACGATACAGGGTGCCATCAAAATCAAAAAAAGCTAGGTTTACGCGCGGATCAGACATAAATAATCAAAACAAGATAGAAGACCCAAGCACAAATGGTTGCCAAAAGAAACCCATCTTTAAACAATAGGGTGGTAGGGTCTCCCTCTCCTTCATATAAAGAAAGTTCACTGATTTGAATGTATCGTATGAGTCCTAGTAATACAAATAAGGAACTATATAATACATTCGAAGAACCCAAGGAATGAATGACTGCTGGGTCCATGGAGTACAGTAAATAAGCGGTAAGGGTAACGGTTGCGGAAATATAAATAAGAACATTCAAAAAGGAAAGGGTATATGAAGCCAAAGATTTTCGGTGTGCAGTAGCATGCATGTTGAGTTGCAACAGTTCGGATTTTCTTTTAACCACCACTAAAAACAGAGACATAAAAAAGGTAACGACCAAAATCCAATGCGAGGGGGTTTCCTTTAAAATAACACATCCCGCTAAAACGCGTAACACAAAATTTACGGAGACAATAATCAATTCGAGTAAGGGAATATTCTTCAATCCAAACGAATAACCAACATTTACGGCAACATATCCGAGCATTAAAAGCGTGAAGGCTACGCTTGAAAGAACGCTATAGGCAAGGAATAAAGCAATACTCAGACAAACCAGGGCAGCAAAAAGGGAGCTGCGTACAGAAACTTTACCCGAAGCGATAGGACGAAGTTTTTTCCTAGGATGCAATTGATCTCGCTCACGGTCTTGAATGTCATTTATGATATAAACAAAAGAACAAGAAAGCGAAAAGGCAAGAAAGCCAATGCATAAAGAGGATAATACCCCAGGAGTAAACAGGTGTAACGAAAAAACGGCGGGCAGCAAGAGAAACCCATTTTTAACCCAACTTTTAATTCTTAATAAAGAAAAAATGGTTATCATTCTTGTACTATTTTATACTTCCACCCCGTAAAATCACCTTCGTAAAATTCAACAGCGCCACCCTCGCCACGGGAAGTGCTTGGAAAAGAGGTTATATTGTAGTCTTTTAATTTTAATGTAAATGAACCCATCCAACCGGGGTATATTACTACGTTTTTTTTAGAAAGTTCCAATAACGTTTCATTTAATTGCTGATTTCTATTCGCGACCCAGCGCCAATTTTCCTTACTCGCAATTATACCGTTGGTTATAAATAAAACACAAAACACCAAAGAAAATAGGCGAACAATGCGATAGGAAGAAATTAAGAGGGCGCCTTGAACCAAGAGAATGAACCACAAAAGCTGTGGCGCATATCGCAAATTCCAAAACTCAGGTTGGATTAGCATGGAAAGTAAAAATAAAACACAAGAAAAGTAAATCAATCGTTCCCGCACAAACAGAAAAAAGAAGATCATGGAAAGCCCGAAGAACACCCAGAGTTCAAGTTCAAAAGGACCAAAAGGACTCATAGTTACCGGCTGATGGTTGTTGTAGTAAGGAATGGAAGATTGAATGAATTTCGGGTTAAACAGGTTTTTTTTGGGAACGGAAGGATGAGTTTCTGCAGTATAATTGGGGATAGCACGGTGAGCGCTGAGGAATTTTTCAACTCGATTTAATCCATAAAAATCACTGGGATATTGTGCTTGTGCGATTTGACGACCTTCGTTGTTTTTTCCCATGATAGGAAAAAATATATGGTTTTTTTCCATTAGGTTTCTACCGTAGGTTGGGTATCCAAACACAAAAACGCCCATGATGGATATAAGGATAAAACGAAAAACAGGGCCTAAGGACAATTTTTTAGCTACCCACGTCTGGTAAACGAAACATCCAAACGCAAATAAAAGGGCATAAACCAAACCTGTGAATTTTATATTGATCAAAAAAACGAACGATAAGATAAGGAGGGGCCATCGTTTTTCATGGTGTACAACGCAGTCAAGAAGGAATAGCAAAAAGAGTCCCAGAAAGCAATAGAGTATTCCATCTACATAGAAACTAAAAAGTTGTCCGAGGGTAATGGGTGAAATAACAGCCATTAACACCAGTATGATGCGTTGTGTTACGGATAGCACCGTTTTTTGGGATAAAAAGGAGAACAGCAAAAAACCAAAAGAAAACAACAGATGGAAGTGTAAGGACTTCCCCCATTCAATGTTCCCCCAAAAAAGATAAACCACGCTTTGGTAAATCCAAGTGGCTTTTGGGTAATGGTTTATATAGTTAGCGTTGTTTCCTGAAACCAATCCATCAGGGATACCGGCATCATAAAAGGGATTCCATCCGTCCGATAAAAACAAAATGGCATCTTGGTGATACCATTGCCCATCAAACGATACATCATAAAAAATACCGGATAACCCGAGAGCAAAAACGGTGAATAACGTTCCAATTCCCCCAAAAAGAAAGACATTGAGTGAGATTTTTTTTTCACCTTTGAAAACCCACCAAAACACCAAAAACAATGCAAGGATAAAGGAAACAGGATAGATTACACCGCCCAGAGGCAGGTTTACCATAAGGATTAGGGAGCTAAGGGTAAAAATAACCGTGGGAACAAGAAACAAAAATAGCCCCGTGGCGTAGAGATGACGTTGATAAAAAGACATGGTTATTGAATTCGAAAGATAAGGGCTTTTTGTGATTTATTAAGTGCCTTGATTTTGAATTCCGTCTTTTTAGGAATATTTTTGTTTAAATAGCGTTTGTGTCATGATGTATAGGCTCGTTTCGTTTTTATCAATGTTTTTTCTTGCCTACAACCTTTCAGCGCAAATTGAAACGGGATCTTGGCGCCTACATACAGCCACAAAACAAGCCATAGACATTGCGTCCGACAAAGAATTTGTTCTGGTGGCGTATGAAAATGGAATTTTGAAATATCATCTCGAGAGCAAAGAAAAGGCCCTGTTAAACAAAATGAATGGCCTGTCAGACATGCTGATTTCCGCCTTATTTTATGATTCCATTCAGCAGGCTTTTTATGTGGGCTACGTCAACGGAAACATTGATGTAATTCGTGGGGATAACATTACGAATATTCCCGCTATTCGCCTTGCCAACCTTTCGGGAAGCAAAAGAATTAATCGGTTTTATCAAAGCAACCAAGGCGTGTATGTTGCCACAGATTTCGGAATAGTGTTGATTAATACCAACAAAAATGAAATTAAAGACACCTATTACCCCACCAATGGAGCTGAGCCCATTCTTGACCTAGTGGTTATCAACAACGTTTTGTATGCGCTTTCCCCAACACGGTTGCTTTTGGGTAACGTTGATGACGTCATGTTGCCCGCTCCGGAGGCATGGATTCAAGACCCGAGAGTCCCTCTGTTTGGTTCTGGAAAATATGCCGCGATTGAACAGGTACAACAAGAAACCTATGTACTTGCTAAAACAGAGGCCTATGGTTCAGACACGATTCTTCGACTTCTCCCAACAGAGGCGATACCCGTTTCGTATTATTCAACAGGACTAGAAATTATTAACTTAACACAGCACCAAGGCCTACTTGATGTTCTTGCTGATGGTGCCCTTTTATCATTAGATCAAAATGCTCAGGTAATAGAGAGCGCTTTAACCTTTTATTTGGGTGTTTTTTTTCGACCCAACCAGATGGTTTCGTTGCCGAATGGGGATAAGTGGATCGCGGATGAGTTTAGTGGCCCCATGCGCATTATTGGAGCCTATTCTTATGAGGCTATTTCTTATCCTGGTCCACCGAGAAATGATTTTTATGCTATGGATTGGCAGAAAGGCAAGCTTGCAATTGCCAGCGGAAGACTTGAATTTAAAAGCCCGGGCTTCTTACGCAACGGATACTATGTTTTTGAAAACGAGGACTGGAGTTATCAAGACAAGGAAAATCAAGCTGCGTGGCAAGGGATAGACATTCACGACTTTATAGACGTGTCCATCAACCCAAGAAATACCGACGAAATAGCGGTTGCAACCTATTCTGCCTATCCGATTTCGGTATTGAAAGACAACGCATGCATGGTTTACAACGAAACCAATAGCCAACTTCAACTTTCGCTAGCCGGGAACGGGTGGTCCCTAGCATCCGATGTTTGCTACGACAAAAAGGGTAACCTTTGGGTTTTAAATGGATATACCGAAAAGCCATTGGTTGTCAAAACAAAAGAGGATAATTGGTATGCCTTCGATTGCGGTTCAGAGGCACGGAATAAGTTTACCACAAGAATGGTAATTGATGCTGACGAAAACCTTTGGTTTGCTTCAGAAACTGGAGGGCTCTTTGGGTATCACCATGGTGGAACAATCGACAATGCCGCCGATGATAAAACCATTAATTTAACGAATGGGGATTTCGCCGGAGCCCTTCCCTCTATGAACGTTACCGCCCTGGCCGTTGATTTAGATGGTGAATTGTGGATTGGCACCGATGCGGGCTTTGCTGTTTTATATAACCCTTTAGGTTCCTTTAATGCTTCTCCGGGCGAATTTAATGCCCAAAGAATAAAAGTAAGGTTCGAAGGAAACGTGGAATTTGTATTAGGGACAACACATATAACGGATATTGAAGTGGACGGGGGTAATCGAAAATGGATTGCCACAGCAAGTTCTGGCTTAATCCTACTGTCCTCCGATGGATCCGAAATACTTCAACAATTTACAAAGGAAAACTCACCATTGATTTCAAATAATATTTATGATTTAACCTTGAATCATGAAACCGGGGAACTATTTATAATTACAGACTTAGGCCTGGTATCCTACCGATCCGATGCCTCTTGGGATGATGCAGATTATTCTTCTATCAAAGTTTTTCCCAACCCTGTGAGACCCAATTATGAGGGCCTGATTACGATACAGGGAATTCGGTACGATTCGGACGTAAAAGTCACGGATATTGCAGGAAACCTTGTGTTTAAAACGACTTCCAACGGTGGAACCGCCGTGTGGGATGGAAGAAGGCTTGATGGGACAAAAGTAGCCACGGGAGTGTACCTTTTCTGGACAGCGAATAACGAAGGAACATCAAGAAAAGTAGGAAAGGTTGTGGTTATAAATTAGGATCGCGAAACGAAAATTACTTTCTATCTTTGTAATAAAAAATGTATCCACAAGAAATAGTACAACCCATGAAAAACGACCTATTACAGGTTGGATTTCAAGAATTGACCACAGCACAACACGTTGATGAGGTTATAAAAAATACGACAGGAAGTTTTTTAGTTGTAGTCAACTCAGTTTGTGGTTGCGCAGCTGGAAACATGCGACCAGGAGTAAAAAAATCGCTTGATTTAGGAATAAAACCAGAAGGGCTTTTTACCGTTTTTGCTGGATTTGACACCGAAGCGACCCAACAAGTTAGGAAACATTTTTTACCTTATCCGCCATCTTCTCCATCGGTTGCGCTTTTTAACAACGGAACCCTGGTTCACTTTTTAGAACGACATCACATAGAAGGGGCTACTGCAGACATGATTGCCGCTAACCTTTCCGCGGCTTATGAAGCGTATTGTAGGTGAAAAAGGTGTTTTATTTAAGCACGTGTTCTACCTGTAAACGAATTTTGTCTGAAGTTTCTTTACCGAACGATATCGAAAAGAGAGACATAAAAAATCACCCAATTACGCAGGAAGAATGGACCGAATTAAAAACAAAAGCCGGGAGTTATTTGGCGCTATTTTCAAAAAAAGCGAGAAACTACCAATCGTATAAGCATCTTGAGCTTACCGAATCCCTTATGGAAACGCTTCTAAGTTCCGATTATACCTTTCTTAAACGTCCTGTTGTGGTATACGAAGATTTTTTATCGATTGGTAATGAAGCGAACAGTATTGACCTTTTAAAAAAGAAGTTTAGTTGATTTTGTTTGGACGGATCAGGTCTTTTTCGTTTCGGTAAACCATCAGCACAAAAAGTACAATTAGCCCATTTCCAAAAAGAAGTAGGGGTTGATTAAAGGCCTCAATGGTCAATCCTAAACCAATCCTAACTGCTGAGAAGACCAAAAAAATCAAACAAGAAGACCCGAGATAAAGGAAAAATTTATGGGTGTTGTATGGAATAGGATAATATCTTCTGCCAAGATAATAAGATAGAACCATTTGAATAAAATAGGCCAACAGCGTTGCCCAAGCGCTCGCCATATAACCGTATAAAGGAATTAACCACAGGTTTAACAGAATGGTCACTAAGGCGCCACCAATGGAGATATACGCTCCGAATAGGGTTTTATTCGATAGTTTATACCAAACGCTTTGATTGTAATAAATGCCCAAAAACACATTTGCGATCAATAATATCGGAACGACGGCTAAGCCTTCATAATAGGCTTCATTTCGTATGAAATACTTAAAAAAACCAAGGTTGATGGAAACGAATAAGAAGGCAAAACAAACGACGGCGATGAATATATTCATGGTTTTTTTGAAAACCATATGTTTATCCTCTTGATGCATTTGGGAGAAAAAGAACGGTTCCGCAGCATACCGGTATGCTTGTAAAAAAATGGTTACCAACATCGCAAGTTTGTAACAGGCACTATAAATTCCAACTTGCGCCGTTGCATAGTGTAATGAACCAGGAACGTCGGGGTTGTATAGTAATTGTTTTAGTAAAACGCGATCGAGCGTCTCGTTTATAATACCGGCGAAACCGGCGATCACCAAGGGGAAAGAATACGCTATTAGTTTTTTGGAAAATCCCCAATCGAAAATGAATTTAACAGAATAAATTAAATCAGAAACTAGGGCAAATTTTATAACGGAGGAAATTAAATTGACAATCAGAATGAGTAAAATCCCTTCTTCTGGACGCAAAGGATCAAAATACGTAAGCAACAAAAAAACATTTAATACCACATTAACGACAATAGAAAACAACTGTATTAATACAAACCGTTTGGCTTGGTTTTCTGCCCGTAAACGAGCTAAAGGAAGCGCCGACAGGGCGTCGATACAAACGATTAGACCGATTAAAAAAATGTATTCAGGATGGTTTGGGTAAAGCATCCATTTCGCAATCCAAGGATTGGTGAAATAGATGAGCACAAAAAACAAAAGATTTGTTAACGAAACGGTTAAAAAGCAGGCATTAAAAACCTTGTTTTTATCCTCGTGGGATTGAATAAACCGAAAATAAGCGGTTTCCATTCCCAGTGGAAGCAGAACCACTAGAAAGGCAACATAGGCATATAAATCCGATAGCACGCCATAATCCGAGGGAGAGGTAAACACGGCAGTGTATAGCGGAACAAGAAAATAATTTAATAAACGACCAATGATGCTAGGAAGGCCATAAATGGCGGTTTGGCCAAAAAGTCGCTTAACGGATGAACTCATTTACTTTCTAAAGTTTGCCTTTTCTTTATTTAAAAAAGCCGTTACTCCAAGGGTAAAGTCTCGGGTACCAAAACAAGCCGCAAAGTTTTCAATTTCAGCAGCATATCCTTCATGTTTGTCGCTAAATCCGGCATTAATGGAGCGAAGTGCGGACGCGATGGCTGAGGGGGAGTTTTTCAAAATTTTCTTTGCCAAGGATTCACAAGTGTCTTTTAATGCGGTAATATCGACAACCGAATTTACGAGGCCCCATTGCTCGGCTTGCTGCGCATCAATCATTTCGGCAGAACAAATCATTTGATTGGCGCGACCCCTTCCGATGAGTATTGGCAATCGTTGGGTTCCGCCATATCCAGGGATTAAACCTAAGGAAACTTCGGGCAAACCCATTTTTGCATTATGGGTAGCGACACGAATATGGCAAGCCATGGCTAATTCGAGTCCTCCACCTAGCGCGAAGCCGTTTACTGCTGCGATAATGGGTTTGGGAAAATGTTCAATAAAATCGAATAAAAGGGATTGACCAGATTGGGCTAATGCTCCCCCTTCGGCGACATTGAAATCGGAAAATTCTTTTATATCTGCACCCGCTACAAAGGCCTTTTCACCCATACCAGTTATGCAAATCACCCCTACCGAATCGTCTTCTCGTAGGGCGTCCAATATGGCGTGTAATTCATGAATGGTTTGTTTGTTTAAGGCATTTAGATGCTTAGGTCTATTGATGGTAATCCAAGCAATCTGTTCTATTTTTTCAAGCAATACATTTTCGTACATAACCTTGCGTTTGTTTGTAAAAATAGGGGATTTAGACACATTAACGGATTTTTATCTTGGAATTATCCGAAAGCAAATGGATAATATTCGATTACTACCGAATAAAAAAAAACGAAGATCGTTCCATGACTGACTTAAAAGTTAAGTGCACGGAATCGTTTCCGTGATGGTATAATTAATCCAAATAAATAATGAATCATTTTAAAAATAAAGTAAATCTAATGGGAAGACTTGGAGGTCAACCTGAAATTATTGCCTTTGATTCTGGCAAAAAATTAGCACGTTTTTCAGTAGCCACCAACGATCGCTACAAAGATAAAAATGGCGATTGGCAGGAAGAAGTTCAATGGCACATTATCAATACCTGGGGAAAAATGGCGGAAAAAGTAGAGCGGCTATTAAATAAGGGTCAAGAAATTTTACTAGAAGGTAAAATTGCTTATCAAAATTACGAAGCCCCTGATGGAACAAAGCGTTTTTCTACCGTGATTGAACTCAATGATTTTATGCTATTAGGACGAGTTAATACGGAGTTGAAATAAAAAACGATGAATCACGTTTCTTTGATCGGAAAATTGGAAGGAGGGTTAATAGACTATCCTGAACCCTCAACCAATGGACGCTCCATGGCTCAATTTAAGCTTATTACAAAATCCATCTACATAAACAAGCAAGGAATCCCAAAGGAAAGACGGGAAAAACATGACATCCTAGTTTGGGGAAAGTTCAAACAATTGATGGAGCGATTAGCACAACCTGAAATGCAACTTGCGGTGGAAGGGACGCTTTTATACCGTTATCGTTATATGAATGGACGGCTAATAAAAAGAGCGGAAATAGAAGCCAATGACCTAATAATTGTATAAACTGACGAGGGTTTTGTGTTCAGTGCACCTGGATAAGAGCAGTAAAACCCCTAAACATAAATCAAACATGAATAATTACGTAACCTTGGTGGGTAGCATTGCCCAATCACCCATCGCCATAAGTTTAAACAATGGCAGTAAAATCGCCAAGTTTACCCTTACGACACCTAAAATGTATCGGAAGAATAATGGCCAATATGCTTCAAGACTAGATTGGCACAGGATTTTTGCCTGGGGAAACATGGCTTCTTTTGTTTTAAATCATGCGGAGGTTGGTAAAAAAGTAGCCATTCATGGCCGTCTCGTTCATCGAGCTTTCATGGATAAAAAAGGAAAAAAAAGAAGTGCTACCGAAGTAGAGTTAAGACAAATTATCGGATTATAAACCGAGAACTGGGCGGGTAATTTACCTGCCCAGTTTTTTTAAAAACGATAATCATTGAAAACCCGACTTCTTATTCCAAGGAGCGGAAACAGCTGAAAAAACGAATTATCTATTGTTCTTGAATAACGAAGGTTTAATTCTAAAAAGCCTTCTATACTGTTGTTTTTATTTCCCACTAATCCAAGCTTCACTCTTGATGAAATAAACGTGGTTTTATTTCCTTGTAATAGGGTTACTCCGTAATCGCTTGGCCGGTTAGTGTAAGGAACAAAAACATCTCCTCCAAAACTAACGGTATCCAAATCATAGCCTTTTTGTCCAGCAGATAACTCAACTAAAAAGGATAAAGAACCCTTTATAAACATATGTGATTCATATAATTCCCAAAAATTTCCACCCAAAGGGTGGGATAATACCATGTTATCGTTGGTATAATTTAATGAACTTCCTATGTGGGCATAGGTATAAGGCCGCACGAGGTTGCCCTCAATTCGGCTCATGATTTTCCAATGATTTTTAGACGTTGCGTGTTTCCATCCCAATTGAACACCCCATTTATTACCCCAATAATTACCCCCAGAAGACAACGAGGCAATCAGAAAGTCATCGACCACAAGTTGGCTATATAGCTTGGCCTTACGAAGCGATAGCGAGGCGCCAATGCCCATCAACACGTTGTCACTTGAACCGTTGGCATATTCTTGAGGGCGTATAAAAACGAAGGGGTTTAAATAATAGGGATCGAAGGTTCTGTTGGTTGTGGAATCACCGCTATTGAACAGCACGCTTTCAAAGAAGTTGAGCTGTAGGTTTTGGGTAATCTTCCAATGGAGGAAGTGGTTTATCTGGTATTTATGAAGATAGGTTGGGGCAAAAAGGTATGCCGCCATGTTTTGGTAGGAAATGGGACCTACCTTAAATCGAATGGAAGCATAGGGGTATGGTTTTCCAATGTCGGATAGAAAAAGAGATCGATACCCATCTCCATAAAACGTTCGATCAAATCCGAGTTGGGCAGAGACGTATGGGTTTGGTTTATATGCCAACCTAAGTGCGGGCATAATAGATGCCTTCACCTCATTGATAATAGGTTTTTCGAACCAATGGGGAACTAGTGCACCTTGGTTATTGGTTATCCCACCTAAGGCGCCCATTGACAAACTAAGCGATTCCCCCTGCCACTGAAAGCGACCTCCCAAATGTGATTTAAATGATGTCTTTTCTGAGTAAACTCCCGCCAAATCAACAAGAGGAATGAACTTCCTTGAGTTCTTTTTTAATAAGAATTCGTCTGATGCGTCGGATGAAAAAATAGGAATGCATTTACCGCTTAAGGAGAGATGAAACAGGGAGTCTCGCATGCCGCTGGTGGTCTGTGAAAAGCCAATTACACGGAGCATGAGACACCCAATTAAAAACGACTTAATATGCATGGTGGTTTTGAAATAAGTGCGTTTTAATTCCCCCCCACCAAATTAAGGAGCTTTCGTTTTTATACGGAATTCGATGGTCTAATCCCCCAAACACAACCAATTGTATGGGGATGTTAATTACGATTCCAACATCAAAGGTTTGGTGAAATACCATTGCGTTTAGCGCAAACGAGGGGAGTAACATGAGGTTGTGGGAGGGTTTTGCGGTATAGTACTGAACCATGTGATTGAAATAAAGGCGTTTGAAACGGTATTGGTTTACCAATTGGAATTCATCAACGCCATTACCGAGAATAGATCCCAAGGGAAGGTTGTTGTGCGAAAACGCTCCTTCAACCCCCGTTCCATAAAAAGCGGTTCCGGTGTGAATAAACGAAAAATGGGAGCGAAACTCAACAGCGGAGTGAATGGGGTAATACATGTTTCCGCCCACTTGAAAGCTTGCTGTATTTTTTTTAAAATTCCTCGTAAATACTTCGCTGTAAAGCTGTAATTTTTTATTGATTTGTATTTTATAACAGGCACCGATTTGGGGTTGGTGCACCCGCATTTTTTCGAGGTAATTAAATCCTGGAAGGGGAGCCCAGAACCAAGGGGAAAGGGATTTATCTTTAGAAAGCGTGCCGCCATTCCACAGGGTATGAAAAACTAAGCACGCTTCATGAATTTTTTGTTTAAAAACTAACCCCTGAAAAGAATATCCTTTGTTATAATAGGAACGTTCAACACCTTCAAAAAGGGGCTTTCGAATTAAATCAAAGAGGCGTCCACGGCTACATAGATAGCTAAGTTTATTGGTAATGTGGTATTCCGCGCCAAGCAGAAAGGCTTGGTTGTGGTCCCCCCAAAACAAGGAACGAGTCCCATAACCAATTTGAAGTTGTTGGTTTCCACCAAAAAACATAACCTTCTTCGTTGGCCTCCATTGAAAACCTCCTCGGGAGTATAAATAGTCGACCCCCCCTCCTTTATAGGGTTTTGTTCTACCCTCCCCGGGCACCATTCCGTTAGATTGCAGGTAACCGGTAGCGTTCGGATAAAATTCGCCGTGTCCTCGCACAAAGGTTTGTTGATAGGAAGCAAATAAGGCTTGATTTTCCACCAAAAGAGCATGGATTTGTAAATTCTTTCCCCCGGCCAAAAACAAAACACCACGGCTGTTTTGATATCTTAGCGTATCCTTTCCGCTTTCTACGCCTAAGGATAGGTTTACCAAAGGCGTTACCGCAATAAAGGCTCCGGCTGAATCTACATAATGGAGGGGATATCGGTCATACCAACGGACGGACTTGTTAATTAACGCCACAGACGAGTCTGGATTAAAACCAAAGGAAAGCCAAGATTTTTCAGGGCTCGAACCAAAACGCGTATTCCAAAGGGAAACTTGGCTATTGATGAACGTAAGAAAGCAAAAAATGAAGCCTAGCGTTAAAATTCCCCGATTTGCCATCCAAGTAAAGATAAATTAGTTGTTGCAATAAATCCGGGATTTAGTAAGCTTTTTTTATTGAAAACAAGCGCTTTTTTACTATCGATATCCACCACGTTTCCTCCGACACCTCTCAATATAGCCTGTCCGGCGGCCACATCCCATTCCATGGTGGGGGTATCTCTAATATAAATTTGAGCTAGGCCAAGCGCTAAATCGACAAACTTGATGGCGGACCCCCTATAAAGCGTTTTCGTTGGTACGTTGGGGGGAGTAATTGCGGAGAGGTAGACGTCTGTTTTTTCAGATCGGTGACTGCGGGAAGTGATTATCGTGAAGGTCTTTTGTTGGTTTGGCTTAGGGATTATTCGTATGGGATCACTCAGGGTTGATTGGTTGTCGAACGTTGCAACGTAAGCCCCTATATCCGGCCCACCAAAAACTAATTTCGATTGTACGGGAATTGCAATTACACCGAAAAGAGGAACACCGGTGGATAAAAGGGCAATGTTGATAGAGAACTCGTCGTTTTTTTTAATAAATTCTTTGGTGCCATCCAACGGGTCTACGCACCAACACTGGGTCCAAAGCGCCCTCTTTTGATATGTTTCATGTGGGGATTCTTCCTCGATAATTGGAATAGAGGTTTGTTTTAATTTACCTTGAATGATGGATGATGAGGCAAGATCAGCTTGCGTTACTGGAGACCCGTCGCTTTTTTCTTCCCAGGGGATGGGGTTTCTATATATTTCCATTACTGCGTGGCAGGCCTCCATAATGGCTTCTATGGCAAGGGTTTGGATTTCTGTCAGGACCATTTACAGGACCATTTCTGGAACGGAATCTGGGACTAATAAGTCCCCCTCCGTTTTACTCATGATTTCATCAACGCTTACTCCAGGAGCTCGCTCTAACAAATGAAATTTCCCATTTTCAATGGAAAGAACGGCGAGTTCTGTTACAATTTTTTTAACACAGGCGACTCCGGTTAACGGAAGGGTACAGGTTTTTAATAACTTAGACTCCCCGGCTTTATTGCTATGCATCATCGCCACGATGATGTTTTCTGCCGATGCAACGAGGTCCATAGCCCCACCCATACCTTTTACCATTTTACCTGGTATTTTCCAATTGGCAATGTCTCCAGTTTGCGAAACTTCCATAGCGCCGAGAACGGTAAGTTGTACGTGTTTTCCACGAATCATGGCAAAGGAGGTTGCAGAGTCAAAGAAAGCAGCCCCAGGTTTTGCGGTTATCGTTTGTTTGCCCGCATTAATGAAATCGGCATCTTCTTCTCCTTCAAAAGGAAAAGGCCCCATACCTAAAAGACCATTTTCTGACTGAAATTCAACATCAAGTCCAGGAGGCACGTAATTAGCAACCAACGTTGGAATTCCAATACCAAGATTAACATACCAACCCGTTTGCAGTTCTTGTGCAATCCGTTTTGCGATACCAATTTTATCTAGTGCCATGTTATGCCTTTTTCCTGGTGGTGCGTTGTTCAATTCTCTTTTCGAAGACCGCCCCCTGAAAAACGCGCTGAACAAAGATGCCTGGCGTGTGGATAAAGGAGGGGTCCAAGGCCCCTGCAGGAACAATTTCTTCAACCTCCGCGATGGTGATTTTTCCCGCCATGGCCATCACTGGATTAAAATTCATAGCGGTTGCTTTGTAAATAAGGTTTCCTTCTGTATCTGCCTTCCAGGCCTTAACGATGGAATAGTCTGCGGTGAGGGCTGTTTCTAAAATATGAGGTTTTCCATCAAACGTTTTGGTTTCTTTTCCCTGTGCGATTTCCGTTCCATAGCCTGCGGGAGTAAAGAATGCCGGAATTCCTGCCCCTCCGGCACGACACCTTTCTGCTAAAGAACCTTGAGGGATAAGGTCCACCTCTAATTCACCGGATAACATTTGGCGTTCAAACTCATCGTTTTCCCCTACATATGAGCTGATCATTTTCTTTATTTGCCGGTTTTGCAATAATAGTCCTAAGCCATAGTCATCCACGCCTGCGTTATTAGAAATACAGGTTAGGTTTCGTACTCCAAGCAACACCAAATGTTTAATGGCATTTTCGGGAATTCCGCACAAACCAAATCCGCCAAGCATTAAAGTCATGTTGTCTTCAATACCCGCTAAGGCCTCAGCCACATTGTTTTTAACTTTATTCATTGTTATAGCCCCCCTTCTTCCCAAAATTCTTCTGCCTGAATGCCGACATCGTTTTCTTCATCGTTTGATCGTCCACCCCCTCCTCTACCCCCTCCTCTACCCCCTCCACTGTCTCCACTTGTGCCATCGGGAGGAGGAGGACCATCGTCACAACTATAACTTTCTTCGTCGTAGTCGGAGGGTTCTTCAAAGTCTTCAATAGAAAGCGCTAATACAGGATCTTTATAGGCTTTTTGCATGTAGTATCCGTATATTGGAAGGGCCACCCTACTACCTTGTCCTTCTCCTGTGGAAAGAAAGCGTACAGAGGGGTCCTCAGCACCAACCCAAACACCGGTTACAAGGTCTGGACGAACGCCGATAAACCATCCGTCGGCATTCTTTTGTGTCGTACCTGTTTTTCCTGCAGTAGGAGGGATTTTACCATATTTCCCGCCGACTAACCCTTTACCGGTACCTCTTGTAACCACAAGCTTCATGATCTTCAAAATTTCATATGCAACCGTAGAGTTTAGGGCTTGGTTTTGTACAGGAAACGCGGCATAAATAACCTTTCCGTTTCGGTCTTCAATCCGTTCGATGGTAGTCGGACGCGTGTAAACACCATTGTTGGCAAAGATGCATTGTGCCGCCGTCATTTTTATAATTGGAAGTTCGATAGAGCCAAGGCATATGGATGGGACAACGCGATCCATAGGCAAGAAAATCTCGGTGGATTTAAGTAAATTGTTTATTTGGAAAGGACCTCCTGTTTTGTCGTGGGGGTTGTACGCACCCATTCTCCCCATTACGGCAGCGGTTGTCGGGTTGGAAGAATTGGCAAGCCCCATTTTAAAGCTACCCGAAGCGCCACCTTTTGGCCGCCATCGGCCGACAACCTTATGTTCTTTGTTTTCTATTTTTACCCCGTATTCTCCACCACTAAACACAGTGCAAGGCGTAACGACATGCATTGCCAATGCGGCAGCATAAACAAACGGTTTAATTGTTGATCCAACCTGCCGAGCCCCCTGTCTGACATGATCATAGGAAAAATGTTTAAAATTAGCTCCTCCCACCCACGCGCGAACAAAGCCGGTTTGAGGCTCAATGCTCACTAGTCCAGCATGTAAGAACGCTTTGTAGTAACGAATGGAATCGTTTGGAGTCATGACGGTATCTTTTTCCCCGCTCCAAGAAAAAACACGCATATTGGTGGGTACGTCAAAGGTTTTTATGATTTCATTCTGGGACAATCCAACCTCGGCCAAGATTTGATATCTTTTCGAGTTTTTTCTGGCCATATTCATAATATAATTAACCGTTTCTGTTGAGGTACTGTTGGTAAATGGATAGTTTTTAAGCTGTTGGTTGTTCCGATTAAATGCGGGCTGTAGGGTTTGGCTTAAATGCTTTTCTACGGCTTGTTCCGCATATTTTTGCAATCGGATATCTAGCGTTGTGTATATTTTTAATCCATCGCTATAAATATCATAAGGTTCTCCATCTTCTCGAACTATTTTATAAGAACCGTCTTTATTTTTTTCATGCAAGATATCATGTGCTTCGGCACGAAGGGCTTCTACAAAATAGGGCGCAATGTTTTCTTTATGGTCGAAGACTTTGAACTTTGTAATGATAGGTTGTTGAATTAGGCGATCATATTCACTACGGGAAAGTTTGTAACGAAGGGCAGGGTTGTTTGCCTCACTGTTCTTTAGCCATTGGAAAAGCACTTGATTTCTTCGGGTTATGGCACGAATGGAGTCCTTGGATCTTGCGTTTGCCACATCGGACCGTGTTACATCATTCTCGTTTATCTTTTTAGCCTTGGCAATAATTTTACTATAATTTTTCTTTTTATAATCGTAAGGATTGTAAAGGCTTGGGCTTTTACACATTCCCACGAGAACGGCGGCCTCTTCCTTGGATAGTGCGATGGGGTTTTTTCCAAAGTACACTTTCGACGCACTCTCAATTCCCACCGCATTGTTGTTGAATTCGATGGTATTTAAGTACATGATTAAAATTTCTTGTTTGGTAAAGCGCTTTTCTAATCGTGCGGCAATGATGATTTCTCTAGACTTTTCATCGCTTCGGTTAATGTTTTTCCAAAGCCAACCGTTTTCTTTCGTAATTTCCTGAATTCCGGGAAGCTGTTTTTCTTTTTGTAATTTTCGCTGTTGGATGGTAAATAAATTTTTAGCCAATTGTTGCGTAATGGTAGAGCCCCCACCCGATTTTCCGAACGACGTAAAAGCCCTTAGTGTTGCTCTGAAGTCGATGCCGGCATGTTCTAAAAACCGCTCGTCTTCCGTTGCGATTAAAGCATCAAAAACATAGGGAGATACGTCTTTGTAAGTTACACTAGTACGGTTAACACTCCAAAAGCGTCCTAGGGTATCACCCGTACTGCTGAAAACCAAGGAGGCCTGCATTTCGGGGGGATTATCCAACATGGACACGGGAGGTAATTCGTCTTCTGTTTGAGATAAAAACAAGCCCAGTAAGGCAAGAAAAGGAATGAGCGTCGTAAACCAAAGGATTAAGGTGTATTTTCTTTTGTCTTTTTCAGTAATGCGCATTTGAATATAAAGTTATCAAAAATAAAAATTATCGTAAGAAATCATAGCGTTGGCTATCAAGTTTCAGTAAAATGAATACCATAATGGAAAAGGCCATCATGGAGGAGCCGCCATAACTCATAAAGGGCAAAGGAATCCCAATAACGGGAGACAAGCCAATGTTCATGCCGATATTAATGGCAAAATGATAGAATAGGATTACGCCTACGGCATAAGCATAGGCTCTAAAAAAGGGCCCCCTTTGCCTCTCGGCAATTATAAAAATGCGGAACAAAACAAACATATAGGTTGCAACCAAAACCAAGGCCCCAAGAAAGCCCCATTCTTCAGCGAAGGGGCAAAAAATAAAGTCCGTTTCGCTTTCAGGAACATGGTTGGTGCGTACGCTCGAAATAGAAGCGTTTTTATACCCTTTACCTACGCCGCCCCCTGAGCCAACGGCCGCCATCGCACGGTTTCTGTTATAATCGGTACCATTGGGGTCTTCTTTTAACCCAAGCACAAGTTCAATGCGGTTTTTTTGGTGTGGTTTGGCGACATGATTAAAAACAAATGTAATCGAAAGGATTACTAGTAAGGTGAAAAGGTAGCTTCCGATAAGGATTATCAAATGTTTATTGCGCTGTCGTTTATAGCCTAGCAAGAAAACAAACCCTAAGATCAGCAACGCTAGTAGGCTGACGATCAGTGAAAGGGTGGTGGTTCCCGAAAGTAAAACGCCAAAAACGTTTACATAGGCATTGCTTAAATAAAGACTAATTACACTGATAACTAAGAGAAAGAACAGAAAGGGAATAAAATGTGTTCCTAACCACGTGCTTTTAAACTTTAAATTAGGAAAAAGCTTTAGTACCGAAAGAATTACAGGGTCGAAGGTGATCCCCTCTCGATACATTACAAAGAAAAAAGAGGTAAAAACCAACAAGGTACCCGCATCCGGCTGCATGGCAATGAAGAAAGAAGGGATAAATATGATTCCTAGGTATTCAAAAACCGTTCTAGTTCCCTGTAGTTTTAAGTTGGTCATGTCAACCCATTTGGCAAGTAAAAGGGCCGTTGACACCTTGGCAAATTCTGCCGGCTGAACTCCCAAGCTTCCGATTCCCAACCAAGCTCGAGCGCCATTTACGGGCGGCATAAAAAGAACTAAAACGAGTAGGCTTAACGTTGATAAATAGATTATTTCCGCATATTTACGATAAATGGAAGAATCAATGAGGAGGATCATAAAACCAAAAAAAAGCGAAATGGAAACCCAGAATAATTGTTTCCCATATTTTTGACTAAAATCAAAAAGCGAAGGCGCTTTTGGGGTATAGGCAACCGAATAGACGGTTAAGATTCCGAGTAACATTAGGAGCAATACCCCGAAAAGTAACGGCCAATCAATACGAAAGAAAATTTGTTCGTTTTTTCTCATGCCTAAAGGCGATTACTGTTTTAGGATTTTTGTATTAATAATTTTATTCTCTTTAGCCTCATTCGCTACCGTTTTCTTTAGGTATTTTTCAATCATCAAACCCGCAATGGGGGCGGCATATGAACCGCCAGCCCCGGCATTTTCTACAAACACAGCTAATGCAATTTTTGGGTTTTCCCGGGGAGCAAAGGCTACAAAAACGGAATGGTTTTCTCGGTTAGGACCATTTTGTACTGTGCCGGTTTTTCCGCAAACAACAATGTCCTTCAATTGAGCTTCCTTTCCTGTTCCACCCGCTTGGTGAACTACTCGCCACATGCCATCAATAATAGGTTCAAAATGTCGCGCATCAACTTTTGTATAATGCTTGGTTTTGTATGCTTCCAGAGGTCCTCCGGCCCCAATTTTTTTAACAAAATGAGGGATATAGTACCAGCCCCTATTTGCAATTATAGCGGCAATATTAGCCATTTGCATTGGCGTCATTTTGATCTCACCTTGACCGATTGAAATAGATCGAATGGTAGAAAAGGACCAATTTCCTTTTCCCAAGAATTTATTGTAATAGGCGGCGTTGGGTATTAATCCGCTACGTTGGGCTAGAGCATCAATGTCGACTTTAGGTTTAACCCCGAGCCCAAAACTAGTCATATAAGCATGCCAATTCTCTATACCAATTACAGCGTCTTGGTTTATGTTGGCGTTTTTTCCCGGCTCAATGACGCGCTTAACCGCAGCATAAAAGTAAGGATTACATGAGTATTTAATGGCGTCCATCACACTTCCTGCGGTTGGATGTCCATGGCAACCCACGAGGCTTTTATTGCATGGAAATGACGTATTAGGAGCAATTTTGTTTTCTTGCAAGCAAATGAGCGCTTGTACCAATTTAAATATTGAACCTGGTGGATATTCTGCTTGTAAGGGGCGAGCGAACAACGGAAGTGCAGAATCGGCAAGGAGTTTTGGGTAATTTTCTTTGATGTTTTTTCTTCCAGAAAGCAAGTTGGGGTCATAAGATGGTGCGGAAACCATCGCCAGGATCTCTCCGGTAGAAGGTTCTATTGCAACAATACAGCCTCTTTTATTGCTCATTAAGCGTTCGCCGTATGCCTGAAGATCTATATCTAGCCCCAATTGGATGGTTGGGGAAGGAATCGCTAAGGTGTCAAAGCTGTTCTTCGATGAGGTTGCCACATCGTTGTTACTTGCATTTGTAACGACATAACGCACCCCCTTTTTTCCCCTAAAAATGTTTTCATAGGAACGCTCGATACCTGCCCGCCCTATGTTCATTCCCGGCCGATAAAAACCATCTTTTTCTACCTCTTCTTTGATTACTTCATTTAAGTATCCAAATATATTTGCGGCGTTTGGATAGGGATAAAATCGCGTGTGGGTTGGCTCTTCGTAGAACCCCGGGAACGCAGATAGTTTTGGGGCTATTCTAAGCATTTCATCATGGCTTATTTCTTTTACAAAAGGGTAGGGCCTATCCTTTCGGTAGTTGGAGGTGGTTTTTCCAGTTGCGCTGTTTTTATAAAAACCCTCTTTTATCCTTATTTCTTTAAACCGATCAACTACTTTTTGTTTATCCCACCCAATAAGGGCAGCAAAAGCCAGGGTGTCAAGTTTGGTGATTTTACTTTCAATCATCATAATGTTGTAGGAAGTTTTATTGGAAATAATTTGTTTTCCGTTTCGGTCCAACACCACTCCTCTTGGTGGAATTACCTCTCGTTTACGTTCGGAAATTTCGGATGCACGAGCGGCCCAACTACCATCTAAAATTTGCATATAAAAAAGCCTAAAGAGATAAAAAACCCCTGTAAACGCCACGAGCAAATAAATCAAATATCTTCGGCCTTCCAAATTCATTTTCTAGCCCTTAATTTGTATAAAGAAAGCTGAAAAAGGACCGCCATGCATAGGCTGATTACAAAGGATGTGGCAATATTCCTGAGCATCAACAATGTTTCTGAGAACCGGAAAATTTCTAGCCCATAAAACCAAACTAAGGAGATCAATAAAAGGAAGGTATAGATAATAAAATACCAAGTAAAGCCCATGTCTTGAATGTTTGGTGATTTTAACGGATCGTACCCTTCTCTTGGACAAAAAATCGCAAAAAACAAGGGCCTGAGATAGGCAACCAAAACCAATGTGGATGCATGAAGTCCGTAGGTGTTTGAAAAAGAATCGATGAGGATACCCAAAACAAAACCGATGAGCATGAGCCAAAAAACAGACAGGGTAAACGGAAGCATCATGATTAATAAGGGAAGGGCAAATACCTGCGCCCCCCAACCCATAGAGACTTGATTAAAAAGAAAGGCCTGTAATAGAAAAATTATCAATCCTAAACCGAGATGTGCCATTAATGATCTCATGGGGTGGTAGGTTCTTTAGGGATTTCAGATTGGATTTCTTTTAGTTCATTTTTTATAAATGATTTAACCAAATAAGCTCCGTGTAGCGTTCGATAATCCTCTGAAAACCGAATGGTTATATTCCACAAGGGCTGGTTTTCCATTTTTGCAATTTTCTCCACTGTACCTACTGGGATCCCTTTGGGAAACATCCCTGAAACATCTAGGGTAGACACTTTACTGCCAATAGGAATTTTTAAATCATCTGGAACCCCGGTCACTGTTGCCCGCAAGGGGTCACTCCCATGCCATTTAAGAATGCCTTTTGCTCCGGTTTTTTCAATCATTACATCTAAATTTATGTCTTGGGTGAGGACTGTTTTAACCAGTGAAAAGCGTTTGCCGACTTTAAAAACAACCCCAAGTACGCCCCGGGGAGTAATTACGGCCATCCCTGGAGTAATTTGTTGAATCGACCCAACATCAATGGTGAAATAGTTGTTTCTTCTTGTTACATTGTTGTTTACGACCTCTGTGGGAATGTAATTGAATTTCAAATGGTTAATGGTGTCATTGACGTATGTGGTCGTACGAGCGAGAGGGTAGATATTTCCAGAAAGCTGCTTGCGCAATGTGGCGTTTTCAGCCCTTAATACAGCGTTATTATCTTTAATGCTAAAGGGTTCCTTTACAGCGTTTGTCCATGAGGTAACCTTACCATTAATGGAAGACGCCGTGGATAGAAAAACACTATTAGGATAACTGACAAACTGAATGTAAAGGGCAAAACATAGAATCTGAAACAGAAAAAAAACCAAGAACACCTGAAACCGTTTGAGAAACGAGAATAAGTTTTGCATAAACAAAAATACAAAAGTCCTTTAACCTACAGGACGGCATTACCCTTAATCTCGGATAAGAAATTGGTATTGATGAATATTTTTCAACGCGATACTTGTTCCTAGGGCCACCGCTCTCAAGGGGCTCTCAGCGATGTGAACAGGAAGCTTGGTTTTATCAGAGATACGTTTATCAAGCCCTCTGAGCATGGATCCTCCACCCGCAAGATATATTCCC
The DNA here is from genome assembly GCA_046081565.1 of Flavobacteriales bacterium. GTDB lineage: Bacteria > Bacteroidota > Bacteroidia > Flavobacteriales_D > Crocinitomicaceae > UBA952. The sequence goes on along the minus strand of JBJTWF010000148.1, from coordinate 2,073 downwards.
GTTTTGTAAATGTCGGCACTTAATTCAGGAGGGGTTGCCGCTAACGCACTAAGAATCGCTTCTTCAATTTTAGAGATGGTTTTATCCAGCGCAAAAGCGACTTCGTCGTGTGTAATTATCATTTCTTTTGGTATTCCAGACATCAAGTCACGCCCCCTTACAGCGTAGGCGGGCGGCGGATCATCTAAGTCGGGAATAGCGGCCCCAACCTCGATTTTTATTTGTTCTGCGGTACGTTCCCCAACGAGAATATTGTGTTGTCTACGCATGTATTCTTCGATATCGTTCGTAAAATCATCCCCCGCCACACGTATCGATTTGTCGGAGACAATACCACCCAGCGCAATTACCGCAATTTCTGAAGTTCCCCCACCAATATCAATGATCATGTTTCCGGTGGGCTCTTCAACGTCAATACCAATACCAATAGCGGCAGCCATCGGTTCGTGAATTAAATAAACCTCCTTTGCACCGGCATGCTCAGCAGAATCCCTTACGGCACGTTTTTCTACTTCGGTAATGCCAGACGGAATACAAATAACCATTCTCAACGTAGGTCGAAATAAATTTCGTCCAGGATTGATCATTTTAATCATTCCCCTAATCATCTGTTCTGCACTTTGAAAGTCTGCGATTACTCCATCTTTGAGCGGGCGAACGGTTTCAATGAGCCGATGCGTTTTTCCATGCATCTGTTGTGCTTTTCTACCAATGGCGACGACCTGACCTGATTGAATATCTTTGGCAACAATGGAGGGCTCATCTACTACCACCTTGTCATTCCAAATTATTAATGTGTTTGCTGTGCCGAGATCAATGGCAATCTCTTGCGTTAAAAAACTAAATAAACCCATCTTAAAATTTAACGTATTTAATACCGCTTCGAAGGTAGCTAAAAACCACGTAAAAAAAAATTAATGTTTAAAGTGCCGAATGCCGGTAAAAACCATTTTTATTCCGTTTTCATTGCAATAAGCAATAGACAGGTTGTCTTTAACGGACCCCCCTGGTTGAATGACTGCAGTAACGCCCTCTTTATGAGCTATTTCCACGCAATCTGGAAAGGGAAAAAAGGCATCGCTTGCCATTACGGCTCCCTCCAAAGAAAACCCGAATTTTTTTGCCTTTGAAATGGCTTGTTCTAGGGCGTCAACGCGTGAAGTTTGTCCTGTACCACTGGCTAATAACCGGCGGTTTTTAACCAAAACAATCGCATTCGATTTGGTGTGTTTAACAATATGATTCGCATAAAGCAGGTCCACGCATTCTTCGGAAGATGGTTTTTTATTCGTTGGATAACTCAAATCCGATTCCGTTACGGAATAACCATCGTTTTCTTGAATTAGGTAACCGTTTAATAAGGTCTTTACGTTATATAATGTAAAGGAAAAAGGCTTTTGTTTAAGAATAATGCGGTTCTTTTTCTTTGTAAGCAAGTCTAAGGATTCAGGTTCATACCCCGGGGCAATGAGTATTTCGTAAAAAAGGGCATCAATTTTTTTAGCTGTTTCATAGGTAATGGTTCCATTGCATATCAAAACACCCCCGAATGCACTAATCGGATCGCACGCAAGTGCGAGTTCAAAACTTTCAAGTACGCGATCTGTCGTTGCAACACCACAAGCGGTATTGTGTTTAAATATTGCAAACGTGTTTGGCAAAGAACGGAACTCCTCCATGAAGCGCATGGCCGCATCTACATCCATAAGGTTATTGTAAGAAAGCGCACGATCACCAAACACATCAAAGGACTCCGCTAAATCGCCAGAATACCATCCGGATTGGTGAGGGTTTTCTCCGTAGCGAAGGGGTGTTTTTGGGTTGGAATAAAGCGATCGGAACGGGTTTGGGTTTTCAGAGAAATAATCTCCGATAGCCATATCATAGCTCGCCGTTGTCACAAAAGCCTCTTTGGCCCATTTTTTTCGATGCGTTAATAGGGTTTTTCCATCGTTTTCTTTTAATATGGTTAAGAGCTCATGGTATTGGTTTTTTGATGATAAAACGACTACATCACGGTGATTTTTAGCTGCTGCACGAATAAGGGAGACCCCTCCAATGTCAATTTTTTCA